>NZ_LVCV01000414.1 GCF_001647195.1 Rhodococcus sp. EPR-157 | reverse complement strand
GTCCACTTCTTCACCCGCGGTAAAGCCGTCACCAGCCGCTGGCTCGACCCCAGCCACGGCGGTATCAACCTCGGCTTCCCCGAAAACAGCTGACGGAAGGACGAGACCATGACAATGACCTCGGAGACAATGACCTCGCACTCAGTATTGCCGCGCGGGTTGAATCTCGACGCGGAATTGGAGCGGGGCCGCAGGGCCTACGAACTCGACCGCAGCCATGTCTTCCACTCCTGGTCCGCGCAGGGGCTGATCGACCCGATGACCATCGTGGCGTCGGAAGGATCCTACGTCTGGGACGGCACCGGCACACGCTTGCTCGATTTCTCCAGCCAGTTGGTCAATACCAATGTCGGACACCAGCATCCGCGCATTGTCGAAGCAATTCGCGAGCAGGCCGCGAAGCTGTGTACCGTCGCACCGCAATACGTCAACGATGCACGATCCGAGGCGGCCCGCCTGATCGCCGAACGCACCCCTGGTGATCTCGACAAGATCTTCTTCACCAACGGCGGCGCGGATGCGAACGAACATGCTGTCCGTATGGCCCGTCTGCACACCGGACGGTACAAGGTGCTTGCCCGCTACCGCTCGTACCACGGCGGCACGGACACCGCTATCAACCTCACGGGCGATCCTCGGCGCTGGCCCAACGACTACGGCAACAGCGGGGTCGTCCACTTCGCCGGGCCGTTCCTCTACCGGTCGCAGTTCCATGCCACGACCGAGGAGCAGGAGTGCCAACGCGCACTCGAATCACTCGAGCGCACGGTCCAGCTCGAGGGGCCGACCTCGATCGCGGCGATCGTCCTCGAATCGGTTCCGGGGACAGCAGGAATCATGGTTCCCCCCGCCGGATACATGCAGGGTGTAAGGGAAATCTGCGATCGATACGGCATCGTTTTCATCGCCGACGAAGTGATGGCAGGGTTCGGCCGAACCGGTCGATGGTTCGCCATCGATCACTTCGGAGTCACACCTGACCTCATCACCTTCGCCAAGGGTGTGAACTCCGGCTACGTCCCTCTCGGCGGTGTTGCCATCAGCGAGAAGATCGCAGGCACCTTCTCCGAGCGGGCATACCCCGGTGGCCTCACCTACTCGGGACACCCACTGGCGACCGCAGCGGCCGTGGCAACGATCAATGCAATGACCGACGAGAAGATCGTCGAGAACGCCGCACGGATCGGAGCCGATGTTCTGGGCCCAGGCTTGCGAGACCTCGCAGCGAAGCATCCATCGGTCGGCGAGGTACGAGGCCTCGGAGTGTTCTGGGCAATCGAACTGGTCACCGATCGGACGACGCGAGAGCCGTTGGCACCCTACGGCACCAGCAGTCCGGCAATGGGCGAGGTCATTGCGGCATGCAAGCAGCACGGCATTCTCCCGTTCGCCAACTTCAATCGGATCCACGCCGTGCCTCCGTGCACGGTCAGCGACACCGAGGTAGCCGAAGGCCTCGCAGCTCTCGATGGCGCACTCGACGTAGCGGATTCACACATCGTGTCCTGACCGAAATCGGTCAGGACGACGATTCGTCCCGCGGTCGACGATGCCCGCGGGGCGAATCCGTTCCACCGATTCTCGCCCCACCCACCCAGCACGCGTTCGGATCTCAATGGAGAGACCAATGAAGACGACCACCCATGCCGCAGCCACAACACTCGACGACTACGTCGAAATCCCCGACGAACAGCCGAAGGTCAACACGTCCAGGGTCATCGCGCTGGGTGAGAACTCCGTCGAGATCGACGTCGATGCCTCGAGTGCGAGCGCACCGAAGATCACGTTCTACAGCAGCGACGGTCCAGTCTCCTTGGAACGCGTCTTGCAATTGGTGGACAGCTTCGATCTGAGCATCACCGACCAGCGAACCGTGACGCTGGCCCGCCGCGACGGGCTGATCTGCTTCGTCCACCAATTCAGCACTTCCGCGCGAATCATCGACGGCGACAACGTACATGATCATATCGAGTCCAGGCTGGCCGATGCCGTCCGCGCGATGTGGGCGGGCTGGACCGAGCTGGACCGATTCGCAGTGCTGGTGCTGACCGCCGGGCTCGATTGGCGCGATGTGTTCGTCCTGCGTGCATACGGACGCTATCTCAAGCAGACCAATCTGCCGCACAGCCTCTACCGGATTCAAGCCATCCTCCTCGATAACCCGGCGACCGCCCGCGCTCTCATCGACCTCTTCCATGCGCAGTTCGATCCCACCTCGACCAGGGACCCGGAACGCCGTCGTCGGCTCGTCGAAGATTGCCTCGCCCGAGTCGATTCGCTGCTCGATCTCATTCGAAATCTGGATGCCGACAAAGTCATTCGCGCATACCGGGGACTGATCACAGCCACCGTGCGGACGAACTTCCACCGTGACGGCGGCCTTGGTCTGCAGCGACGCCACCTGTCGTTCAAGCTCGTCCCCGCGTTGATCGACGAGCTCCCGCAACCGCGACCACTGCACGAAATCTACGTCTGCTCCCCCGATGTCGAAGGAGTTCACCTCCGATTCGGATCGGTGGCCAGAGGAGGGCTTCGCTGGTCCGATCGGCTCGACGACTTCCGCACAGAAATACTCGGGTTGGCCAAAGCGCAGTCTGTGAAGAACGCAGTCATCGTGCCGGCTGGAGCAAAAGGCGGGTTCGTCGTCCGCAATCCCCCTCCCTCCACAGGAGATCGCGCAGCGGATCGACAGCTGCTACTCGACGAAGCCCGCCGCTGCTACCGGCAGTTCATCGCCGGTCTGCTCGACGTCACCGACAACCTCGATTCGCAGCGCACAGTCATCCACCCACCGTCGGTGATCTGCCGTGACGGCGACGACCCGTACCTCGTTGTCGCAGCGGACAAAGGGACGGCGACGTTCTCCGATCTCGCGAACCAGGTAGCGAGCGACTACCACTTCTGGCTCGATGACGCGTTCGCGTCGGGCGGTTCTGTCGGCTACGACCACAAGAAGATGGGGATCACCGCCGCGGGAGCCTGGGTCAGCGCAACCCGGCACCTCGCCGAAAACGGCATCGACGCACAGCGCGACCGCTTCACCGTCGCGGCGATCGGGGACATGAGCGGAGACGTGTTCGGCAACGGAATGCTGTCCAGCACAACGCTTGCACTCGTCGCCGCTTTCGACCACCGCCACATCTTCATCGATCCGAATCCCGACACCGCTGCCTCCTACCTCGAACGTCGACGTCTGTTCGAGCTCCCGAACTCATCGTGGAACGACTACGACGAACACCTGATCAGCCCCGGCGGTGGGGTCTTCTCACGCGAGACGAAGTCGATTCCGATCTCACCTCAGATGAGGGACGCACTCGACATCGCCGACGACGTAATGAGTCTCGATCCGAACGAGCTCATCCGCGCGGTGTTGAAGGCACCGGTCGACCTGCTGTTCAACGGTGGCGTCGGAACGTACGTCAAAGCGCACAGCGAGTCGGACTCGCATGCCGGCGACAAAGCCAACGACGGAGTCCGCGTCGATGCCGACGAGTTGCGGTGCGGCGCCGTCGTAGAGGGCGGAAACCTCGGCGTCACCGCACGTGGACGCGTCGAGTTCGCGCGGGCGGGCGGGAAGATCAACTCCGATGCGATGGACAACTCGGCCGGGGTCGACTGCTCGGATCACGAAGTCAACATCAAAGTGCTGCTCGATACGGTGGCACCCGAAGACCGGTTGTCCGCTGCCGACCGCGCCCACCTGCTGGCGTCCTTCACCGATCAGGTCGGCGAATTGGTTCTCGAGAACAACCGCGCACAGAACCGAGTGCTCGGCGACGCGCGTTCGACATCGGCCCGTCATGCCGAGATCCACGCGCGAATGATCGCCGATCTCGAAACACGCCGCGGTCTCGATCGCGAACTCGAGACGCTTCCGACCGCCCGCGAGTTCGAGCAGCTCGTCGCCCGAGGCGAGGGCCTGACGTCTCCGCAGTTGGCCACCCTGCTGGCCCACGCCAAGACGGATCTTTCGGACGCACTCGCCAGCGCCCAGGTACTCGACGATCCGCACTTGGTCGACCGGCTGGACAACTACTTCCCCACAGGATTGCGCGACAACAGCAATATCGCGCAGCACCCCCTCCGCAGCGAGATCCTCTCGACGACCCTGGTGAACGAGATCTTCGCGGTCGGTGGATTGACCTTCTGCTTTCGGCTGCGCGAGGACACCGGCGCAACGGACGAGGACGTGCTGCGGGCTTACCTGGTGGCAAACGAGGTCTTCGGAGTGTCGACGCTGGTGGACGACATCGTCGATGCCCATCTGGCCCCGGACGCCGAGTATCGACTTGTGGTGGAGAGCAGGCGGCTTCTCGATCGCGGTGCTCGGTGGTTTCTCGCGCACGCTCGACAACCACTCGACATCGATACCGAGATCAGCCGCTTCGGTCCGGCGGTTCGCTCCCTGAGCGACTCGGTCCACGAATTCCTGCGGGGCGAGGAGGCACGCAGGATGCAAGAACTGCACGACGACTTCACCGCAATCGGAGCCGGTCACTCGATTGCGCGAGGCGTTGCGGTCGCCCTCTACAAGTTCAGCCTGCTCGACATCGTGGAAGTAGCCGACGAATGCATCGTCGACGTCTCGGTGATTGCCCGAGTTTACTTCGCTCTGTCGGACCGACTTCGCGTCGATCGATGGCTCGTGGCGGTATCGGCGCTGGAGCCGGTCGACAACTGGCACACGCTCGCGCGCATGACGTTACGTGAGGACCTGTATCAGTCACTTCGCTTGCTCGTCCACGGCATCGCTCGGCACGGATTGAGCGAAGACCCGGACGAGTCGATCGACATTTGGGCCCGCGCGAACCGATCTCTTGTCGACCGTGCCAACCGCCAACTGAACGAACTCGATGATGCGCGCTCGCACAGCGTTGCATCCCTCGTTGTGGCAGCTCGGCAACTGAGAGGAATGACCGGCTAGCTCGTCGGCCTCCGCGATTGTCTAGCGTACAGCAGACAACTGTCGTTCCAGCCAGTCCGCGGTCAGCTGATCCTTGTCGACGGGGTTTCCGTTGGCGATGATGGCGCGGACCTGTCGGATGTCCTTGGGGAATCCGATCCCTATGGCTCCCACGAGCAGGTCGCCGCGCACTGCACAGACCGTGAACCGGCGATCCTCGATGGAACCGCGGACCAGGACGTAGTCGTCGTCCGCATTGGTCCACCCTGCGAACTGCAGGTTGACCCCATGCTGGTTGGACCAACCCCACGGCACATCGAGATCGCCGACCTCCGCGCCGAGCATCGAGCGTGCAGCCCTCGTCGCCTGGTCGACAGCGCCGTTCCAGTGCTCGCTTCGGTAAGTGCCGCCGAGTAGGCGATTGGGAACCTCGGCAACGTCGCCGGCTGCATAGATGTTCGGCGCTGACGTCCTCATGTTCGCGTCCACCAGGACCCCGGAACGGGTGGCGAGACCGAATTCAACGGCTAGTTCGGTATTCGGCACCGAACCGACCGCCAACAGAACCGTTCCGGCAGACCAGGTGCGGCCGTCCTGCGCCGTGACAAGGGCGGTGCCGTCGTCTTGCCTCTCGATCTGGGAGACGGCAACATCGGTATGAATGGTGATGCCGTTGTCTGCGTGCATATCGACGTACATGCGCGAGATCGATTCAGGGGCAATCCTGTTCAGGGGCGCCTTCGCTGCTTCCAGAACCGTGACCTCGGCGCCGAGGGTGCGAGCGGTCGCGGCGGCTTCGCACCCGATCAGCCCGCCGCCGATCACCAGCAGCGAACCGGTGCGCGCGATGTCCTTGCGCAGCGGTTCCACATCTGCGGCCGTGCGGAGAGTGAAGACCGAACCGGAGCCGAGATCGTCGAGTTGCCGTGCGCGCGAACCTGTCGCCAGAAGCAAGGCGTCGTAGGAGATCGGATCGCCGTTGTCGACGATGACTGAATCATCGGAGATCGACACTGCGGTGACACCGGGGTAGACGTCCACATCGACGACAGGCTCCCCCAGCAGTACCTGCTCCACCGACTTGCTCCCTGCCAAGAGCTCCTTGGACACTGCCGGTCGCCGGTAGGTTGCCGACCGGTCGCTACCGATCATCGAAATGCATCCGGTGAATCCCTCGGCGCGCAGAACTTTGGCCGCTGTGTACCCAGCCGCACCATCGCCGACGATCGCTATCGAACGTGGTGTCGAAACACTCAGGTCACGCTCGCGCCACGACTCGACAGACGCCTGCACCCTGGGTTCGACATCCGATGTCGTCATCGCCACTCCTCTGTAAGTCCGATCACTGCGACATGGACAATACACGTATTTTGTAAGAAGAATAGACAAATTAGTGAATTTGTAACCCGAAGCTGAGCGAGCAAACCTCGCTACCGAGTTTCGACGGCGGGCCGGGCGAGTGTGTGCGACGTGTCGATGCAGTAGCCGCCGGTCCGGCCGAGTTCCGCCCAGATGGGCACCGAGAGTGCCGCGAACGCCTCAGCTGTCGTCGGCCGCCTTCACCAGCATCTCACCGATCCGCCTGTGCACTTCATCCGTATCATCCTCTGTTGCAACGACACTAAGGAAGAGCGATGCACCGGCCGCCAGCGCGATCAATGCGCGCGCATCGAGCTGTGCGTCCGCTGGGTCTCGGGATGATCCCGCCGAGAACAGTTCGGCCGGCGGGCCACTGAAGCTCTGCCACAGCTGACTCCGCAGGCCCTCGTTGCGGGTGAATGTGCTGAGCAACCCCGGAACGGCAGCACGAACTTCGGGCATCGCGAAAATCTCGCGACTTCCCGACGCAACCCACCGCACCCACCCATCTGTATCGGCGCCTTCGAAGGGCGCGAGATCAGGGGTGGAACCGAGAATTGCGTGGAGCACCAGTTCCGCTTTCGACGACCACCGTCTGTCGATCGTGCTGCGGCCGACTCCCGCACGCGCGGCGATCCCGCGCAAGCTCAGCTCGTCCCAGCCGAGCTCCACCAGCAACTCTCGGGTAGCACCGAGCACCCTGTCGTCGATGCTGGCGTCGCGTGGCCGACCCGGCTTCGCTGCGTCGGCGCGGTCGGGTTTCGTCGATTCAGTCACTCTGCTCGCCCGTTCCCCCTATTGTGATGCCACTGGCATCGAAATCCTGGGCATGGGAGACAGTGCATGATCGAACAGAACACACCCGCGGCACTGTCACGCCGCCGCTTCTTCGGTGCGGCAGCGGTCTTTGCGGTTTCCGCAACCGTGTCGTCCGCGTGGACTCCAGCAGCGGCTGTGCCCGCTGATGACGCCCCGCTCCGAGTTCCGCACGAGTTCCCGCCCGGCATCGATCTCTACCAACAGAGCTACGAGAACTGGTCCAAAGAAATTCAGTTCGACAGCGTCTGGACGTGCGCACCGCGCGACGAACAACAGGTGGTGAACCTGGCCAACTGGGCTGCGGGGCACGGGTACACCCTACGTGCACGCGGGTCGATGCACGGGTGGAGTCCGCTGACCGTTGTACCCGGCCACCCCGTCGAGACGGTGATCCTCTTGGATACCACCAGACATCTGACCGGCGTGAGCGTCGACCCAGCTGGAACTCCGGCCACCGTGACCGCGCAGGGCGGCGCAAGCCTGATGACCATCCTGACCGCCCTCGAAGCCGTCGGACTCGGCTGGGCAAGCATCCCCGCCATCGGCGACATCACCATCGGTGGTGCTCTCGCGATCGACGCTCACGGCGCCACCGCCCCGGCTAACGGTCAGACCGCGACGCCGGGACTGAGCTTCGGATCTGTGAGCAACCTCGTCACCGCGCTCACTGCCGTCGTCTGGGACGAGTCCTCCGGCGAATACACCGGCCGAACCTTCGCGCGATCCGACCCGGGCATCCTTCCGCTTCTGACCCATCTCGGACGAACGTTCATCACCTCCGTGACGCTTCAGGCAGGCGCCGACCGGCGTGTGCGGTGTCAGAGCATCCTCGACATCGGGTGGCGAGAACTGTTCGCACCCGCGGCTGCGTCGGGGCGGACCTTCGAAAGGTTGCTTGCCGCGTCGGGAAGCGTCGAAGCGATCTGGTTCCCGTTCACCGACACACCATGGGTAAAGGTGTGGACCGACGAACCGCAGCGCCCGATCGGCTCGAGGGAAGTCGCCGGCCCCTACAACTACGCCTTCTCCGACATGCTTCCCGAGCCACTCACCGACGGACTCGGTTCCGTTGCACCGCATCTCGGGGCGGCCACGCCAGCCTTCTCCGCGTCGCAGTTGGGTGCCGTCACGGCCGGGCTCGCGCTCACCGGTACCGCCGATATCTGGGGCACGTCGAAGAACGTCAGGTTCTACCTGCGGGCAGACACGCTGCGTGTCACCGCGGGCGGTGGTGTCGTGCTCGCCCGTCGCTCCGACGTCGCCACGATCATCAACGACATGACGACCTGGCTCTTCGATCGCCTTCGGCACTACAGCTCGCTTGGCCGATATCCGGTCAACGGCCCGTTCGAGGTACGACTGTGCGGTCTGGACGACGTCGTCGATGTCGACAGCGCCGGGCCGCCGTCCTTGTCTGCACTATCCCCGGTGGTCGAGCACCCGGAATGGGACACTGCGATTTGGATGAACGTCGTCTCCATCCCTGGCACACCGGGAATGTACGCATTCTTCCGCGAAATGGAACAGTGGATGCATCAACACTATTCGGGGTCACGCTGGACGATACGGCCGGAGTATTCCAAGGGCTGGGCATTCACGGAAGACCGCTCGCATGCCGATGGGCAATTTCTGACCGATACTCTCCCCTCCCGCTACAGCGAGTGGGACACTGCATCCCAGACGCTCGATGCCTACGACCCACACCGCATCTTCCGAAACCCGTTCCTCGACAGAGTGATGCCATGAAGATCTTCGAACCCGCAGCCATCGGCCCGGTCTCGCTGCGCAATCGCGTCGTCAAGGCAGCCACATTCGAGGGGCGGACGCCGGACGCGCTCGTCACCGAGGAGCTGATCGACTTCCACCGCGGGTTCGCCGCAGGCGGCGTCGGCATGACCACTGTCGCCTACTGCGCATCCTCGCCCGAGGGCAGAACCGATCGCCACCAGATGTGGATGCGTGAGGAAGCAATGCCGGGACTCGTGCGTCTGACCGACGCCGTGCACTCCGAAGGTGCGGCAATTTCAGCCCAGATCGGGCATGCGGGACCCGTCGCGAATTCGAAATCCAACCGCGCCACCGCCCTCGCGCCGACGTGGCAGATCAGCCCGTTGAGCCTTCGTTTGACGAGGTCTGCCACGAAGTCCGACATCGATCGCATCGTCGCCGATCACGCGAGGGCCGCCCGGATCGCTGTCACAGCAGGGTTCGATGCGGTCGAATTGCATTTCGGCCACAACTATTTCGTCAGTGCATTTCTCAGCCCGGCCCTGAATCGGCGATCCGACCAATTCGGCGGAAGCCTCGACAATCGGGCTCGCGTCGCGCGCGCTGTGGCATCGGCCGTTCGAGCGGAGGTCGGATCCGAGATCGCGGTGACGGCGAAGCTCAACATGGACGACGGTGTGCCCGGCGGGTTCTGGCTCGACGAGAGCCTGGCGGTCGCGCAGTGGCTCGAGGCCGACGGTTCGCTCGATGCTCTCGAACTCACCGCGGGCAGTTCGCTGAAGAATCCGATGTATCTTTTCCGTGGAGATGCACCACCACTGCGCGATTTCGCAGCGTCGTTCCCGCAGCCGCAACGCGCCGGAATTCGCCTGGTCGGTAGCAAGTTTCTGCGCAGTTACCCGTACCGCGAGGCGTATCTCCTCGATCAGGCTCGACAGTTCCGCAGCGTGGTGAAACTTCCGCTGATATTGCTGGGCGGCATCTCTACACGGGCGACGATGGACCTGGCGATGGCCGAGGGATTCGAATTCGTCGCCATGGCGCGCGCACTCCTTCGCGAACCCGATCTGATCAACCGAATGCAGAACGACGAGCGCTCCACCTCCCTGTGCATTCACTGCAACCGATGCATGCCGACGATCTACAGCGGCACTCGGTGCGTGCTGGCCCACGAAGGAGACCGAAGATGAATCGATTGAGCGGACGAGTTGCGCTCGTCAGCGGCGCCGCGCGCGGTATGGGACTGAGCCACTGCCGCGCCATGGTGGCCGAGGGCGCGCAGGTAGTGCTGGGCGACATTCTCGACGACGAAGGACGCGCTGCGGCCGAGTCGCTGGGCGACGCCGCACGGTATGTCCACCTCGATGTGACGTCCCCGGAAAGTTGGGAAGAAACGGTACGGTTGACCACCGAAACATTCGGGCCTCCAACGGTACTCGTGAACAACGCGGGGATTGTCAACGGCAATCTCATCACAGCGTTCGAACCAGACGAGTGGCGCCGGATCGTGGACATCAACTTGACCGGAACGTTTCTCGGCATCCGCGCGTGCGCTCAGACGATGATCGACGCCGGTGGCGGCTCCATCGTCAACATCTCCTCGGTCGAAGGGTTCAGGGGAAGCCCCGGTCTGCACGGCTACACCGCCACGAAATTCGCCGTTCGCGGACTCACCAAATCGGTCGCACTGGAACTCGCTCCGCACAAGATCCGCGTGAACTCGGTCCACCCCGGGTTCGTCAGGACCCCCATGACCGATGGCATCCCCGAGGACTTCCTGCAGATCCCGTTAGGCCGCGGAGCCGACGCGTCCGAGGTGGCTGCGATGGTCGTCTTCCTCGCCAGCGACGAATCCTCCTACTCCACCGGCTCCGAGTTCATCGTCGACGGCGGCCTGATGGCGGGGGTTCCGCATCGGACGTTCGAGTAGCTGGCGGACAGATTCCACAACCTGGGCCTTGCTCGCTCGGTCGTTCGCTGGTCTCGTCGAGTTCCTCTCGCTTCACACAGAACCTCACTTTTGCCTTCGATGTTGTTCCGATCCCGAACACTCGAACTGGCGTCGCCTGACCGACTATGAGTGAGGTCACATCGGAGTCGGTGTGACGCACATCGAAGGAGAAATTCAATGAGCGTTGAATCCGCGCAGCGAGCGCTAGTCGATACCGAGTTCGTCATGACCATCGATGGCCGTGCTGCTACCACGAGCGCCACCGCTCCAGTCTTCAATCCTGCAACGAAAGAGGTCGTGGCGAGCGTTCCCGTTGCCGGCCGTGACGACCTCGACCGTGCCGTCTCCGCGGCACAGGAGGCGTTCGTCGGATGGTCGAACACTCCCCTGACGGAGCGACAAGCCGCGGTATCAGCGATCGGCGATCTTCTCGAAGCACGCGCCGAGGAATTCATGGCACTGCTCACTACCGAGCAGGGCAAGCCGCGGCCGATGGCCGAGTGGGAAGTCCTCGGGTCCGTTGCCTGGTTTCGTGAGATCGCACAGCAGTCGCTGCCCGAAGAGGTTCTGGAAGACGGGCCCGACCGCAAGGTCATCACTCGCCACACGCCGCTCGGAGTCGTCGGTGCGATCGTTCCATGGAACTTCCCAATCCTGCTGATGGTGTGGAAAATTGCGCCAGCTCTGGTCGCCGGCGACACGATGATCGTCAAGCCGTCCCCATTCACGCCCCTGTGCGACCTGAAGCTGATCGAACTCGTGCAGGAAGTCCTGCCGCCTGGCGTATTGAGTGCACTCAGCGGGGACGACGAGCTGGGCAAATGGATCACCTCCCACCCAGGTATTTCCAAGATCGCGTTCACCGGCAGCACCGACACAGGCCGGCACGTCATGCGTTCAGCCGCCGAAACACTCAAGCGAGTCACTCTCGAGCTCGGCGGCAACGACCCGGCCATCGTGCTTCCCGACGTCGACCCGAAGAAGGTTGCATCGCAAATCTTCTGGGCTGCATTCCAGAACAATGCCCAGTTCTGCAACGCCGCAAAACGAATCTATATCCACGACGACGTTTACGAGGCCGTCCGCGATGAGCTTGTCGAGTTCGCGAAGACTGTGACGGTCGGAAACGGCGCGGACTCGTCGACCGATCTCGGCCCGATTCAGAACGAACCGCAGTACCACAAGGTGCAGGAGTACTTCGACGACTGCGCGGCGCAGGGTTACACCTTCGCACTCGGCGGACACATCGATACGGACCAAGACGGTTGGTTCGTGCCGGTCACGTTGGTGGACAACCCGCCTGAGAACTCGCGCTTGGTTGTCGAGGAGCCGTTCGGACCGATACTTCCGCTACTGCGTTGGTCGGACGAGGACGATGTCATTCGGCGCGCGAACGACACGATCTGGGGGCTCGGCGCCACAGTGTGGGGTGCTGACCTCGAAGCAATCGAACGAATCGGCAAGCAGCTCGAGGCCGGAACGGTATGGCTGAACGAGGTGCATCAGTATTCGCCGCATCAGGTTTTCGGCGGCCACAAGCAATCCGGAATCGGCGCGGAGAACTCGCTACACGGCCTCGCCGAATACACCAACCACCAGACCATCACCATCAACAAGACCTCAGGCGCGGTGTCATGAAAATCCAAGCGGCGGTACTCAACAAAGCAAATGCACCACTCGACTTCGAAGAACTCGACACAACGGATCTCCGACCCGGAGAAATCATCGTCAAACTCGCGGGCACCGGAGTGTGCCATACTGATCTGGGCTTGATCGCAGCGCCCGGCGAAGGCCAGACCCCGATCGTCCTAGGACACGAAGGCGCCGGCACAGTCGTCGAAATCGGCAGCGGCGTCGAGACCGTCGCGGTCGGAGACAGTGTCGTTCTGTCGTATGCGCATTGCGGCCGTTGCGACAACTGCACGTCCGGCGTTCCACAGCATTGCAGGGATTTCATTCCACTCAACCTGGTCGGCGCACGCGTCGATGGTTCTACCCCGCTGCGTCGGGGCGACGATCCGGTGCTGGGCGCGTGGTTCGGTCAGTCCTCCTGGGCTGACCATGCAGTGGTCGCCCCGCACAATGCCGTCAAAGTCGACGACGACCTCCCGCTCGAGCTACTGGGGCCACTGGGGTGCGGAATTCAGACTGGTGCAGGAGCTGTCCTGAACACTCTGCAGCCCGAAGCCGGATCGTCGATCGCGATCTTCGGTTGCGGGTCGGTCGGCATGGCCGCCCTGCTCGGCGCAGTCGTAGCGGAATGTTCGACCATCATCGCAGTCGACATCAACGACGCACGCCTGGCCAAAGCGTCCGAGCTGGGGGCGACTCACACGATCAACTCCGCTGATGTCGATGCAGCTGAATCCATTCGGGAGATTACGGGCGGTCTGGGCGCTCGGTACTCAGTGGACTGCATCGGTTTTCCCGCGGTTGTCCGAAGCGCCCTCGAGTGTCTGCAGACGCCGGGCGTGTGCGCCACCGTCGGGTTTCAGGGAATTCCTAACGAGATAGTCATCGACCAAGGTCTGCTTCTCTTCGGGAAATCATTGGTGGGTGTCATCGAGGGTGATGCCATTCCGTCCGAGTTCATTCCCCTGATGATCAGCTTGTACAAGCAAGGTCGTTTTCCGTTCGACAAGCTGATCGAGACGTTCCCGTTCGCCCAGATCAACGATGCAATCGACGCCGCACATCATGGGACAGTGGCCAAGGCAGTGGTGGTCTTCGGCGACGAGCGCCACACCGATGTCTGAGTTGAATCTCCGGCCGCAGGTAGGTCCCGGAGAAATACTCCCGTACGCGGCCGCCAGGTTTCCCGACAAGGTGGGGCTGGTGGTGGGTTCGCGCCGATTGACATACCGAGAGCTCGATTCGTACGCCCGCAATGTTGCAACGTCGCTGTGCAAGTTGGGGATCGGTGAGGGCGACGTCGTATCGCTGTACGGTCAGAACAGTTGGCAATGGATAGTCAGTTACCACGGTGCACTTCGCGCCGGTGCCATCGTGAACCCAGTGAACGTGATGCTCACCGGTCCCGAGTTGGAATTCGTCTTGAACGATTGTCGATCCAAAGCGCTGCTGGCCGGAGCGCAGCAGGCTGAGGTCGCGGCAAATGCCGCGCAGCGAACCGGCTCGGTCGAGTTGGTCGTCACGTTCGGTGACCAACCACTATCGGGTGCAAGGACATTCGAATCCCTATTGTCGGACGGTGCCGACCAAGACTTGTCGGCCACCGATTGGGCGGGCACAGAAGCCCTCTGTTCCATCGGGTACACCTCCGGGACCACCGGCCACCCCAAGGGCGCCATGCAATCGCAGCAGGCAGTTCTGCTCAATTGCGCGTACACGGCCACAATGCACGGCCGCACTGCGGATGATGTAGTGGTGACAGCACTGCCCGCACCACACGCGTACGGCAATGTCGCGATCAATTCGGCGTTTCTCGCAGGCGGGACCGTGGTGCTCATGGAACGCTTCGACGCTGGGTCGGCGCTGCGCCTCATCGAAGCGGAACAGGCCACCATCTTCGAGGGCGTCCCGGCAATGTATTCGATGATGATCGCAGATGCGGCGTACGACACCGCAGACTTGTCCAGCTTGCGAATTTCGACAGTCGGAGGACAAACGTTTCCGCCTAGCCTGCTCGAACGATGGGAGAACCGGACGAAGAAGCCTCTTCTCGAGCTGTGGGGAATGACAGAAGTAGCAGGTTTGGGAGCAACACATACACCGTTCGCGCCCAGCAGTCCGGGATCGATCGGGATCGCCCTGCCAGGCACCGAACTTCGTGTACGCGCCCTAGACGGAGAGGGCGAGGCACAGGTCGGTGAACCGGGCGAGCTCATGGTTCGAGGCCCTCTGGTGATGCTCGGCTACTACGGCAATCCGGATGCCACCGCCGAAGCGCTGCAATCCGACGGTTGGCTTCGAACCGGAGACATTGCGACGTGCGACAGTACCGGTCACTTCTTTGTGGTCGACAGAATGAAGGACATGCTGGTGACCGCGGGGTACAACGTGTATCCCGCGGAAATCGAACGGGTTGTCGGCGGACATCCCGATGTTGCGATGTTCGCCGTCGGGCGTCGTGCAGACGACGTTCGCGGTGAAATCGCTGTGGCCTACGTAGTCGCACGACCCGGAACCGATCCGACAGCAGAATCGATCTTGGAATTCTGCCGTGCAGGTCTCGCCGCGTACAAACGACCGCGCGATGTCATCTTCGTGCCGGACCTACCCAAAACCTCATCCGGAAAGCTGATGCGTCGCAAGCTGGCCGACTTGGAACTCCCTCGTCGCGGAGGTGCAGACCGCCTCCATCCCAGTCCTGCTGGCTGACGTCTTTACACCCGCCACCTCTTGGAAGGCAGACATGACAACTACCGAAGCGCGATCGAGCCAACAGCACGATGTGCTGACCGACGAACAACTTGGCCACCTCCGTCACATCGACAACTTGTCACGGCAGCTGCCGAATGATTGGTCGATGATGCAAGGCAAGGATGGTAGCCAAGATGACTTTGGCGGCTATCGATTTCAACTTTCATATATGACATACGCGATGGCGCTGGCGCACCGACATCGACTCCCGAACGCGCCTGGAGTCTTCAAACCTGTCTTCGAGCGGATGATCGAAAAAATGCTGTTGCCCGAAGTGTGGATGTACTGGCGGAACACCAGCAGAGGCGGAGCAATTCTGAATGCGCATCTGTCCCAGGGGTATTCCGAGGAGTGGAACCCTGTCGTCAAGGACAACATCATGTACAGCGCCTACGTGCAGTCCATGTCACTCATGTACGACTATCTGTTCGACGACGCGCGCTACTCCGCCCCGGGTGCTCTCTCTTTCGATCACTGGTCCTTCTTCTGGGGTGGCGAGGGCCACCGCTTCGAGTACGACCAGAACTCGCTGAACGAGCACATCTATTGGCAGATGGTAGAGAGCGGCTACATCGGCGTCGCCTGCGAACCGAACTGTGTATTCCAGATCTGTAACCAGCCAGCGATCCTCGGCTTTCGAATGCACGATCTACTGACCGGTGGAAACACTGCAGAAGAAGTAACGAGAAGCTACGACAAAGTCTGGAGTGAACTCGGTCGCCTCGACGCCTCCGGTCACTACACCATGATGCTGGTGGAAGATGCCAAGATCGTTGTCCCAGCCGCTGAGCCGACGCCGTGGGTCGACGCGTGGGCCGGCTCATTGATGAACATGTGGAAGCGGGATTTCGTTCACGCTCGATATCCGGAGCAGATCCAGGATCTGTTGGTGCGCGGCACCGACGGTGCGTTGAGCGTCCGTCCTTCCGCCCCGTTGTCGGCGATGGGACGGGTTGGCAATTACGATTCCGGCGACTTCGGGTGGACGACGGTGTGGGCATCCGAAATGGGTGACCAGGAGACCCTGCGCGGACTTCTCACACACGCGGATCGGTATATGAACCCGACCTGGAAGGACGGCGGACTGTATTACCCGCGCAACGACACGCCTACCGACGCCGATGGAAACTCGACCGTCGTCGAGCCGATCACCGGCAACGCCTTGCTCGCGTACGCACGGCTGAACGTTCCCGACGGGCTGTGGGCGCTGTACAACGAACCCTGGGATGCGTCACACCATACCGAACCTTCGCTTGTCGAGGTATCGGGTGACGTCGCCGTCAGCCAAGCTCGCTTCGATCGCGAATCGAACTGTCTGAACTTCCGTGTTCAGCGACACGGCGATCGACAAGGCGATGGCCGCGTGATGATCTCGAATGTTCCCGACGACACGACATGGACAATGCGAGAGAACGGAACGGCAATAGCATCCGGCGGGTCCACCAGCAGCGCACGCACCTCGGCTTCGATTCGTGTCGTGGGCAACGACGAGGGCCTGTCATTTCAGCTTCCGGTCGGAGGGCCGCTCACGTTGCAACTGGAACTAGGTGCGTCGTGACTACTGCGACCGTCGGCGACGACATGCCTACAGGCCAGCCGTACGTCACCGGCGAGTTTCATCTGACCGACCACGACGGTGAGGACGTCAGCGACGCGACCTATCTCGGCCAGTGGGTGATCGTCTTCTTCGGCTTCACGCACTGCAAGATGGTGTGCCCCCGCGCACTCGCTCGTCTGTCCGCCGTCATCGAGAGAATCGGGCCTGCCGCCGAACAAATCCAGCCGCTGTACATCACGGTCGATCCCGATCGCGACACACCAGAGGTGATGAAGAGCTTCCTGGAGATCGACTACCCCCGCTTCACAGGCCTGTCGGGCAGCGAAAGCCAAGTCGAGGACGCGAAACGATCCTTCCGGGTGTTCTCGACCAAGGTCGCGGACCCGGATGACCCCGATAGCTACCAAACACCGCACTCTGCTTTCACTTTCGTTCTCGGTCCCGACGGACGGTATCGAGCTCATTTCACCGATGCGGTCGACGAAGACGAGATGGTCGAGAGACTCGAGGCGCTGCTGGCTTCGGGAAGGCAGGGGGCAGACATCCGAGATTCGTTCTCGAAAGAACAATGTGAACGATCCCCATAGTGGAGTCCTGTCTTACGGCATCGTCCTTGCTGGCATGGGTGGAGCTTTGCTCCCCCTTGCCGGGTCGGTGCGTTGTCGCCCTCGGGTCGCTCTCGGCCACATAGCGATGGCCATCGCTATGGCGGGGATGCTGGTTCCGGGAGATGCGTACGTGTGGGGATGTTGGGTGGGAGGAATTGCCCTCGTCGGGATGTCTGTCTGGGTTACCGACGAATGTGCCGAACCCACGCACGATTTGAGGTGCGCGCTGGACCTCGTGGCAATGGGATTGCTCATGCTGTTCGTTGTGCCTTCGCATTCGACTCCAAACGGTGTGGCGACGCACCAGGTAGCGCCTTCTCCGCGTGTGCATCAACACATGGCCGAGTTCGTCCCCGGGGCATCGTCGTGGCTGGGGCCTTCGATGCTTGCCCTGTGGGGAGCAATCGTGGTGGCGCTGGTAGTTGCACCTCGGCGGGGAAAAACGCGTCACGGACATGCCATGGCGTTCACATCTACGGCAGTGATGATTGCGGCGATGGTGCCGATGGCCGCATGATTGAACGGTGACTTGGCCCACAGTGCGGGTCGACGTGACGGCAGGAGGATACGAAGTGACCGCAACTGGTCGCGACACAAGCGAAGCTCTGCACAGACGTCCAGAGATCGAACTTGCATGGCACCGAGCTGCCATGAGCGGCCTGGACCCGGGAATGGACGTCCGTGAAAGGACCATCGCGGATGTCGACACGCGAAGCAGCCTGACGTTGGCCGCTGGGCCGGTCCTGGACAAGATGGTCGACGATCTCGCCGATACTCGATTTTCGATACTCCTGGCCGACCGGACGTCGAGGATTGTCGATCGGCGAGTCGGAGACCGGACTGTCGGTCAAGCTCTCGACCGTGTTCTCGCAGTCCCGGGCTTCCAGTACCTGGAAGAAGTAAGCGGAACGAATTCGCTCGCTACCGCATTCGAGCTCCGAAAGCCGATTGCTGTCACAGGAGATGAACACTTTCTCGAAGCCCTGAAGCTCTTCGCCTGCTATGGCGCTCCGATCATCCATCCGATCACGCACAGGATCGAAGGCGTCATCGATGTCTCCGGTCCGGTCTCCGACGCAACGACGCTTCTGGGCCCGTTCCTGATGCGTGCGACACGCGACATCGAGCAGCGCCTCCTGGAGGGATCACGAATAGCCGAAAAGCAACTACTGGCCGAGTTCCAGTCCCATTCGAACAAGGTGCGGCACGCCGTGGTGGCGCTCGGTGAGAACCTCGTGCTTGCCAATACTGCCGCGGCCGACCTGGTGAGAGGAGTCGACCATGTTGCGTTGCGAGCGATTGCATCCGAGTTGACGACAAGGTCGGACTACGAAGGATCTCTCGTCCTCGCTTCCGGTCTGCCCGTCGCGGTCCGCGCGAGTTCGGTCGCGGGGAGCAACGGCGGTGTCCTGTTCGAGATCACCGAAAAAAGCGCCCCTCAGCCGGAACGACTTACCGCGGGTTTCCGAGCGACTCCGACAACCGCGTCTGCTGCAGCGGCCCCGCCGCTCTCTCGCGTAGTTCTGGTGACAGGCGAGCCGGGAACGGGCAAGACAACAACGGCGCTCAAGATTGCAGGAGAAGCAAGAGCATCGTTCGACAGTTTCGACTCCATCGGCACCAAGACGCAGTGGTTCGCCGACGTTCGATCGGCTCTGTCACATCCCGAAGCCTCCGTAGTGATCGACAATATCGACGCGTTGGAGATCAAGTTGGTACGACAGCTTTCAGCGGTAGTGTCAGAGAGCGCCTGTTCCGTGGTGCTCACGAGCATTCCGATTGCCGAGCTGAGCAACCCCCACCGCGCTCTGGCATCCCAGGCGTTGACCCGCCGCGAACTTCAACCGCTCCGTTCGTACCCGCACAAGCTGGTGTCGATCGTGAAGTCGGTCGTCTCGGAAGTCGCCCCCGGTTCTGCGATCGAATTTGCACCGTCGGTGTTTCGATCTCTTGCGCAACACGATTGGCCCGGCAACCTTCGTGAATTGCGCGCAGTGATCGACTTCGCGGTGCGAGGCCGTGATAGCGGTGTGGTCACGGAGTTGGATCTGCCGCAGGTCATTCGACCGCAACCACGAGCCGGCCGTGCGCTCACGTTGATGGAAGCGGCCGAGCGCGACGCCATCGTTGCCGCGCTCCGCGCATCGCGAGGGAACAAGACCATCGCGGCCGACGCTCTCGGGATCGGGCGGACGACCTTGTACTCACGCATACAGCGCTACAAGATAGTCGGGCCGTGACACGGACTTACTCGTCGAACGGGCGCTGTACCTCCATCCACCCCTGCGGTGGCGCAGGACAGTCGGTGGCGCGTGGTTGACCTGGGATGCAAGGATTCCCGCGGCAGCCAAGTTCGCGCTGAGATCCGCCGTCGTGAACAACGATGTGCGTTCGACGACGAGCGCGTCGCATTCTGCTCGGTTCTGTACGCGCAGAACATTGGTCGCGTTCCGGTCATCGTCGGCCATCTCCGGAATGTCGAGGACATCGTCGACCAACGTGCGCCATCCGCGGTCGTTCTGAACCCCGATAAGAATCGCCAAAACGGAGGGCTGGGCAAATGCCACCCCTCACATCCACTGCATCAGCTCCGGACGATGGGTCCGAGACCGATCAAGCATCTCAACTCCGTGAGGATCCGACGCGGTCCGATCCGGGGAACAGTAGAGCAATTATTCGATCCTCCCACCCCTCTTCGATCTTGCCCGTGCGCGCCTGTTCCATCGCGTACGTGCCCACGATCGAATCGACGAGAGTGTCGATCGGAACGTCGGGCCGGATCAACTTGGCCTCGACCGCGGCGCGGACGGCCGCCGACAGGTGCGAACGATGCTCGACGAGAACGTCACGAAACAATTCGCAGAATTCTGGATCATCACCTACCAACAACGCCGCCAAGCCACCGAACCCGATCCCGGCATGAACGGCGCCCGCAGCGTAGTGAACGAACGACCGTAGTTGCTCGACTGGTTCCATCTGTATGTCGCCCCGTGGTGGATCTGAGATGGGCGCCAGAACCGCACTGAGCATCTCTCGGCGGTTCCGGTAGCGCCTGTAGATCGTGGTCTTCGCCACCCCGGACAACGCCGCCACACCTTCGATCGTTGCCGAACGGGGGCCGCCGCTGCGCAGTAGCTGCAGTGCGGCAGCGTGGATTCTGTCATCACTCGATGTCGGTGCCATGTTCTCCGTCCGGTTGTCCTGAACATTATCCAGTCAGCTGGCATCTACTTGCCAAGGCCTCGCATTTGCGCGCTACGCTACGCGTAGCGTATTGTTAGTTGCATCGCCGGGTCCCGTAGGTAGTCGTTCGCCGAGGCCTCCGAGGAAGCTGCATTCGAGTACAGAAAAACAAGGTGGTGTCGGAAGTGCTGAAAAACAATCTGCGCAAGATTCCGTTTCCCTTTTTGGGCTACGTGTTCATGCTTCTCGGGTTCTTGGGCCTAGGGTCGTTCGTCTTCGCCCTGGCAATCAGAAGCGGATGGACACTCACGCTGTGCGCTCTCACAGTCGCAGCGTTCGCAAGCTGCGTGGGCTGCTTCTACGTGCGGGCTTGGCAGATCTCGACACGCGTCGGCGGGAGGGGGTGGACTCTCAACAATGACCCGTTTCGCCCAGACAGAGAGAGGGACGGACGCAGTCTTTACCTGCAG
This sequence comes from Rhodococcus sp. EPR-157, assembly GCF_001647195.1. Lineage (GTDB taxonomy): Bacteria > Actinomycetota > Actinomycetes > Mycobacteriales > Mycobacteriaceae > Rhodococcoides. The sequence continues at coordinate 22,759 of NZ_LVCV01000414.1, read as the reverse complement.
CAGTATCGATGATTTCAGCTGAGGGTCCGAAGATCGTCGACGAGTCCCAGTTCGCCGGCCGCGAGAAGAATTGCACGAGTGTCGAGTCCGTACTGCCTCGCCGCAGCTTCGGCGTGGCGCAGGAAGCTCGAGTACACGCCCGCGTATCCCAGGGTCAAGGTCTCCCGGCCGACCTGGACCGGCCGATCCTGGACCGGCCGCACGATGTCGTCTGCAGCGACCCGCCCTCCCTGCCACAGCGCTCTGTGGAGAGCGGCCATAGGCCCGCTGGGTCAAGTGCGACGTCGCAACCCTTGTCCACCGGGCAGCGGCGACATGGGCCTCCGGCCACGAGTCGTCCCGTTGCAATACTCCGTCGATGCAACGGCTTTCCGAACACTCACGAGTTTGCGGTCCGACGAAGCGGCGACGAAGACGTTAACGCCGAGCGCCTCGCCGTCAGGCCGTCGGGCCATGAATGCGAGGTGCTTTCTGAAGTACACGACTGGACACGCGAACGATGCGGCGATCGCACAGTTCCTCGCGTCAGAGAAGGATTCTTCGCAGATCGTCGATGACAGCGTTTGCCCCGGTCAGGTTGTAGCCGTCGAACCATGGTGCCGAGTCGACTTTGAAAGCTCGGTCAGCTTGTACTGCTGACAGTTTCGACCATAACGGGCTCGAGACGAGAGACTGCTCGACCGCAATTCCTGCGTCGGCTTGGCCGCCGGCTCCGACGTAGTAGATGATCACGTCACCGTCGATGAGCGGAAGATTCTCTGCGCTGACAGCGGTGTTGACCTTGCTCGGATCAGCTCCGGTCAAGGAATTGGCGGTAGGGACGATCCCTGCTCCCGAAAGAATATCGGCGTACAAGAACGTTGTCGATGCGGCGAGAGTGTTGTACGAGCGCACATCACCGGAGGTGTCCGACACCCGGACCACCGACAGACGAACTCCATCGGGCCACGCCAGCTCGATCTCGGAGCGGAGGGCGACGATCCGTTCGTCGAGACCTGTGAAGTTCTGCGTGGCCTGAGCGCCGAGTGCGACAGAATCGGCAACATCGATGTACTGGTCCCGCCAGTACGTGAAAGGGATCAACACTGTGGGAGCGATACCGGACAATTCGGTGTAGTACTCCTCGCCGATCGGTTGGCGTCCGACGATCAGGTCGGGTGCCGCTGCAGCGATCGCTTCGAGTTGCATGTCCCCGAGTGCAGTGACACCGATCGAGGGCAACTCTTGCGAGGCGGCGCTGACGAGGGTGCGCAGTCCACCGCCGAGGGTTCCGGTCGCGACAACCGGGGCACCGAGTTCGTCGAGGGTTTGCAATCCGACGTATGCGTCCAGGCTCACGACTCGTTGTGGATTCACCGGGACTGTGACTGGGCCCATCGGTGTCTCGATCGTGCGAGTCGAGCCGCCCGCAGTGCTGTTGCCGGTGTCGTCGTTTGCGGAAGAACATGCCGCACCGACCAGCGCGGCGAGGGATAGACCTGCGGCGGCGCCGAAGTGCCGGCGTGAGAGATCATCAGTGACGACACTGTTATCGGCGACAGGGTGATCGAGGAAGCCATGGGGTTCCTTACAGAGGAGTGGGTGAGTTCGGGGATTTCACAATCCGGCTTGTTCGAGTGCGTTGTCGACGATTCGGGCGAGTTCGTCACCGAATTTGCCGTCGGCAATGGCCTGCTCGCGGACCGCGTCGATGCGGTCGTGTACTTGCGCGTAGCGCTGCTGCCATCGTTCTTTGTCCCGACGCCAGTATCCTTTGATTTGAAATCTGGTGGGGTCCCAAGACAGTTCGCGATGGAAGTACTTGCGGATGGATCGGGCTTCGGAGGCCTCGGTGGCCACCCACACATGTCCTGGGCCGTCGGGAAGGCTGAACGATCGCACCGCTTGGGGTAGTGACGGTGTGGCGGTGCTGCTTGTCTTCCCGCGCTCGGGAAGACATGTGTGCAACCACTGGTAGGACACCTTGCCTTGTGTCGCAACGGTCTGTTCGTCACCGCCATCGGGCACTGTAGCGATCACGAATGCGCGAGAATCCGCGGGGAGCTGCTCGATCACGCGGGTCAAAGCCGGAAGGCCGGTCATATCGGCGACGAGCAACTGCCAGCCACTGTCGGAGGGAGGTCCGTACCATCCGCGAGCTTCGGAGAGCTCGAGCCGATCACCAGGCTTTGCGCGCAGTGCCCAGTCGGCCGCGATTCCGCCGTCATGTACTACGAAGTCGACGTCGAGGAACGGTCCCCGCGGATCGAATGCGCGCACCGTGTAGCTGCGTGCGACCTGTTCGGCACCATCACCGAAGAGCAGCCGCAACCTCTCGTCGGGCACCCCCGTGCTCTCGAACTTCCCGAGTCCGGCACCCCCGAACCGAACCCTGATCATTGCGGGAGTCACGAACACCGTGGACACCGTCACCGCGTCGAACGTTCGTGGCACTACGGAATCAGTCATCGACACGAATGCAGCTACTTTCTCGACACAAGCAATCTTTACAATCCGAGCTTAGCCTGCCCTCATTCGCGAGTGAGGGGTGGACTTACTTGAAGAAGTACCCACTGGTGGCCAGGTCGAGGTCCCCACCCTTGGACGCCTGCGGCGTGACCCTGGCTGTCGATCCCGAGCCGTTCCTGGAGTCATCGGCCGAGCGTCCCGGACTTGGGTGTCAGGGCGCGGATCTTGAGTGCAAGGTGCAGCATCAGCCGGTCCGTCCCGGACCCGAGGTCACACCCGGTGATGTCCTCGATGCGCCTGAGTCGTTGGTAGAACGTGGCACGGTGCACGCAGGCGACGCTCGCGGAGCGACGGACGTCGCCGGCGTGGTCGAGGAAGCACTCGAGGGACTCGAGCAGGATCCCGTGATGGTCGGCGGTTGCGAGGGCCTGGAGGGCCTGGAGGGAGGACACTGACGCGATGTCGCTGCTGTTCATCCGCAGCAGCAGCTGATACGGGCCGAGGTCGGCCCACCTCGCGAATGGCGAGAACGACGCCACGAGATCCGCGGCACGCGCCGCCATCAGAGCCTGACGGTAGGAGAGATGTAGGTCGTCCAACTCCGTGACCACTCCGCCCAGGCCGAAGGTCACCTCAGGCTCACCCGATGTTCCTGTGGCCAGTCGGTCGGTGATCTGGCTGCGCAACGACTCGACGCGACGGTCAGACCACGGCTCCGCCCCAGCGAGCATCAGCCAGGCTCGCGCCGGACCTGCGACCGCCATGGCGGTGCCGGACAGCAGTCGTCCCGCAGCCTCTTGGACCACCTGCTGCAACTCGGGGTCGCCTGTCGTGGTGTTGGCCAGAGTCGTCGTCCGCACTGCGAGCACCTGATATGGCTGGGCGTGTTCGGGAAAGACCTGCTCGGCCCGTAGGTCCTCGACCGCCTGCGCCCGTGCTGCTTCGTCCGAAGAGACCAGCTCGCGCAACACGGCCTCGTGACGGTTCCTCAACCGTTCGCGCGTGAGCCGGCCGCGGAAGAGGAGTACGCCGGCCTGGGCAGCTGCGGCAACGGCCCGTTCGACGTCCGCGGGCCCGATGGGATGGGCCGGCCATTCGATGAGCCACATGAACCCCAGCGGCAAGCCGTGATAGCGGACCGGCACACATAACCTGCGCCTCAGGCCCAGCTCGGCGTCCTCGACCCATCCGGGCTCCGTCCAGTCCGCGATGCCCATGTCCAAGATGCGGTCGACGATCGAACCAGGCACCTCACGATTGAGGATCGAGCTCGATCGCAGCTCGTCCTCCTCGCCGAAGTGCCGACTCGACGCCATGAGCCGAATGGATGTGTCGTCCACAGCGACCGATCTTTGGAGACGGTCGGCAAGGTCGTCCACGATGGCCTGCACGGTGTCGAAGTCCGTGGTCGTCACCGCCGCCGACCCATGACGTCGATCGGGCCTGAAGAGGTCCTCTTCGGTGCGAGGTCTCACCGTACCGCTCCTTGACTCGAGTACCCGTCACGCCGTCGTGCGCCCCTCGGCAGGCGACCTGGGCGGGTTGACCTACGCTACCGAACTCGGACGGTCCCGGCATCCGACAGGTGTCGCGTCGATGGGCCCGAAGTCGCGACGGACGGCGCTTGGTCCACCACGCCGGGGCGATGCTTCGGGAGGACAGCGGCAGCTTGTGAACCCCACCGCCTCGCGGTGGTGCGCTACGTGGCGGTGCGAGGTCTCCTCCACTGATCCCGACACCTGTCGAGGAATCTTGGCCAATGTGGTGACAGTCCTCCGTGGCCGGGCGCCGTTGTCTTGATCAGGATGCAGGGAGGCGGTGGACGAGAACCGATCAGAAATAGTGGCTCTCGTTGCCCGAGACTGGCCGCCGATCCATGAACAGACGAAAGGAACGACCATGCTCCGACGAGTGATCTCAGCGAACGACGAAAACGGCAATCCGGTCTTCACCGAGGATTCCATGATCGAGGCTCGATCGGCCGAGGCGCTGCCCGGTGTGGCCATGCACCACATCTGGGGTGCCGACGGACGCGTTCTGCCACGAGATGGCTCGCAGCCGTCGTGGCACAGCCACTTCCCGCCGGCCGACGGCTGGCGTTTTGTGCTCCTCACTCTGCAACCAGGGCAGGCCGCTGCCCCGATCGACGCCCCGACAGAGAGCCAGCTGGAGGAGCTGGAAGAGGCCTTCCCCGGCCTCCTGACAACTGTCGAACCCGGCACGGAGGGCATGCATACCTCGGAGACAGTCGACCTGGTCGTGGTCGTGGACGGTCCCATCACTCTGGAGCTCAGCGACTCGCAGGTCAAAGACCTCCACACGGGCGACGTGATCGTGCAGGTCGGCAACGTGCACCGGTGGGTCAACCGGAGCAGTAAACCCTGTGTAGTCGCCGCAGTGGTGGTGGGCACGAGGTTCGAGACCAGCACTGCCGCAGCTTCCTGAACTGTCACCTCCTGCGGTGGCCCGCGACATCGGTCAAGCGGTCCCGGCTGAAGTCACGACAAATGACTACTGCCTCGACTATCGCCTCAGGTGATGCTAGTTCGACCACTGCAACAAGCAGAACCGGTGACATCAGACGGGCCACAGCGGGTGGCGTAGCGAAGGGATGCCTCGTGAGTAATGAGAACATGGACGCGCCTCGGAGAACGGCGAAAGAACCCAGCTTGCGACGCACCGTGGTTGCGGCATCGATCGGCAACTTCGTCGAGTGGTACGAGTTCGCGGTTTATGGCGTGGTTGCCGCGTTCATCTCCGTCGCCATGTTCCCGGCCGACGACCCCACGGCAGCCATGCTGAATACGTGGGCGGCCTATGGAATCGCGTTCCTCGTGCGCCCGGTCGGCGGGGTGATCCTGGCGCGCGTCGGTGACCGCTACGGGCGACGACACATCCTCTACGTGACGATCACGATGATGTCGGTCGCGACGTTCTCCATAGCGCTGATTCCGACGTACGCGACCATCGGGATTGCCGCTCCGATCCTGCTGATCTGCGCCCGCATTTGCCAGGGCATCGCCGCCGGCGGTGAGCTGGCCGGTGCTGCGGCCTTCCTGTACGAGCATTCGCCGGCGGACCGTCGGGCGCGCACGATCAGCTTCCTCGGCGTGAGCACGTTCTGCGCCATGGTCCTGGGTTCTTTGCTGGGAACGGTACTCACCGTGGCGTTGCCGGCCGACGCGATGCAGTCGTGGGGCTGGCGCGTGGTCTTCGCCACGGCTCTTCCTCTCGGATTCGTCGGTCTCTACATCCGGCGTTCCCTGGAGGAGACGCCCGAGTTCAGGCAGCTGCACGAGAAGCGCGCCGCCGATGTGACCGAGCCCAGCCCGAGCCCGGAGGGCTTCTGGCTGACCATGAGGGAGAACAGGCGTGCCATCTTCCTGTACCTGGGATTCGGTTCGTTCTACTCGATCGCCATCTACGTCAGCGTTGCCGCCTACCTGGCGTTTATGCTCGCCAACGGCTTCTCCGAGAGGTCGGCGCTGACGATCAACACCCTTTCCGGCCTCGTGATCATCGTGGGCATCCTGCTCTCGGGCGGTCTGGCCGACCGGATCGGACGCAAGCCAATCCTGATCAGTGGCGCCAGTGCCATGGCCGTGGCCGTCGTGCCGACCTTCCTGCTCGGCTCCACCGGAACGTTCGCGCTCGGACTGCTGGGCGCCCTGATCTTTGTCATCCCACTGTCTGTGTTCATCACTCCGGCCGTCATCAACGTCGTTGAGTTGTTCCCAACCAAGGTCCGTGTCACCGCCGGCGCTGTCGCCTACAACCTGACGGTCATCGTCGGCGGGTTCATGCCCTTCATCGCGGTGTGGCTCACCCAGGCTACGGGCTCCACCTTGGCCTTCCCGCTCTTCGTCGCATCGACGGCGGTCCTGGCCATCACCGTGGTGCTGGTCTGGTACCGCGAGCCGAAGGATGATCGAGTCTCAACCCCAGGAGTGGAGGAGGCTCGACGATGACACAGATCATCTTGGAGAACGCCCGGATCTTCGACGGTGTGTCCGAGGAGTGCGCCGACGGGATGGCGGTGCTCGTTGCGGACGGTCGCATCTGCGATGTCTCGGACCGTCCGATCCGCTCGGACGATGCGCTTCGGATCGACGTCGCGGGCAAGACCCTCATGCCGGGTCTGATCGACATGCACGTGCACTCGTACTTCTCGGACCTCGATCCGCGCGTTCTCAACGACCGCGACGCGCCCTACCGGACTGCGTATGCGATAAAAAAGCTCGGCCATGCGCTTGACAGTGGGTTCACAACGGTGCGTGACATCGGCGGGGGCGACTACCCCCTGTCCGCCGCCATTACCGACGGACTGATCCGGGCGCCGCGCTTCTACTACGCGGGCAAGATTTTGTCGATGACCGGCGGCCACGTCGACTACCGCACACCCAACGAGAAACACCACACGCATGGGTACTGCTCGTGCGAGGCGATGAACTGGGCCGGCGTGATCGCCGACGGTGTCGACGAGTGCATCAAGGCCACCCGCGAGGAGCTGCGCCGCGGCGCCCACTGCATCAAGATCGTCGCGTCCGGTGGCGTGATGTCCCCGAGCGACCCGATTTGGATGAACCAGTTCCGCGAGGACGAGATTCGCGCGATCGTCCAGGAGTGCGCCGAGCGCCGCACCTACGTCGCCGCGCACTGCCTGACGAGCGAGTCGACGCGCAGAGCGGTCGACTTCGGCGTCCGCTGTATCGAACACGCGGCCCTGATCGACGCCGAGACGGCGGGATTCGTCGCGGAGCAGGGCGCGTACGTCGTACCCACGATGGTCTGTCTCTACTCGCTCGTCGAACAGGGCCTGGAGATGGGGTTGCCAGGCGACCGCATGGACAAGCTTCGCACCATCTACGAGGACTCGATGGCCGGGCTGGACGTGATGCGCAGCGCCGGCGTCAAGCTCGCCTTCGGCACCGACCTGCTCGCCGGTTTCTACCCCCAGCAGACGCGCGAGTTCGAGCTCCGTCGCGAGGTCTTCACCCCTCTCGAGCTCCTTCGCCAGGCCACCTCGGTGGGCGCGGAGATCCTGATGCAGACGGAAAAGCTGGGCTGCATCCAGCCGGACGCCCACGCCGACCTCATCGTCGTCGACGGCGACCCACTCACCGACATCGGCCTCCTCGCCGCGGAGGGCCGCCACCTGGACCTCATCATGCGTAGCGGTGAGGTCGTCAAGAACCGCCTCAACTGAAGGAGCCCACATGAGTGACGAAGCAACGAAACGCAGTCAGAACGACGGCGTGACCGCGCCCGCAATGACGGTGGACCAGGTGTTCGGCTCGACAGAGTACTTCGAGATGGAGTCGCCGTCGGTCGGCGCCCGGTTCGCGGTGTGGGTGACCGTCTCCCCCACGTACGGCCAGGATGAGCAGGATTACCCCGTCCTCTATGTCACGGACGGCAACTACAGTCTGGGTCAGACGGCCCCGCTCGCCGTAATGCAGAGCGACCTGGCACTTCCCATTGCGCCTTACATTCAGGTGACCGTGGGCTACGCCGGAGTCGACGCTCAGGACTGGACCCGCGTGCGCAACCGGGATCTCGTGCCACCTGGCGAACCGATCCCACCGGCGATGCTGTCCTCGCTGGAGACGGCGATCGAGCACCAGCTGATGACGCAGGAGGAAGCCGACGCCTATCTCCACCAGCTCGCGAACACGCGTGCCGACGCATTCCTCTCCTTCATCACCGACGAGCTCCACCCGGAGATCACCCGTCGCTATCGGGTCGCCCCGGAGGGTCACGGGTTGTTCGGCTACTCATACGGCGGACTCTTCACGCTATACGCCCTGTTCACGGGCTGTCCCTTGTTCGCCGCCTACGGCTCGGGCAGTCCAGGCCTCGCCTCGTTGGAGAGCAAGCCTCTCACGCTCGCCGAGAAGCTGCCCGACCTCACAGGCAAGCGGCTCCACCTCACGATCAACGGGCCGGAGATGACGGGAGAGCTACCGATCTATCGCATGCTCGGACGCGGATTCACTCTGCTCGTCGAGTCCCTGCGCACGACCGACTCAGGACTCGCGCTGACTACACGAGTGCTGGGTGAGACTCACCTCACCGGTCTGCAACCCTCGTTCCTGAGCTTCATGCGCACCTGCTGGTCGAGTCCTGCATGAGTTCGGTCACCACTCACCGCGGAGCTTGCCAATGCTGATCGAACGCCTTCAAGAGCGCCTCCACGCTGACCGTCTGCAGCTAGGTCCCGAGGTGATGGCGGGTTACGCGCACGACGAGGCCGAGTGGGCACCCCACGGGGCGCCGCTCGTCCTCGTCAGGCCGCACACTGCCGAGGAGGTCCAGGAGGTCGTGCGCGCCTGCATCGAGTTCGGCGTTCCCGTGGTGCCCCGTGGGGCGGGCACCGGCCTGTCTGGCGGGGCGAACGCTGTCGACGGGTGCGTCCTCCTATCGACTGAGGCGATGACAGCCGTCACCGAGCTCAATACCGTCGAGCGGTTGGCCGTCGTGCAACCGGGCGTCGTCAATGATCACCTGCGCGCCGCGGTCGCCGAGCATGGTCTCTGGTACCCCCCGGACCCCGCCTCGTCGCCGTGGTCGACCATCGGCGGCAACGTCGCGACGAACGCGGGCGGCCTCTGTTGCGTGAAGTATGGCGTCACCGCCGACTACGTGCTCGAGCTGCAGGTTGTCACCGGCACGGGCGAGTTGGTCCGGCTCGGTCGACGCACGGCGAAGGGCGTTGCGGGGTACGACCTCGCGCGCCTGCTCGTCGGCTCCGAAGGAACACTGGGTGTCATCACCGAAGTCACGGTCAGGCTCCGTCCGCAACGAGAGCCGGAGCGTACCGTCGCCGGGTTCTTCTCGTCGATCGTCGATGCCGGGCGCGCAGTCACAGCCGTTGGAGCGGCGGGCATCGTCCCCTCCGCTCTCGAGCTCATCGACCGGCACTGTCTCGAGGCCGTCGACCGGTGGAAGAAGATGGACCTCGCCGTAGCGGCCGACGCCGTTCTGCTGGCGCGCTGCGACGTACCTGGCGCAGCAGGCGATGCAGAAGCGGACGCGATCCGTGACTGCTTCGAGCGCGCGGGCGCTACCTGGGCGGCCCGTTCGACCGACCAGCTCGAAGCGGACGCCCTGTTCGAGGCACGACGCCTGGCCTACCCGGCCCTCGAGCGTCTCGGCCCCGTGCTCACCGAAGACGTCTGTGTGCCGAAGGCAGCGGTACCGGAGATGCTCGCCCGTATCGAGGCGATCGGCAAGAAGCACGACACCCTGATCGCCAACATCGCCCACGCCGGAGACGGAAACCTGCACCCCCTGCTGGTGACGCCTCGTGGCAACGACGCGGCCAGGGAACGGGCGCAGCACGCCTTCCACGAGATCATCGAGGAAGCGCTCGCCCTCGGTGGCACTGTCACTGGAGAGCACGGTGTCGGTCTGCTCAAGATGGACGGCCTCGTCCGGGAGCTGCCGCCGGCGGTCATGAACCTGCACCGCGCGATCAAGACCGCGCTGGACCCGCACGATATCCTCAACCCCGGCAAGGTCATTGCCGCTGCCGGGCGTCGGCAGTTCGAAAGCGGAACCGATCGTGGATCAGCCACCCTGCACCGGTCCTCGCCGAAGGCTGATTCACCGCCCGCCTCCGTGTGAGTGTGTACGCGTCAGGCACTCAGGACGAGTCCGGCCGATCCGCTACCACATCACCGTTCCGCTGGACGTGGCGTTGACCTCGCGTCGGCGGACGTAGGCCCCCGAGGTGTCCGTCCCAGTCCCCCCAGCTGTGCTTGGACTCCCACGCCGCCGCGATGCATGCGGGCAGTCCGCGACGGGGCAACGTGTCGCGGAAAGTCGCCGACGACCGCGACAGTCGTCTGTAGACGCTGAGATCCGAGTTTCTCATTATTGAGTCAACGAAATGTCCGGTGTGATCCACGGGACAGTCATCCCCTGACCGGACGAGCAACGCGCCCGGAAGGTCAGTCGACGAAAGTTGCGCCGCCATGAGCACGAGCGTCCTCGACCAACCCTCCATCCCCCTCGCCGTCTTCGACCGAGCCGACGAACTGCGGGACGCCAATCACGAGCAGGTCGTGTTCTGCCGAGACGATCGGACGGGTCTCCGGGCGATCATTGCGATCCACGACACCACGCTCGGTCCAGGCCTCGGCGGTACGCGGTTCCACCCCTACGCGAACGAGTCGCTCGCGCTGACCGATGTGCTGCGGCTGTCCGAGGGAATGACGTACAAGGCGGCCGGCGCCGGCGTGCCCCTCGGCGGCGCGAAGGCCGTCATCATCGGCGACCCGGTAGCCCAGCGGACCGAGAGGCTTCTCGAGTCCTACGGCAGATTCGTCGAGTCACTTGGCGGCCGGTACTACACGGCCGCAGACGTGGGCACCACGTCCGAGGACCTCGACGTCATCGGGCGGACCAGCACCCACGTCGTAGGACGGACCACGGCCGCCGGCGGCTCCGGCGACAGCGGTTACGCAACGGCCCTCGGTGTCTTCTCGGCGATGCACGCCGCGGCAACGGCGACCTGGGGCGGGAACGGTCTGGCGGACAAGGTCGTCGGGGTCGAGGGAATTGGAAAGGTCGGGCGGCACCTCGTGACCTTCCTCCAGTCCGTAGGAGCCCGCGTCGTGGTCTCCGACCCGTTACCCGCCGCGCTGAGCGAGCTCGACGGGCACGATTCGCAGGTCCAGGTCGCGGATTCGGTGCTGACCGAGGAGCTGGACGTCTACGCACCGTGTGCATTCGGCGCGAGCCTGACGGCGGCCAGTGTGGCTCGGCTGAGCGCAAGAGTCGTTTGTGGCGCGGCAAACAACCAACTCGCCGACGGGAGTGTGGCCCGGGCGCTCACGGACAGGTCGATCCTCTGGGTCCCGGACTATCTAGCCAATGCCGGCGGGCTGATCCAGGTCAGCGGCGAGCTCACGAACGAGCGCCGGGCCGACGTTCTTGCTCGCGTGAGGCGTATCGAGCACACGGTAGGCGAGGTGATCCGTTCGGCGCTCGACACCGACGTCACGACGTCGCAGGCCGCGCGCAGCATCGTGCAACAGCGGCTTACCGCCGGACGGGAGAGCTGACGTGTCCACGCACCCGACGACCCTCGCTGTCACTTCCGAAAGGACTCTGCCCGTGAGCACGACCACGATCGCGACCACGCCCGACGTGGTCGGGGCGCTTCTCGTCGCCGCCCGTCAGGACGATCCGGCATCGACGGCTCCGTTTCAGCTCGTCGACGAGAGGGGTGAGCTCACTCCCGCCGGTCAATGCCTCGGTGTGGACCTCGAGCTGGCGAAGAACCTCCACACTGACATGGTGCTGGCCCGTCGACTGGACCACGAGGCGCTGGCCCTCCAGCGGCAGGGGGAGCTGCACCTGTGGCTCATGGCCTGGGGACAGGAGGCAGCCCAGGTCGGGTCGATACGCGCACTCCGGGACACCGACCACGTCTTCCCTAGCTACCGCGAGCACGCGGCGCTGCTGTGCCGGGGCATCTCGCCTGCCGACCTCCTGCGGCAATGGCGTGGGGCAGCCCACTCGGGCTGGAACCCTGCGGTGTCGCACGTGCACATCAACTCGCTCGTCCTCGGTACCCAGACCCTCCACGCCACGGGTTACGCCGCAGGTGTCCGGCTCGACCGTTCCGACGAGGTCGTCATGACCTACTTCGGGGATGGCGCGGCCAGCCAAGGTGACGTCAACGAGGCGCTGAACTGGGCGGCCGCGGGCACCCTCCCGGTCGTGTTCTTCTGCCAGAACAATCAGTGGGCGATCTCGACCCCCACGGTCACGCAGATGCGTACTCCACTCCACGTCCGCGCCGCCGGATTCGGGGTCGCGGGCTACCACGTGGACGGCAACGACGCGCTCGCCGTACACGCCGTCACCCAGCACGCGGCCGCGCGGGTCCGAGCCGGGGAGGGACCGGCACTGATCGAGGCCCAGACCTACCGCCTCGCCGGACACTCGAGCTCGGACGACCCCACGCGCTACCGCACCGACGATGAGCTCGCCGGTTGGAAGGCGAAAGACCCCGTCGCCCGGCTCGAGCGACTCCTACGCAACGTCGGCGTCAGCGAGCGCCACTTCAGTGACCTGGAAGTCCGCGCCGATGTCTTCGCGGCCGAGGTCCGCGAGCAGTGCAAGTCTGTGCACGGCGACGACCTCGCCGTCGTCTTCGAGCACACCTACTCCGAACCGCACCCGGTCATGCAGTCCGAACTCGCGCAGCACCTCGCCCACCACGGCCGGACGGTGGCCTGACGTGAGCACCCGATACGCCCTCGGCGCCGCGATCAACGCGGGCCTGCGCGCCGCGATGGCTCGTGACGAGAAGGTCCTCATGATGGGTGAGGACATCGCCACCCTCGGTGGCGTCTTCCGCGTGACCGACGGACTGGCAGCGGAGTTCGGCGCCGAGCGCGTCGTCGACACCCCGCTTGCCGAGTCCGGCATCGTCGGCAGCGCAATCGGTTTGGCGTTGCGCGGGTACCGGCCCGTCTGTGAGATCCAGTTCGACGGCTTCGTCTACCCCGCCTTCGACCAGATCGTCAGCCAGCTCGCCAAGATGCGAGCCCGCTCGCGGGGACACCTCTCCCTGCCGATTGTCATCCGCATCCCCGTCGGCGGCGGCATCGGTGCGGTCGAACACCATTCGGAGTCCAACGAGGCTTACTTCGCCCACACGGCCGGGCTGCGGGTCGTGTCGTGCTCCACCCCCGACGACGCGTTTCACATGATCCAGCAGGCCATCGAATCCGACGATCCGGTCATATTCTACGAACCCAAGCGGCGCTACTGGGACAAGGCGGAGGTGTCGGTAGAACCCACCCGATCCCTGCACGAGGCGGCAATCCTGCGCGAAGGCGCCGATTGCACCCTGGTCGCTCACGGGCCGACTGTGGCCACAGCTCTGGCGGCGGCAGCCGCTGCGCAGGAGGACGGTTTCTCGGTCGGCGTGGTCGACCTGCGCACGATCTCCCCGCTCGACGTTCCGACACTGCGCAAAGTGACGGCCGAGTCCCATCGCGTCGTGGTGGTCCATGAAGCTTCGACCTTCCTCGGCATCGGCGCGGAGGTTGCCGCCACCATCACGCAGGAATGCTTCTACGACCTGGAGGCGCCCGTCCTGCGAGTCGGTGCCTACAACCTTCCCTACCCGCCCGCTCATATGGAGGACCGCTTTCTTCCCGACGTCGACCGGATCCTCGCGACCGTCGACGCCAGCCTGAACTTCTAGGAGACCCTGTGTTCGAGTTCAAGCTTCCCGACGTTGGCGAAGGTCTCACCGAGGCCGACATCCTCGAGTGGCAGGTTGCCGCGGGCGACACCGTGGAGGTCAACCAGATCCTCCTCGAGATCGAGACGGCCAAATCCGCCGTCGAGCTCCCGTCTCCAGTCGCCGGCACCGTCACGGTCCTGCACGTCGAGCCCGGGCAGACCGTCCCGGTCGGAGCCGTCATCGTCTCGATCGAGGACGGGATCGAGTCCTCGGCTGGGACCGGTGTAATCGCGGCCTCCTCCGTCGGTGGGCCCGCGACGGAGGAGGTGGTCGAGGAGAAGCCATCGGTGCTCGTCGGACCCGGCCCGACCGCCGCTGTTCCTCGGACCCGCCGACTGGCACGCAGGAGCGTCGCCGTTCCAGAGCAGAATGCCGTGGCGCCCCTACGCGGTGAGGCCGTCGCCAAGCCGAGCCGGGGCGCGACCCGCGCCAAGCCTCCGGTCCGTCTCCTGGCCAAGCAGCTCGGCGTGGACCTGACTTCGGTCGTCGCGTCGAATGGTGAGGTCATCTCCCGTCGGGATGTCGAGGCCGCGGCCGGCGCGGGGGCCCGATTCATCCAGTCGCCACCACGGATGGCTGCGGAGTCTGGAGACCGCGAAACGAGGACGCCCATCAAGGGGGTGCGCAAGGCGATCGCCGCGGCCATGACGAGCTCGGCCTTCTCCGCGCCGCACGTGACGCTTTTCCTCACGGTGGATGTGACGCGGACGATGGAACTGCTCGCCAGGCTCAAGGCCGACCGGCACTGGTCGGGCGTACGTCTCACTCCGCTGGTCCTCGTGGCTCGTGCCCTTCTCATGGCCATCCGTCGCCACCCCGGCATCAATGCACGCTGGGACGAGGCCGCACAGGAGATCGTGGAACCGCACTTCGTCAATCTCGGGGTGGCGGCGGCGACCCCGCGGGGTCTGATCGTCCCGAACATCAAGGAGGCGCAGGATCTCGACCTGCGCGGCCTCGCGGATGCCATGGCCGAGCTGGTGGCCACTGCGCGTGCTGGCAAGACTTCGCCCGCGGAAATGACGCAGGGGACCATCACCATCACCAACATCGGTGCGCTCGGCGTTGATGCCGGCACGCCCATCTTGAACCCCGGTGAAGCGGCAATCTTGGCCTTCGGCAACGTGCGGGACACCCCGTGGATCGTCGACGGGGAGATCCGTATCCGCAAAGTCACGCAGCTTGCGTTGTCGTTCGATCACAGACTGGTCGACGGCGAACTTGGGTCGAATGTGCTGGCGACGCTGGGGCGCCTGCTGGGGGACCCCAGCGAGGCCTTCGTGCTGTCGTGAATGGCCGGGCCCGGTACGCCGCGGTGAGCAGGTCTCATCACCCCGTGGAGCATCAAGCCGAGCTAGAGGAGTTTCGTCGAGCTGGTCGAGACCACCGCCATCGGCTTGGTCGGCGTCATGTCCTACCCCTCCGTCCGCTCCTCACCGCACCGCGCCGGCTGCCTCTACCAGCAGGCCACCGAAGCCCGAACGAGCAGAGAGAACCACTGACATGCCGAATGTGTACGACATCGTGATCCTCGGCGGCGGGAGCGGCGGTTACGCCGCGGCACTCCGCGCCGACCAACTGGGCCTTTCGGTGGCCATTGTCGAGAAGGGCAAGCTCGGTGGCACGTGCCTGCACAACGGTTGTATCCCCACCAAGGCGCTGCTCCACTCCGCCGAGGTCGCCGACGCGGCTCGCGAGTCCGAGTCCTTCGGCGTGAAGGCCTCGTTCGAGGGCATCGACATGAAGGGCGTCAACGCCTTCAAAGCCGGCGTCGTCGAGCGCCTCTACAAGGGCCTGCAAGGACTACTCGCGTCCTCCGAGAGCCTCACGATCATCGAGGGGGAGGGCAAACTCGTCTCCACCGACGAGAACGGTGGCGGCACCGTCGAAGTGAACGGTGAGAAGTACACCGGCAGGAACGTGATCCTTGCGACCGGCTCGGCCCCCCGAACCCTGGGGCTCGACATCGGCGGACGCATCGTCACCTCCGACGAGGCCCTGGAGATGAGCGAGGTCCCCGAGCGCGTCGTTATCATCGGCGGCTCCGTGATCGGTGTCGAGTTCGCGAGCATCTGGAAGTCGTTCGGCGCCGACGTCACAATCATCGAGGCAATGAAGACGCTTGTCCCACTGGAGGACCCATCGCTGAGCAAGCAGCTCGAGCGCGCGTTTCGCAAGCGCAAGATCGCCTTCAGGACCGGCGTCAAGTTCACGAGCGTCGAACAGACCGACAGCGGTGCCATTGTCTCGCTGGAGAACGGCGACACGATCGACACCGATGTGGTGCTCGTCGCCGTGGGCCGCGGCCCACGTAGCGAGGGCTTCGGGTTCGAGGAAGCTGGGGTCACGGTGGACCGTGGTTGGGTGCCCACCGACGAGCGTTTGCGTACCAACGTCGAGGGTGTCTTCGCGGTCGGCGACCTGGTGCCCGGCCTACAGCTGGCCCACCGCAGCTTCGCGCACGGAATTTTCGTGGCCGAGGAGATTGCCGGCCTCGACCCGCAGCCGATCATCGACGTCAACGTCCCGCGCGTTACGTACTGCGAGCCCGAGCTTGCCAGCGTAGGCATCACCGAACCCCAGGCCGTGGAGAGGTACGGCGAGGACAACGTCGACATCGTCGAGTACAACCTCGGGGGCAATGGCAAGTCACAAATCCTCCAGACCGCGGGCATCGTCAAGCTCGTTCGTGAGAAGGACGGCCCGATCGTCGGGGTCCATATGATTGGCAGCCGATTCGGTGAGCAGGTTGGCGAGGCTTCGCTGATCGTCAACTGGGAGGCCTACCCCGAGGACGTCGCTGCCTTCATCCACGCGCATCCCACGCAGAACGAGTCCCTCGGCGAGGCCGCACTCGCACTGGCCAACAGACCGCTGCACTCCCACAACTGACGATGCGTCAGCCCTCCACACCCGCAGCACGAAATCCGGAATATGACCGTGGTCCCAGACGATGCAGCCACCGCAGCGCAACCACGATCCCGGCCGCCGTGACGAATCGAGCATGAGCAGGCCGGGAATGTCGTGGAAGCGCTGTCACTTTCTGTCCGGCCGGTCCGTTACCCCATCACCGTTCCGCTGGACTCGGTGTTGACCGGGCGCCGGCGGGAGTAGGACCCGAGGTCGACTGTGAGCCCGGTCCGTTCCCCGCGGTACTGGACCGGGTCGCCGTCGTGGTCGTGCCCGGCCTCGACGGCGAGGATGATGTCCCGCATGAATTGGCCAGCGACCGGAGCGTTCTTGAATTGGTTGCCGCTCGTGCCGATCGCGACGTAGAAGCCGTCGAGGCCCGTGCGGTCATAGATGGGCGTCCAGTCCGAGGACACGTCGTAGACCCCGGCGATGCCCCGCGGCCGCGAGGGTACGCCCAGCTCACTGAAGCGACGCGCTGCGCGGATCACCTGTGCCTCGAACGCGGTGGGGGTCGGGTCGAGGTCAGCGGCATCCGGGTCGTTGATCCACGGCAGCGGATCGCACTCGGGCTCAGTGCCGCCGATGTAGAACCCGTCGCCGGGTGTGCCACGCATGTATGTACCAAGGTCGAGGTCCGCGATGACCGGGCCGATGCGGTCCCCGTCGTTGAAGCCCGGAGGCGCCGTTACGTGGTGCACCTCCTGTCGCATCGGACGGGTCTCGATCGTGAAGTCTTCCCCCACACCGGCCATGTCGTTCAACATCGGCGACCAGGGGCCGGCAACGTTGACGACGACGGGTGCGCTCACACGTGTCCCGTCCGTGAGGTCGACACCGGCGACGCGGCTGTCGGACCGTCTCACGGCCGTGACCTGGCTTCGGAACAGGAACTGTGCGCCAGCCTTCCGCGCTGCGGTGGCCAGGTTGACGGCGGCCAGCATCGGGTCGTCGACGTAGCCACCGTCGGGAGTCCACAGGGCACCGAGTCGGCCCACTGGGTCGCCCCAGAATGCCTCGTCGTCAAGCCGCTTGGGAGGCCAGAAACGGCCCGGGTCGATGCCGGGAACGCTGGCGGCGAGCGTGGCTGCGTCCCACAGCTCGTATGGCACGCCGGCCCGGTCGAACAGGGGCATCACCTTTTCGGTCGGGGCCACATCGACATCGAGGAACACCATTCCGGTGCGGCGGAAGCCGGCCATTCCCGCGGGGTCGACCATGCCGAGGTGGTCAGCCCAGTCCACCCAGCAATGCTTGGACTCCCACGCCGCAGCGACGCTGGGGAAGATCGAGTAGTTGAACCGGACCACGGCGCTCGAAGCGCTGGTCGAGCCCTGGCCGGGTCCGTGTAAACGGTCGACGACGACGACCCGCAGGCCGGCGCGAGCGAGCTCTAGTGCCGTCGACGAGCCGATGACACCGGCCCCGACGATGATGGCGTCCGCAATGAGATTCACCCCACAATGGTCAGCCGCCGGCAGGCGCCCCGGGAATGGTCGTCTGTCAACGAATCGAGTGGCCGATCGCGACAGGAGAAGCGCTGCCAGTCGTCTCTTGGTTCGTCATGGTCCATGGGCCTTCAGCGAAAGTGGCTCACCCACTAGGTCGTGGCTTCGTGGGTGTACGTGCGTACGACACGTTCCGTAAGAAGGGGGAGAATTTTGCCTTTCCCGATCTCCTCGAAATGGGACGACACCCGGTGCGCGTCGAAGCCCGCTTCGTCGAGGTACGTCTCGAGTATCGTTACATGCAGGCTATTTCGGACGTTGCGGAAGTACTCGTAGCCGAGATTCGCTGGCTCATTCCGGCTTGCTGCGGCGAGTCGAGCGAGATGCCCGAGAACTTCGTCTGAAGTTTCAGTGCGCAGCCAGTACTCGGCGACGACGTGAAAGTTGACAGAATCGCCCTGTCTGTCTCGCGGCACGTACCCACCCTTTTTTGTGTTCGTCTTTGTTGCTATCGCGGTGTCAGCGTGTATTTGGTGGACAGAAACTCTCGGATTCCCTCGAAGCCCCCTTCACGCCCGATCCCCGAGTGCTTGATTCCTCCGAACGGTGCTGCTGCATTCGAGACGAGACCGGTGTTGAGTCCCATCATGCCGGTCTGAAGTTTTTCTATCATCCTCTGACTTCGGCCGAGGTTCTCGGTGTACACGTAGCTGACCAGGCCGTACTCCGTGTCGTTGGCGATCTGCACGGCTTCGTCTTCCGATGCGAAACGGATGATGGCCAACACCGGACCGAAGATCTCTTCGTTGACCAACCGAGCGTCGGGACCGACCTTGTCGATCACAGTGGGCTGAAAGAAGTTACCCGGTCCTGCGACGGTGTCGCCGCCGGTGACTATCTCCGCGCCCGTTTCCACTGCGTCGGCGACCAGAGCCACCGTTTTTGCGACCGCTCTTCTGTCGACCAGTGCACCGATATCGTTGCCTTCGTCGGCACCACGACCGATCTTCATCGCCGCAACTTGTTCACTCACACGACCGACGAACTCGTCGGCGATAGAATCGTGTACCAATATACGGTTCGCGGCTGTGCAAGCCTGGCCGATGTTACGGAACTTGGCGAGCAGAACGCCCTCCACCGCTCGGTCGAGATCTGCGTCGTCGAACACCAGGAAGGGCGCGTTGCCGCCGAGTTCCATCGACGTCCGCAAGACGTTCGGTGCGGCAGCCTCGAGAAGCTTGACACCGACGGCCGTCGAGCCCGTGAAGCTCAGTTTACGGAGTCGCGGATCTGCCAGCAGCACACTGGATTGCGCGCCCGGGTTCGAGGTGGGCACGACGTTTACCACCCCCGGCGGAAGCCCTGCCTCTTCCAGCAGCTGCACAAGGTAAATCGTGGTGAGGGGCGTCAGTTCCGCCGGCTTGATGACAGCCGTACATCCCGCGGCGAGTGCCGGGGCTATCTTTCTGGTCGCCATCGCGAGTGGAAAGTTCCATGGCGTGATGAAATAGCACGGTCCGACGGGCAGATGTGACACGGTGATGCTGCCGGTTCCCTCCGGGTTCCGTCGATAGTCCCCCTGAACGCGCACAGCTTCCTCGGAGAACCACCGTAGAAACTCGCCTCCGTAGACGACCTCCCCGCGAGCCTCGGAAATGGGTTTGCCCATTTCCACGGCGATCAAGAGTGCGAACTCTTCCTTACGCTCTATCAGGAGGTCGAAGGCTCGACGCAGGATGTCCGAGCGTAGGCGGCTCGGGGTTTCCGCCCACTCCTGTTGTGCTGCAACGGCTGAGTCGAGCGCGCGAACAGCATCCTCGACAGTTGCGTCGGCGACGGACTTGATGACGTCTCCGGTTGCGGGGTCTTCGACGGTAAAAGTGGCGCCAGAACTCGATGGTCCCCATGTTCCACCGATGCCGATCCCGGCCTGGACCTTGTGGAGTAGGTCCTGTTCATGCATTTCGAGGGTCATGGCCTGTTTTCCTTTACGTGTGTAGTCGGTGCATGCGCGCGGAATCCGTCGACGACGACGCGGAGACCGTCGCGCAGCAACTCGTCCGAAATAGTGAGTGGTGGGAGAAATCTGATGACGCTTCCATAGGTGCCGCAGGTGAGTACGACTACGCCGTGGTCCGCGGCGAAGCGCGCGACGGATGCCGTAAGTGACGGGTCCGGGTCACCGCTACCGGGGAGCACTACCTCGACGGCCTTCATCGCTCCGCGGCCTCGAACGTCTCCGATGCGGTCGTCCGAGTTGGCCAGTTCGAAGAAGACCTCGTCGATGACTGCCCCGATCTGGCGCGCACGAACGGCAAGGTTGTGCTTCTCGTACGTTTCGATAGTGGCGAGTGCTGCGGCACAGGCAATCGGATTCCCGGCATAGGTACCCCCAAGACCGCCGGGCTGGGGCGAATCCATGATCTCCGCTCGACCCGTCACCGCGGCCAAAGGAAGCCCGCCCGCAATGCCTTTTCCGGTCGTGATGATATCCGGTACAAGGGTTTCGTGATTCGACGCGAACAGATCGCCTGTGCGAGAAAACCCCGTCTGGACTTCGTCGAGAATGAACACCACACCGTTCGCGGTTGCCCAATCCTGTAACGCAGGAAGAAAACCTGGAGCCGGTTCGATGAATCCGCCCTCACCCTGAATTGGCTCGATCACTATCGCCGCAAGGTTGGATGCGCCGACTTGTTTGTCTATCTGCAAGAGCGAATATCGTGCGGCCTCTTCGCCAGTCAAACCGTCGCGGAACGGATACGAGGTCGGGACGCGGTAGATATCGGGCGCGAACGGTCCGAAACCGTCTTTGTACGGCATGCTCTTCGCCGTCATGCTCATCGTGAGGTTGGTCCTGCCGTGGAACGCATGATCGAAGACCACCACCGCGTGTTTGCCTGTGAAGGACCGAGCGATCTTGATTGCGTTCTCGACGGCTTCCGAACCCGTGTTGAACAGCGCTGTGCGTTTCTCGTGGTCGCCCGGGGTGATCGAGTTGAGCTTCTCGGCGACAGCGACATAGCCGTCGTACGGGGTCACGGTGAAGCACGCATGGGTGAACTGCTGCACCTGGTGGGTTACGGCCTCGACAACAGCGGGAGCCGAGTTGCCGATGCCGGTCACAGCGATGCCGGACCCGAGATCGATCAGCGAATTGCCGTCGGCATCGATCAAGATCCCGCCGCCGCCCGCAACGATCGACACGGGCACGACATGGCCGACGCCCGCAGCAACAGCGGATACTTTCCGCTGCATGAGTTTCTGTGATTCCGGCCCGGGAATTTCGGTTACGAGTTCTCGACGCTGTGGAACCAATGGGCCACCGAGAATGGAGGAGACTGACAATTTTTCCCTTGTCGTTCAGTGTCGATAGTGGAGGTCAAAGCCAGCGACGCGCTGTCGGAGCTTCGCCGATCTCACGGCCCGACACATCGAGAGCGGACACTCCTGCGTGCCTGCGACCGGTCGCCCACAGCATCAAGTTCGGCAACGATCCGGACACTGTCGCTCGAGGATCAGCGGTGGCGGGCACGACGGCGGGGCTCGGCACCAGCTCGAGCCGCTCGCCGGTGACTGAGACCACGGCATGTACCCGATGACTGTCCCGGGTGGCCCAGGTGTCCAAGACGTTCTGGACTATCCGTCGCTGCACTGCGGCCGGGACGTCCGACTCACTCGCGACATGGTCGAGGTCCACAGCATGTAACCACAGTTCACGGGCTCGCATCCACACCGTGTCGCGCACTGGTATGCGTGCGCCCTGCGCGTTGCTCACCTCGTCTGCCCAGCGATCGTCGGGAACAGCCCGCCAGGCCAACGTAAGCGCGTTCGCCTCGCCGTGACTCAGCCGCAGAAGTTCGGTAGTCGACATCGGCGCTCCACAGTCTATTTCCCGGTTGCGTGCATCGGCTGACTCGTACATCGCATGCTCGATATCCGTTCTTGCCCAATCGACAAGGCGGGTAAGCGCTCGGGCGTTGAACCCGACGTGTGCGATCACGTGCGCGCGAGTCCAGCCAGGAAGCAGTGATGGTCCACGCAGTCGGTCGTCTCCGAGCTCGGAGATCGTTCGGTCGAAGTGGACTTGGCCGGCTTCGGCGTAGTCGAGATCGAGCGCGAGGCTGTCGGCCGGCTTTCGGACCGCATTCATTGCATTCTCCTTCACACGATCACCTGAGGTTTCGCCGAACCTGGTCGGCTGTCGTACGTGAGTTTTCCCCCGACAATCGTTGCGACGACGTCGATGTCGGTCACTTTGGAGGCAGTGAGCGGTGACTCCGTGAACACAGCGAAGTCGGCAAGCTTGCCTCGTTCGAGCGTCCCCTTGTCATCGATCTGACCGGTTGCACGCGCCGCCCATTCAGTGTGCGTGCGAAGCGCCTCCTCCGGCGTGATCGCTTCTTTAGGCGCCAACTCGTATCCGGACTCGGTACGACGGTCTATCGCAGCCTGCATGCCCCTGCGTAGGTTGTTGTCGGCGACCGGAAGGTCGGAGGAACCTGCGAGGACAACACCCGCGTCGATGACGGTCCTTCCTCGGTAAAGCCAGGACTCCCGGTTGCTCCCCACCAGGTCGGCGATCTGATCACCTAGTAGTACTTTGTTAGGTCGGCGTGTCGGCTCGAGTTTTCCGTCGATTCTCGAGACCATTCGTGGATGGATACGTCAGAACTCGACGAGG
>NZ_LVCV01000413.1 GCF_001647195.1 Rhodococcus sp. EPR-157 | reverse complement strand
CTGCGGTGACGGGCCAGGGCATCCATCTCCACGAAGGACCCGTCGTCGAGCAGTGCCGTGATCCGTTCGCGAGCGGTCAGCTTGCCCTTGGCACGCACCTTGTCCACGGCAGCCTCACCGGAGGGAACCATGGCTTGCGCCATACGTTTCCGGAGGTCAGCGAGCTTGCCCGCCGTCGTATGGATGTCGAAATTTTCGGGTTTGTCACGCGCATTCAGGTCTCGGACGCTCGTCATTTGCATGATTGTTGCAAACTTGGACGTCCAATAGAAGTACTCCCAACTAATTGTGAGATAGTCCTCAGCGGTGACACTCCCCTAGGATGGCCGGCGGGGAGGCACACTGTGACCACGCTGGGCATCGACACCAAGATTCTGCTGCTGTTGTCTGGACTGATCCTGCTCTGGGCGCTCGCGCTGGGAGTGTGGAAGTTCCGGCAGATGATGGCATCGCCGACGGCTCTGGCCCATCCGTACGTCGACATCGCGCATCGAGCGGCACTGATGTACTCGTTCGCGACGCTGGTACTCGCAGCTCTGGCCGCGTTCTCCGGTTTTCCGACGGTGGTGAACCTCGTCGCCGGACTGCTCGTCACACTCTTCTTCGTCGCGGCCATCGTCAGCTACATGGTCCACGGGATCCGGCAGGACACGGACAACCAGTTCGAGAATCCGGTGCACGGGACAGAGGCGTTCATGTGGGCGCTGATCGTCGCCGAGATCGGTGGTACTGCGGTGCTCGTCGTCGGATTCGTTGTGGGGCAGTTCTTCTGACCGCTTGAATGGTCCATCCATACGATCAGATGGAGCGGAAGTGGACATTCAAGCGCAATGAGGGACGCCCCGGATCACCCCACATGCACGTTCGGCCTCCGCTCGATGTCCGGCTCCGCGCGCCGAAGTACCTCACGCGTGACGGGCGCAACCTCGCCGACGCCGATCAACAGGAACCTCAGCAGGTTCGCCACCGGATTTCCCTCGGACCATTCGAAGTAGGCATCGGGCTTTA
>NZ_LVCV01000412.1 GCF_001647195.1 Rhodococcus sp. EPR-157 | reverse complement strand
GCTTGCCGTGCACGATCAGGTCGGTCTGAAATTCCGATGCGTCCCTGATATTGGCTTCAAGGAACAGAATCGGTTCCTCGGAGGGAATGCGACTGTCCGTGCGTTGTTGCGCTTCCTTGGCCGCATACTCGGTCGGATCCAGATGCCGGGAGTCGTGGCAGACGATCTGGATGGATCCGCGCGCGGCTGCCTCGGAGACGAATCGAAGTGCCACCTCGTCGAATTCGACCGACATTGCCCGCAATTCGAACGATCGGGTCGCCC
>NZ_LVCV01000411.1 GCF_001647195.1 Rhodococcus sp. EPR-157 | reverse complement strand
GTCGTGTAGACGAAAATTACTGCCACTGCCCCGAACAGCCATACCCGGCCGCGCTGGCCGCGCCTGGCCGCCGATAACGACACCGCAACCGACGCCGAGGTGATGAGCACGAGAACACCCGTCGCATAGGCGGCGCTCTGGGCGTCGACGCTGGCCTTGAAGTAGAGCGTGGCTATCACCGCGATCACTGCGAACACGAGAACCAGTGGACGAACAGCGCGTGCCCATTCGGGAGCCATCCCGTACTTCGGCAGGTAACGAGGAACCAGGTTGAGCAGACCCGCCATCGCCGACGCCCCGGCGAACCACAGTATGGCGATGGTGCTGACATCGTAGACGGTGCCGAACACGCCGCCGAGGTATTCGTGAGCGAGGTACGACAACGCGCGACCGTTCGCCTCGCCGCCGTTCTGGAACTCCTGTTCGGGAATGAGGACGGTGGTGATGATGCTCGACGTGAGCAGGAAGCCGCTCATGATCAGTGCAGCGGTGGTGAGCAGGCGTTTCGCACCTCGGATTCGTCCGTCGAGTTGCTCTTTGGTGCCGCCGTCGATCTGCGGCATCACCGCCACGCCGGTCTCGAATCCGGACAGGCCGAGCGCCAACTTGGGGAACACGATGAGTGCGATGGCGATCATCATCAGCGGGTTGCCGTGCGCGGTGGTCATGGCGCGCTGCCAGTCGGTGAGCAGCGAAAGATCGGACGCGATCTCCCAGAATCCGACGATCACCACGACGAGATTCAGCGCAAGAAAGCTGCCGACGAGGGTGACGGCGATGCCTATCGCCTCGGTGAACCCCTTCAGGAAGACGGCGGCGAGCAGCGCCAGCAGCGCGAGGGTGATGATGACCTGCGCACTGTCCAAACTGGTTGGCGCAAAGGGATTCTGGACGACGTGCGCCGAGGCGTCGGCGGCCGACAGTGTCATCGTGATCAGAAAGTCGGTGGCCGCGAATCCGAGAAGAACCAGGACGAGAATCTTGCCACCCCATTTGGGGAGCAACTTCTCGAGCATCGCAATCGATCCCTCGCCGTTCGGACTCTCACGCGCGACCCGTCGATACACCGGCAGCGCGCCGAACAACGTCAGCAAGATCAGCACGACGGTGGCCAGCGGTGCCAGGGTTCCGGCCGCGAGTGCCGCGATTCCGGGTTGATAGCCGAGCGTCGAGAAGTAGTCGACACCTGTCAAACACATCACTTTCCACCACGGATGCGTGTGCTCGGCCTTGGTGGGTTTGCGATAGGGACCCATATGACCGGACGGTTGCTCGGTGATGTCGCTCAGCAGCCACGACCGCAGACGCACCATCCGCAGAGGATAAACCCGCCAGGGGCACGGTGGCGGAACTACTGTGGAACACATGACACACGTGGTGGTAGCCGGTGCCGGACTTGCGGGAATTGCGTGCGCACACGAACTGGGGAAGAAAGGTCTCGACGTCACGATCGTCGACCGCAACGACTACCACCAATTCCAGCCACTGCTGTACCAGGTTGCCACTTCCCAGCTCCCCGCCGAGGACATCGCGCGGCCGCTGGCATCGATATTCGAGTCCATGAAATCGGTCCGCGTCGTGAAGGCCGAGATCACGGAGGTGAACTTCAACGATCGCTCGCTGGTCGCAGACGGCGAACGGATCTCGGGCGATCACCTCGTTCTCGCAGCGGGCGCGACGGCGAACTTCTTCGGGACTCCCGGAGCCGAGGAGTATTCGTTCCCGCTGTACTCGGTCGCCGACGCCGAGACTCTGCGCCACCACGTCAGCGATCTCCTGCGGGGCGAGCGCGATCCGCTCGACGTGGTCATCGTGGGTGGCGGACCGACGGGCGTCGAGACCGCTGGTGCCTTCGCGGAGCTCTTCACCGCACTGCGCAAGATGAATCATCCGGGCGGGCGCGGCGAAGCCTGGCTGATCAATCACGGGCCTGCACTGCTCGCGCCGTACAGCGATCGATCGCACAAGTACGCACACGACAAGCTCGTCGAGCACGGCGCCAAAGTGCGGCTCGGGATCGGGGTGAAGGCCGTCGACGCCGAAGGGGTACTGCTGTCCGACGGATCGCGAATCTCGTCTCGGACCGTCATCTGGGCGGGCGGCGAGTCGGCGTCACCGATCGCGTCCACCTGTCGGGCCGAACTCGGTCACGGCGGCCGCATCGACGTTCTCGCCGACCTGACCGTCCCCACGTTCGAGAACGTGTACGCCGTCGGCGACGTTGCGAACATCCCTGGTGCCGACGGAAAGACGCTGCCGCAGTTGGGTTCCGTCGCGCAGCAGGCAGGTGGGTGGACAGCCCGCAACATTCTGCTGACCATCAAGGGCAAACCGAGAAAGACGTTCGCGTACCGCGACAAGGGCATCATGGCGATGATCGGGCGTGGTGCTGCCGTCGCCGAGGTCGGAGAGCACCGTCACCAAGTGGAGGGTCCCCTCGCATTCGCGGCGTGGCTCGGTGTCCACGCCGCGCTGCTCAGCGGCGCCCACAGCAGGGTCGACGCATTCCTGTCCTGGGCGTGGGACTACTTCGACAGCGACCACAGCGCCATCGTCGAATGCCACGGAAACCCCAAACGCATCGCATGGGCGGACGACGTCAAGCCGACGATCTGACCCCGTGCAGACGCCGAGGCTCGGCTAGCGCAGCACATCCGTCCCGACGAACGGGACCAGCGCCTCCGGCACTCGGACGGTGCCGTCGGCCTGCTGGTGGTTCTCGAGAATCGCGACGATCCACCGCGTCGTCGCCAGGGTGCCGTTGAGCGTTGCGGCGATCTGCGGTTTGTTGTTCTCGTCTCGGTAGCGCACGCCCAGACGCCGAGCCTGGAAGGTAGTGCAGTTCGAGGTCGACGTCAGTTCGCGGTAGGCGTTCTGGGTAGGCACCCACGCCTCGCAGTCGTACTTCCGTGCTGCGGACGAACCTAGATCCCCGCCTGCGACGTCGATGATCCGATACGGAAGCTCTACTGCCGCCAGCATTTCCTGCTCGAATTCGAGGAGCTTCTTGTGCTCGGCCGCCGCGTCCTCCGGCTTGATGTACGAGAACATCTCGATCTTGTCGAACTGGTGTACGCGAATGATGCCGCGGGTGTCCTTGCCGTAACTACCCGCTTCGCGGCGGAAGCACGACGACCATCCCGCGTACCGCTTCGGGCCGTCGGCCAGGTCGATGATCTCGCCCGAGTGATACCCGGCAAGCGCGACCTCCGAGGTTCCGACGAGGTAGAGATCGTCGGCTTCGAGTCGGTAGATCTCATCGGAGTGGGCACCGAGGAAACCGGTTCCGGCCATGATCTCCGGCCGAACCAGTACCGGCGGGATCATCATCGTGAACCCGTTCTTGACGGCCTTCTGCGCAGCCAGCTGGAGCATGCCCTGCTGAAGCAGCGCGCCGTAGCCCGTCATGAAGTAGAACCGTGAACCCGACACCTTCGCGCCGCGTTCCATGTCGATCAGGTTCAGCGACTCGCCGAGCTCGAGGTGATCCTTCGGCTCGAAGTCGAACGTCGGAATCTCGCCGACGGTCTCGAGCAGCACGAAGTCGTCTTCACCGCCCGCGGGAGCCCCGTCCTCGACGATGTTGGAGATCTTCCGCGCTGCGGCGTCCAGTGCGGCATCGGCCTCGTTCTGGGCAGCTTCGGCGGCCTTGACGTCGGCGGCGAGCTCGGACGCACCCGCCAGCAGTGCAGGACGCTCGTCGGGAGACGCCTTACCCACCCTCTTGCCCAGCGCCTTCTGCTCTGCGCGAAGCTGATCGCCGGCCAACACAGCGGCACGGCGAGCAGAATCAGCCTCGAGCAGCAGGTCGACGAGCCCGGGGTCCTCGCCACGGGTGCGCTGCGAAGCACGGACAACGTCAGGGTTCTCGCGGAGGAACTTGAGGTCGATCACGGAGACAAACCTTACTTGTCGAGCAACCCCAGGTAGTCCTCGCGTCCGAACATCCGAGCCGCATCGATCGCCGACGGGTGCCCGCCCTTCGGATCAGCCCCGCCGTCGACGAGGGCCTTCACGACGTCGTCCTCACCCTTGAACACAGCTCCAGCGAGCGGCGTCTGTCCTTTGTCGTTGGGTCGATTGACATCGGCACCCCGCTCGACCAGCGCTCCCACCGTCGCGGCGTGGCCGTGATACGCCGCGAGCATGACGAGGGTGTCGCCGGAGTCGTTGTTGAGGTCGACCGGAACTCCGGCATCGAGATAGTGCGTCAACGCCTCCGTGTCGCCCGTCCGCGCCATGGTGAACAGCCGACCAGCCAACTCGGCCATGTCAGCGTCGTCATTCTGTGGTGCCGTCATAGGAGACGAAGGTACTCGGGCATGATGGAGGAGATGTCCCCCAGTGAGCCGAAGAAGCGTGAGCAGCGCACGGTCACCGCGCACGTCGCGCGTCGTGTCCTTGCGCTTGTCGCCGTCGGCGCGGTCGCTGCGGCCGCCGTCACACTCTTCGTTTCCGACGGCTTCTCACAGCCGGAAAAGATCAGCACGCATTCCGAAGCAGGGCCTGCGACCAGCGGACCGGTCACCGGCAAGACTTTCGGTGCGGCCGATCCCGGTACGTGCCTGAACTGGACGCCGACGGACGACCCCGCGACCGACCGTCAGGACCTCGCCGAAGTCTCATGTGCGGAACCGCACCGATTCGAAGTCGCCAAGGACGTCGACATGACGGCGTACCCGGGCCTCGAGTTCGCGCCCGGTTCGGCGTATCCCGGTGCACTCCGATTCGGTGAGTTGCGAGACGAACACTGCGTCGACGTCGTCGACGATTACCTCGGCACCAAGTTCGATCCCAACGGCAAGTTCAGCGTCGGCCTGATGTTTCCCAGCCAGACGGGCTGGGCGTCCGGCGAACGCACGTTGCGATGCGGAATCCAGCAGTCGTCCAACACCGGAGTTCCCCAACAGATGACCGGTTCGGTGCTCGATCAGGACCAGTCGAAAGTCTGGGACGTCGGCACCTGCATCGGAATCAACCAGAACGTGCCCGCCGACCCCGTCGACTGCAGCCAGCCACACGCATTCGAAGTCGCCTCGATCATCGATCTGCAGCAACAGTTCCCGGCCGGAATCCCCAGCGAAGCCGATCAGGACGCATATCTGGAACCGACATGCACGGCTGCCGTCAACGGGTACCTCGGCTCGGACACCGCGCTGCGCGACAAGACACTCACCCTGTTCTGGTCGACGATCGACGTGACGAGCTGGCTCGCCGGTAGCCGTCAGGTGAGCTGTTCCATCGGCAAGGAACTCGACGAGGGCGGCTTCGCGACGATCACCGGATCCGCAAAGGGCGACATCCTCATCAACGGCGAACCGCCCGCACCGCCACCCGCAGCACCCGACGGTCGTGCACTACCCACGCCGCTGCCAGGCGCGGCACCGATCACCTCGGGAGGGTGACATTCCCACCGACATGACTCGCGCCGAGTTCGAAGAAGCCGTCAGCGACGCGCTCGACACACTCCCGCCGGACATCACCGATCGCATGGACAACGTCGTCATCCTCGTCGAGGACGAACACCCGACCGAGGACATCCTCGGGCTCTACGAGGGCATCGCGCTCACCGAACGCTACGAATACAGCGGGCACCTTCCCGACGTCATCACCATCTACCGCAAGCCGATCCTCGAGATGGTCGACGACGCCGACACCGCCAAGCGGGAAATCGCCATCACCGTCGCCCACGAGGTGGGCCATCATTTCGGTATCGACGACGATCGTCTGCACGAGCTGGGGTTCGGATAGTTTCGGTGGTCCGCCCGGCTATCGCCGAACCCCTGATCGCTTGAATGGTCCATTCATACGGTCAGATAGCTGGCGTGGTCCATTCAAGCGGTGGGTCGCCGAGCCCCTCATCGCTTGAATGGTCCATTCATACGGTCAGATAGCTGGCGTGGTCCATTCAAGCGATAAGCCGAGCGGCCGAACCGACTGGAACCGAATGGACCCCGACTAGACCCCGACCGACTCCCGGGCCGACGACGCCCGATCGGTCAGGTACGCGAACGCCAGTCCTAGGCCGAGCCACAGCGTCGCCTGGGTTGCGAGTGACGACAGCCGGAATTCCCAGAGCAACGTAGCCGGGAAATCCTCGCCCACCTCGTTGATGCTCGGCAGCAGGACGTAGCCGAGCGCGACGACGACTCCGAACGCGGCGACCGGCGCAGCAACTCTCACCGCAATCGAATTCTTGGCGGCTACGAGTTTGGCGACGTACAACCCGACTGCGACGGCAGCCAGTCCAAGGATCACCGTCGCGAGCCATAGCCAGGTCCGCTGGTCGATCGTCTCGGGATCTCCGACGGCGGGCGGATTGGCCGGGTACTTGAAGAACGGGACTGCTTCGATGGCTACCCAGCCCAGCCCGGCAGCGGTCAGTGCCAGGACCGATCCGGGCAAGTTCGTGAATCGTCGGGCGTAGTACAGAACCGTCGCGAAGATGGCCCCGAGGGCCAGACCGGCGAGACCCGTGGCCAGGAACAGTCCGACACGCTGACCATCACGGCTGACGAGCGCTTCTTCCTCGTCGTGGGAATGGACCGCGGCGGCGTCTTCAGCATGTGAATGACCGCCGGTGGATTCCTCGATCGCGATGGCTGCGTCGATATGCGGCTCTCCGATTGCGAACGCGACGGCACCGGCAAGCAGACCTGCGATCAGACCGGCGAGCAGTCCGCGGATCAGAAGCGCGCCGAAGGTGCCCTGCAGAAGTGTCTTGGTCAGTGGCATGGAAGACCCAGCAGGTGACGTCCGTCGTGCATCAGTTCGTGCATGTACATCCCGCTACGTGAGATGGCACCCTGATCGAATCCGACCAGGTAGAGCACGATAAATGCAAGCAGAATCACCGCTGTCACGACGAGGGCGAGTGCCGCCGACTCCGTGGAGTTTCCTTTGGTTACAACAGTAGCCATATCGGTAGTGCCTCCTGGGATGAATGCGTCCCGTAGAAACGTCTACGACGGTGAGTTTTCTGACTTTCGGCTGGCGGCCGATCACAGTGGCGCAACCGTTTCGGATTTGCACCGAATTACCTGCACACGTCGCACTTACCTGCGAACTGTGGCACTCCTCGCCTACAGCTGTCAATGACCACTAACATCACTGCGGTGAGTGGCTCGGTGACACGCGTAACGCTCGTCAGCCACGCAACTACGGAGGCGCTGCGCCGCGCGCGGTTCAATTCGGACGAATCGGTCGACGAGATCGGTCTGCAAGCACTGCGCCGCATCTCGTACACCGCCCGCACGGATGCTGTCGAGATCGCTCCGGAACTCCGCGCGCGTCAGACGGCCGAGGGGTTGGGCCTGCAGGGCGAGATCGTGCCCGAACTCGCCGACATCGCGTACGGCGGGTGGGCAGGCCTGACGATGGACGAGCTTCCGGAGAGCGAGCTCGGGGCCTGGCTGACCGACACTTCCACGACGCCACCCGACGGGGAGTCGATCGACACTGTGTTGGGCCGCGTCCGGCGCTGGATGGACCGCATCGGCACCGAGCCACGCCGGGTCTGTGCGGTGACTCATCCTTCGGTGGTCAGAGCCGTCGTCGTGACGGCGCTCGACGCTCCCCCGCATTCCTTCTGGCGGGTCGATATTCCGCCGCTCACCTCCACCACTGTCCACTGCCGATCGGGGCGTTGGACTCTCCGCGCTGTCGCCGAAAAAATCACCTGAGCTTTTTCCGCTCGAGGTGGAACCGATCGACGGTTGCCGTCGTCCAATTCCTACGAGGGCGCAATTTCGGCAATCCGAACGCTGTGCCCACGACACATAGCCGATGGAACAGTCGAGGAGAGCACATGCCAGGCACAGTCCGGGTCGATCCGGTAGCTCTCGAAGCTGCTGCAGCAGATCTCGATGCTGCTGCAGCTCGGTTGCAGGCCAATCTGACGGCAGCCTCGTTGCCGATCCAGACTCTCCCGTCGGGAAGCGAGGAAGTTTCCCTGCTCGCCAACCGGTTCTTCCGAAACTCGGCATCCACCTTTGCACCCGCTGCGGCCGAGGCGATCGGGGAACTCATCGAGACGGCCGCTGCCTTGCGCGCGCAGGCGGCGGCGTACCGGGATGTCGACTTCGAACACGGCCGAGCCCTCGAGCTCTGACCTCACCCTCATGACGAGACGATCGGGAGCGGCGCACGTGATCCACAGAGGAGAAAACAGATGACACTCGGAGTCACCGGTGTGGTGTGGTTGCCGCGTACCGCGACGGTCAACTCGGCGTCGCTGTTGGCGGGCGCGGGACCAGCCCCGCTTGCTGCTGCGGCCGGAGCCTGGCAGTCCGTCGCAGTGGCCTACACCGACGCGTCGATCACCGTGGGTCGGGTGATGGCGGTGCTGGCGGCGGGATGGGAAGGCGATGCGGCCAACGCCGCGCAGGAGCGCCTCGGCGGCTTTCTGGCGTGGACGCAGGGTGCGGCAGCGAAGGCAGCACAGGTGTCCGGGCTGGCGGCTGGGGAGGCTGCGGCGTATACGACGGCAGCGTTGACGATCCCGAATCCCGTGGAGATCGCTGCGGTCAAATCGGCCAAGTACACGGCGTACTCGACCGGCGGCGCCCTGAACGGAAGCGCGGAGGCCCTCGAGGTCGCCGATCGCGCGCTCGACATCCGGGCAGCGATAGTGATGGAGGCCTACGAGGCTGCAACGACGCCATTGGCAGTGCAGGTCTCGTTCGACAATCCACCGGAGATCGTCAACGATGGCGGCGTCGAGAGGTACGACAGCCAGGGCCGCCCCATCGCCGACTCCACGTCGTATTCGGAGACCAACGTATTCGGAT
Source organism: Rhodococcus sp. EPR-157 (assembly GCF_001647195.1). Classification (GTDB taxonomy): domain Bacteria; phylum Actinomycetota; class Actinomycetes; order Mycobacteriales; family Mycobacteriaceae; genus Rhodococcoides. Next base: position 12,963 of record NZ_LVCV01000411.1, on the reverse strand, counting down.
TCAGCACCCGAACCTCACCAGCGCAGGCTGCCATCGCAGCCGCCACCGCCGCCCTGCAGAATCCGGCGTTGGCGAGTGCCGCCGGACAGATCGCCAGCACCGCCGGCTCGGTTGCCGGTTCCTCGGTGACGACGGTGGCATCGGCAGCGTCGAACATCGGTAGCGCAGCGGCGTCCACTCTGATGAGCTCGGGCGGCGGCGGCGGACAGGGCGGGGCGGCGGCGCCGTTCCGGGCCGAGTCGGCACCCGCCGGACCAGCTTCGACTCGTGCAGTCTCAGCCGGCTCGTTCGCGAGCGCAGGCGCCGGAGCGGGCCGAGGGGATGGCCTCGGCGCGCTGGGTTCATCGAAGCTCGGCGGTCCGATCGCTGGATCCTCGGGCATGACCGGGGGCGGCGAGCGCGGTGGCACCGGACTGGGGTCGGGAACACTGCTCGGTGGGAGTCAGCCGGATCCGGCAGCTGCAGCCCGCGGCGCACATGGCAGCGCCCCGATGGGCGGGAGCCAGTCCGGCGGAAGCGATGACGACGAACACGACACTCCCGGCTATCTACGACAATTCGAGCATTTCGCCGACGGTCGCACGGTCGCACCGTCGGTCATCGGCGCGGACCCGACATGGAACGATCGTTGATCGACTTGGGAACCCAGCCGCTCGGACACACACTGCCGTCAGCCGAGTTGGATGCCGACCGGCTCGATTTCCTCGTCGACAGCCTGAAAATCGTCGAGCTACCGGTGGTTCTCGATGTCTTTCCGCGATTCGCGACGTTCGACGAGAGCCGCGACGCGCGCACCCGCGGGCACGACCGCCTCGTCGAGGACGGGCTTATTCGCGACGGTCGGATTCACCAGGACGTGGAGGCCTGGTTGCGCATTCTGGAGCAGCCACGATGGTACGTCTCGGCCCGACTGGTGCCGCGGCCGTTCACCGACGATGTCCCCGTGGTCAGAGTGTGCGTGGCCGAGGGCGACGCCGGGACCGTCATCGCAGTCAGGAACGGCGGTCCACTCACCGTTCGGCCGGTGCGCAGCGATGCGGCCACCGAATTGCTCGGTGCACTTGGGCCGGGCCGCGCGATGGAGTTCCGCGGTCTGTCCGCACCGACCGATCTGCTGTCCGAGGCACTCGACGCGACTCCCGCCGACGCGAGTGGAACGGCAGCACGGTTGACCCGGATCGGCATCGACACTGACGTGGCATTCGACGTCGCGTCGGCGATGAGCACGTGCTCGGGCCATGCGGAGATCACGACGGTCGCCATCCGGTCCGGCAATCGGACGACGGGCGCGCATCCTGTTGCCTTCTTCGACACCCACCGTGGCCGAATTGCGGCGACGTCGAGCACCGCAGCCGACGGCCGACGTTGGTCGACGCTCTCGGCAGGCACCGACATCAGGATGAAGTCGGCACTGAGGGAGTTGACGGCGGACGCGAGCAGCTAGCTGATCGGATTGTCTGCGATCCGGCTGCCCTTGCCATCGAAGGGTGGGACGAACGTGCCCCAGCGAACGCAGGACCACGACCCGCGTGCGCCGGGTACGAGCTCGATGCTCTGCGTGTTGTCGAGGTGATTGTCTGCAGCGAATTCGCCGTCGACGCCTCCCAACACCGCGGCCACCAGCCTGATTGCTGCGCCATGGCTGACCACCACCACGTCGGGAGCCTCGACGTCCGTCAGGAATTTCTCGCGCAGGTCCTCGAGCACTGGAACGTACCGATCCAGCACCGACCGGCCGCTGTCACCGCCGGGCACACGGGCATCGAGATCGCCCGAGTGCCAACGCCCGTAGAACTCGGTGAACCCTTTGTGCGCGACGTCGTCGGTCCGGCCCTCCCAGTGGCCCGCCTGGGTTTCGTGGATGCCCTCACGTTGCTGGAATACGACGGATGTCGCGGCCGCAATGTGCTCGGCGGTCTGCACAGCTCGCAGCGCGAACGAAGACACCACGATGCCCACGGTGGCCTCGGAGATCGATGCTCCGTAGCGGCGTGCCTGCTCGTGGCCGTGGTCGGTCAGGGACGCCCCGGGGAGGCTGGTGTCGAGGACTTTGTCCACATTCGAGAACGTCTGTCCGTGGCGCACGAGTACGAGCTTTCCCGTCATCGGTCCCCCTCTCCGTTGCGAAGCCTGTTCAGCCAATCGATCTCCTCGTCCAACGAAGGAGGACGACGTCCTGTTCCCGTCGCCACCGGCCACGAGCCGAGGAACCTGAGCTGCATCTTTCGGTGCAGTGCAGCCATGGCCTCGCTCATGGCCGGATCATCGATGTGCCCCGCACAGTCGACATAGAACCAGTAGGTCCCGAATTGCGTTCTCGTAGGCCGTGATTCGATCCTAGTGAGGTCGATATCGCGAATCCCCAACTCCCCCAGCGCTGCATGAAGAACACCGGGAACGTTCTCCGGCATCAGCACGAGTGCGGTGCGGTCCGCCCCGGTGCGGGCCGGCGCGGGTCGGGGCGTCGCAACGAGAACGAACCTCGTCCGAGCATTCTCGACGTCGGCGACGCCGCCTGCGAGCGTCGACAGTCCCAACAACTCACCCGCCAGCGGGGTCGACACGGCCGCATCGGCGAGACCGTCCACAACGTCCTGTGCCGCAGCCGCATTCGAGGACGCGAACTGCACTTCGGCGTCGGGGATGTTCGCTTCCATCCACACTCGAACCTGGGCCGCCGCAATGGGATACGCCCGTACGCTGCGCACGTCGGCCAACTCGATTCCACGCGCGCCGAGAATCGAAAACGCGACATCCACCTCGGTCTCGGCGAGTATCTGGAGCCGGCTGCCGACGCGGAGAGCATCGATCGTCGGGGATACCGAACCCTCGACGGAGCTTTCGATCGGCACCACCGCTGCATCGACGTCGCCCTCGCGGACAGCGTCGAGAGAGGCAGGCGGGCTCGAGAGAGGAACCCGCTCTATCGGGCCGACGAACCCGAGCTCGGCGAGCATCCCGTCCGCCTCGAACTGGCCGAGCGCCATCTCGGTGAAGGTTCCCGACGGACCGAAATACGCGATTCTTGGCACGCAGACGAGGTTACGTGGTCGGCGGCGGACCGTCTGCCGAGAACGGCCGAACCAGTTGTGCAGTCACGAGTTCGCGATGGGCAGAGGCCGCATCGTCGATCTCGATTCCGAGCAGAACGGTGCGCACCGCCTCGGCGGCTTCCGGGCGCAGCACCGCCAACGAGTCGCGGTCGGGATCGGACAGCGCGGTCTGGATATCGTCGCCTCGTAGTGCGGCGACTGTCGCCGAGAGAATTGCGAGCACGTCGTGTCCGTTGCGCGCCCGTGCGCACACACCGACGTCGGCGTGCGCGACAACGGCGAGGATGTCGGCGATGTGACGCGGCGAGGCCGACGCAGCGAAACCGGGCGTGCGGTGCGCGTCGACGATGACGGTGACGAGATCCATCACCGATGCGTCCGTCAGCTCGGGGAAGATCACCAGCGGCGACGGCAATCGCAGTCGAGTCGCTTCCTCGACCGTCTCGTTGTCGGCGTCCACGTGGAAGCGGACGACCTCGTACGCAGCGGAGCCTCCGCGTAGCTCCTCGGGATCGATATCGAGATCCACGACGATCCTGCCCAGATCGATGCCCGACGGCAGTGCCGCCAACACCGAGGCAGCCACCACCGGGGGGCCCGCCGAGAGGGCGATATGCCGCTCGTCGAGGTCGTCGACGCTGCGACAGCGCTGATGCAGCAGTCCCGCGACAAGGGCCTGCGGGTCGGGTCGATGGGGGACGCCCAAGGTCAGAGGAACGGACACTCGACACACGCTAGCGCGGACTGAAATGCGTCCAACACTTGCGATACAGGCAAGCGTCAACTAACTTAGGTTTGCCTCACCTACTAGCAACCGCATCGGAGGAGCCCATGCTCGGCGCCACGACTACCGGACCGTCCACCGCAGAGAGAGTCCGCAGCGCATGTGCGCGCGCAGAGGATGCGGCGTTGGCGATCGAGGGCAGCGAACCTGTCCTGACAACTCTTCATCACCTGCGTTCCAACGGCGAGATAGTTCTGGCAGTACCGACCGAATCCGCGGCAGGCGTCATCGCATGGCGCCCGACCCGTTCGGGCGTTCCGGCGGTCCTCGAACTGACCGATCATGCGCCGCTACCACTGCGTGAACCGGTCCGATCGCTCGTCTGGCTGCGCGGCGAACTGCGTCCCGTCCCGGCTTCTCTCATGCGTCCGGTGGCGGCCGCAGTCGCCGCCGAGCACCCACATGGCGCGTTGCTCGACGTCGGACACAGCACCGTGCTCCTTCGTCTGATCCTCTCCTCGGCCGTCGTCGCCGACAGCACCGGAGCCGAGCCGGTCGCTGTGGACGACCTGCTCGCGGCCGCTCCCGATCCGTTCTGGGAGATGGAAACCAGCTGGCTCCAGCATCTCGACGCGGACCACACCGATCTCGTCAACCAACTTGCCCGACGCCTCCCTCCATCGCTCCGACAGGGACGCATCCGGCCGCTCGGCATCGACCGCTACGGCATTCGCCTGCGGATCGAAAGCGACTACGGAGACAACGACGTACGACTGGGGTTCGCCGAACCCGTCGACGACACCACGGCGCTGAGCCGAGCGATTCGAGTGCTCGCCGGATGCCCCTTCCTCAACGGGCTCCGCGCCAGGAGCTAGCCCATACTTGTTCGGTGATCGATGTGAAGGGCTGGATCAAACCCGACAAGCGAGACGACGGCCCTCCACCGGATCCGGGCGAACGACGCGCGATCATCATCGAGATCTCCATCGTCCTACTGGTCACATTCGGTCTGAGCGGACTGAGCAGCATCCTCTCGCTCGTCGAGGACGCGTTGCTCGCCGGCAGTCTCGCCGACCAGACCGTCGCGCTGAACACGTCGAGTTCCTCGCTCGGCATCATCGACCTGCTCTACCAGGTTCTGCGGATACTGCGGCTCTGCGCGTGGGGCGCTCTCGGGCTCTACCTTCTGTGGCGTGCCGGGCTCGGACCGCGACTGGTCGGCCTCGGAAGACCTCGCGCCAAGACGGACCTACTGCAAGGGCTCGGCCTCGCAGCGCTGATCGGCCTACCAGGCCTGCTCTTCTACCTCGTCGGGAACACCGTCGGCCTCAACCTCACCGTCGTTCCGAGCACGATCGACGACCACTGGTGGCGCATCCCCGCCCTCATCGCCTACGCATTCGCGAACTCCGGGGCCGAAGAGATAGTCGTCGTCGCCTACCTGATCTCGAGGTTGCGTCGTCTCGGGATGGGCGAGAACTCCTCGCTGCTGCTGTCGGCGCTGCTCCGCGGGTCGTATCACCTGTATCAGGGACTGGGCGCGGGCGTCGGGAATCTGCTCATGGGGATCGTGTTCGGCCGCTTCTGGCAGAGACGAACCGACTGTGGCCGCTGCTGTTCGCGCATGCGCTCATCGACATCGTCGCGTTCGTCGGCTACACCCTCCTCCGCGACCATCTCTCGTGGCTGCCCTAGTTCGTCTCTCAGAATTTCCTCGCCGCCTTCGGCTTGTACAGTCGATCCGTGAGCGACGACCAGCATGATCGCAGGAACCCCGGACAGGGTCCTCCGCCCGGCCGTCGAACACCCCCGCCCGCCGACCGAGGCACCCAACCGCCCGCCGGCCGAGGCACCCAACCGCCCGCCGGCCGAGGCACCCAACCGCCCGCCGGCCGAGGTAATCAGCCCCCTCCCGGCTATCGCCCGCCCGCGCCCGCCCAGCAACCACCCGGGCACCGGGCACAACCACCCGGGAACCGCCCACCGCCTGGATATCGGCCACCGCCGCTTCCTCCTGAGGGGACCGCGATCATCCGACGCGACGGACGTTCCGGTGGTCCGACGCCTCCCGGCCAGCAAGCGTGGTCACAAGCACCCGAACCTGGCGCTGTCTCCCGCGGGCCGAACCCGACCCAGCAATATCGACCGACCGAGCAGTATCGACCGAGCGAGCGCAACGAGTACGCGCCTACTCAGACGCCGCAGCGTTATACCGAGCGGTCGACACCCGAGGCACAGCCCCCTCGTCGACGGCCACCACCGCCGGAACGCGCGTTACGACGCCCGGAGCCCGCGAAACCGCCGCGCCAACGCAAGAAACGGCATTGGGGCAGACGGTTCGGGCTTACGTTTCTGGCTCTGCTGTTGGTCTTCGGTGGTCTCGTCTACTACGTCGACAGCTCGCTGACGCGGGTCGATGCGCTGAGCAATTACGATGGTCGGATCGCCGATACTCCCGGAACCAACTGGTTGCTCGTCGGCTCCGACTCGCGGACCGGTCTGACTCCGGAGGAGGAGGCAGCCCTGTCGACCGGGGGCGAGACCGGACCCAGCCGGACCGACACGATCATCCTGATCCACATTCCCGAGGGTGGCGGCGCGACGACGATGGTCAGTCTGCCGCGCGACTCGTACGTGTCGATTCCTGGATACGGCCAGGACAAGCTCAATGCATCGTTCGCGTTCGAAGGCGCGCCGCTTCTCGTCCAGACCGTCGAGGGTGCGACCGGGATTCGAATCGACCACTATGCCGAGATCGGATTCGGCGGTTTCGCCGGCATCGTCGATGCGATCGGTGGCGTCGACGTCTGCCTCCAGAACGCAATCTCCGACCCCCTCGCGGGCATCGATCTTCCTGCCGGATGCCAGGAACTCTCCGGCTCCGATGCACTCGGGTTCGTCCGGACTCGTGCGACCGCACTCGCCGACCTCGACCGAATGAACAACCAGCGTCAGTTCATGTCGGCGCTGTTGTCGAAGGCGACGAGCCCGTCGACGTTCCTCAACCCCCTGCGGCTGTGGCCGCTGGTCAAGGACACCGCGAATTCGCTGAGTGTGGACGAAGGTGACCACATCTGGAATCTCGCGGCCCTCGCGTGGGCGATGCGAAGTGACCTCGTCACGACGACTGTTCCCGTGTCGGGATTCGAGAACACCGACGTCGGCAATGTGTTGCTGTGGGACTCCGATCGAGCGTCGCAGTTCTTCGGTGCGCTTGCCGAAGATCGGCAGATCCCCGAGGACCTTCGAACGTCGGGACCCTGATCGGCGACCTCGAACGGTAACGTCAGCGCAATGACCACGACCGAAATCCACTCCCGATTTCACGACCTCCTGCGCGCGCAGGTCGGTCACGAATTCACGGCGTCGCAGCAGTACGTTGCGATCGCGGTGTGGTTCGACACGAACGATCTTCCCCAGCTGGCCCGACGCTTCTACGCGCAGGCCAGCGAAGAACGCAGCCACGCGATGATGATGATTCAGTACCTGATCGACAAGGACGTCAAGGTCGCGGTTCCCGGCGTCGGCGACGTAGTCGGTGAGTTCACGAAGGTCGCCGAACCCGTCGAGTTGGCGCTTGCGCAGGAAAAGACCGTCACCGAGCAGGTCACGGATCTCGCGCGCACGGCACGGGAGGACGGCGACTACATCGGTGAGCAATTCATCCAGTGGTTCCTGTCGGAGCAGGTCGAGGAGGTCGCGAGTATGCGCAGCCTGCTGAACATCGTGCACCGGGCAGGAGGGCAACTGTTCGACGTCGAGGAGTACGTTGCGCGCGAAACGTCGGCCCGGGTGAACCGCACCACAAACCCACCGAAAGAGGCCGGCGCATTGTGACCAATTCGCTGGTCATAGTCAAGATTTAGGGCGGTCTAATTTAGGCAACCTAAACCTCAATAAGGGTGAACTTGGATGACAAGCACCCTCTGACCAGCATAATCTCGCCGTCATGAGCGCAGACATCAGAGAAACAACACACTCCAAGTTCCACGCACTTCTGCGAGACCAGATTCGCAACGAGTTCAACGCGTCGCATCAGTACATCGCAACGGCCGTGTACTTCGACAACCATGACCTGCCTCAGCTTGCCAAGCACTTCTACGCGCAGGCCGTCGAAGAGCGCAACCACGCGATGATGATCGTCCAGTACTTCCTGGACCGCGACATCACCGTCGAGCTCACCGGCGTCGACGCCGCCAAGTCCGTCTTCACCGACGCGCGTGAGCCGATTGCCCTGGCCCTCGCTCAGGAGGAGACCGTCACCGAGCAGATCATCGGCCTCGCGAGCACTGCACGCGAAGAAGGCGACTACGTAGGTGAGCAGTTCATGCAGTGGTTCCTCAAGGAGCAGGTCGAGGAAGTTGCCAGCATGAAGACGCTGCTCAACATCGCCGACCGCGCGGGACACAACCTGTTCGATCTCGAAGAGTTCGTCGCCCGTGAGTTCGGTGGCGCAGCCGGATCGGACGCAGGTGCACCCCGCGCTGCCGGTGGCTCGATCTAGCGGACTCGCTGCGCTCGAGTGGCACGGTTAAGCGCACTGCGGTGCGCTTAACCGTGCCACTGGCGGCGGAGCCGCCGGTCAGCGCAGAGTTACCTGGCGAGACCGCAGCCCATCACGCGATCGCCGCTGCTCCGACGTCAGCGGAGCGTCGACGCTGAGCGCCTCGGCAAGTTTGTTGCCGAATTCGATTGTGGGCGCAACCCATTCGGTCGGGTGCATCTCGGAATCGAGATCGAACACCGGGACCAGCAGGCCGTGCGTCCGGAACGAACCGGCGTAACGCGAGCCCTCTCCCAGCGACAGATCCCCTGCAGCGTGCAGACGAGCGAGAGCCAGCATCAGCTCGTCCTCGCTTTCCGGGCGAACCCACCGCAGGTGTGCCTTGTCGCCTGCATCGACCCACCAGGCAGCCGTCAAACCCTCGCCCTCCAACCGGGCCGACGGCATGATCGCCTGATTGGCGCGCTCCACCGTCGCCGCAACATCGGCAGCAGGCTCGGAGTTCTCGGGAATCCACCAGTTGAAATCCTGATGCACGGTGATATCCAGCTCGAGCGTCGGATCGAGTACTTCCTTCAGCGCCGGCGTGTTTCCGTCAGGCCCCGCCGATTCGAGTGACTCGCCCGGCTGAGCAATCGACGCCCAGGAGAGCGCGCTGGAAAGATCAGCTGCGACGTTCGGCGAGTGCACCTGCACCTGCAAGCCCGCGAATCCCCGCACATCTCCGCTTTCCTCGCGCACCAACGCCGCTACGGCGCCGGGCAGCACCGTGGCAATCGTCATCGAACGACCGTCGACGGCGAGGGGCGCCGTGGCCGACGGCACGAACTCACGCATCGCGACGAGATCGCATTCGGCTTCGACACCTTGGAACGGACGGACCGGCGCGGCCTGGAGGCTTTCGCGCTCGGCCTCACGCTGTGCGAGCTTCGCTGCTCGGTTGCTGTCCTGCTTCGGACCACTGTTTCTTTTGCTCTTACCCACGACCGAAACCTACACGCAGGCCATGAACCCGGGTCACTCCGCGGGCTACTGCTCGAGCCACGCCTTGGTTCGGCCCGGGTTGTTCGTCGCGATCCACCCGACGCCGAGTTCGCGGCACAGCTCTACGTCGGCCTTCTCATCCACCGTCCAGCAATACGTGGCGCGTCCCGATGCGGCAGCCCGGTCGACTATCGACGGACGCTCACGCAGGCTCTTGATCGACGGACCGACTGCCGTAGCGCCGACCGTAGTCGCAGCTCCGCCGCCGAGGTAGTGCGAGGTATCGCCGAGCAGCACAGTGGGAAGCATCGGAGCCGACCTGCGTACTCTCCACACCGCCGTCGGCGCGAAGGACATGATCACAGCTCGCGAGTGATCGGCCGAAGCAGGCTGGGCGATACCGAACCGGTGAAGCTCGGCCAACACCTTGCTCTCGATGAGCGACCCGTAGCGCACCGGGTGCTTGGTCTCGATGAACAGCTTCGTGGGCTTGGAATTCCAGTCGAGCACGAGTGAAATCAGATCAGCGAGGGTCAACAGATCGGCGGGTTCACCGCCGTCGCCGTAATCGAACCCCTTCAGCGTCTCGTAGTCGAGCTCACTGACGATGCCGGTGCCGGTCGAGGTTCGGTCGACTCGTCGATCGTGCACACACACGATGTGGCCGTCGCGGGTAAGTCTGACGTCGCATTCGAGGCCGTCGGCTCCCTCACGCAGAGCGAGGTCGTAGGCCGCGAGCGTGTGCTCCTTCTTCTCCTCCGACGCCCCGCGGTGCGCGACGACGAAGGGACCTCGTCGATCCCCACTCATGACACGCCCGCCTTCTCGGGCTGCTCCGTCGCAGGTGAAGCACCTGCCGCTTCCTCGTTTGTTTCACGTGGAACCACCGCGACACTCGAAGCCGCTACAGCCCCGGGAACCGAGATGACCCACCTTGTCGGCGCTGCCCGCGCCCCGCCGCGCCACCCGAGTCCGTCGACGCTTCGCATGAGAACAAGCGTCAGGAAAGCTACTGCTGCCGCGACGAGAGCAACGAACACCGAGAACAACACACCGTTGGCCTGCGCTTGCAGCGAGTCCTGGAAACGCCATAGCGTCGCGGCGAGCACCAGGGCACAGTTGACGACCCACGCAGCCCACCAGATACGCACCAGGACACGCAACCGGGCCTGGTCCGCGCGGCCTCGCACGTCGACCAACTCGGTGAGAAACACGCCGGGCATGACGAGGGAGACCACTGGAACAAGACTTCCGACGAAGATCCCTCGGGCACTGCGTGGATCGCGCGCTCCGGCCCGGTCGAATATCGACCGACGCCTGTCCACCAGCCAGCACACCGACGCAACCACTGCCGCGATGCCGATACATACGGAGGCGACTTCGGCGAAGAGCACCAATGCGTCGGACAGGACCAGCGTCGTCTGGCTCACCAACCGCGTCCGGTTGTACAGCAGGATTCCGTATCGAAAGAGCTCGGCGATCGCAGCCAGCACCAGCAGGGCACCGACGAGTAACAGCAGGCCCGACGCCGCTCCCGCCCAGCGCTGAAGTCGGGGCTCACGCTCGACGTGCGAGGTGATCGGCCGATCGACCAGTCCCCATCGCGGCATCTCGTCGTACTTCGGCGTTCGGGGGCTCCGGGGTTGCAGGGTCCGACGAGGGCGTGGGGACTTGCTCCTCGGGCGGCGGGCGACCCACTTGAAGTTTCGCTGTCCTGCGGCGGGAGCTTGCGCGGAGACAGGCGACAGCAGTATGCCGTGGCACCGACTGCACCACACCGCCGGACGAGTCCCGACGGGCCACCGCGTCGAACAGCGCGCACAGACCTGGAATGCGGACACTAGAGGATTCTCGCCTCCGCACCGTCGTCACGCACGATCGGACGCCCGGCTGCGTTCCAAGCGACCATGCCACCGTCGACGTTGCTCGCCTCGTAGCCGATCCGAGCCAGATACTCCACGACCCGAAGTGAGCGGGCGCCCGAACGGCAGACGACGAACAGTTCGGCATCCGGTTCCACCTCGCCGATGCGGGAGGGAATCTCGGCCATCGGAATGTGGATCGCACCCGCAGCATGGCCGTGCTGCCATTCCTCGTCCTCGCGAACGTCGAGCAGAATCACCGACTCGCTCCACTCGGAGGGAAGTTCGGCGGCGGGCACGGAGGACAGATCCGAAGCAGACACATATCCGATCTTGTCACGCGATCGACCGGTGCTGCCACCCACGGATCGTGCGACCCGGTCGCCGAACACAGAGGTTATCCACATTATCCACAGACCGATCCACAGAAACGGGACGAATGCAGGTTTTTATCCACAGGCAAAAGCAGTGTTCGACGGCTCCTAGACTCGGATCATGGCCGCTATCGAACTTCGCGTCTTCACCGAACCTCAGCAAGGTGCCACCTACGACGATCTTCTCCGCGTCGCGCAGGCCGCGGAAACGCTCGGCTACGGCGCATTCTTCCGTTCCGATCACTACCTCGCCATGAACTCCGAGGGGCTCCCCGGTCCGACCGATGCCTGGATCACCCTGGCCGGCATCGCGAGGGAAACGTCCACCATTCGCCTCGGCACACTGGTCACCTCGGCGACGTTCCGCTACCCCGGTCCGCTCGCGATCAGCGTCGCTCAGGTCGATGCGATGAGCGGTGGTCGTGTCGATTTCGGGCTCGGCGCCGGATGGTTCGAGGACGAGCACAAGGCCTACGGCATTCCATTCCCTGCCCTCGGTGAACGCTTCGACAAGCTGGAGGAGTCGCTGGCAGTCATCACCGGACTGTGGGAAACACCCGTGGGTCAGACCTTCTCCTACGACGGCAAGCACTTCCCCATCACCGATTCACCTGCCCTGCCCAAGCCGGTGCAGTCTCCGCGCCCACCGATTCTGATCGGCGGCGGCGGCAAGAAGCGCACCCCGGCGCTGGCCGCGCAGTACGCCGACGAGTTCAACATCCCTTTCGCATCGCTCGACGCCACCGCGACGCAATTCGAGCGTGTGCGTGCTGCGGCGACGGCAGCCGGGCGCGCTCCCGAGTCGCTCGTCTACTCGAACGCGCTCGTACTGTGTTGCGGCAAGTCCGAGGAGGAGATCGCACGCCGTGCTTCGGTCATCGGCCGAGAGGTCTCGGAGTTGCGCGACAACGGAGCTGCAGGCTCTCCCGCCGAGTTGGTCGACAAGATCGGTCGCTTCGGCGAGCTGGGTGCATCACGGGTCTACCTGCAGATGTTGGACCTGAACGATCTCGATCACCTCGAACTGGTGGCGTCGGAGGTCATGCCGCAGCTGTGAGGACACCCTGCAGGCAGCTTGTTGACACTGTGCCAATAAGATGTCAGTGTGATGGCACTCACTCGGACACACGTCCGAATGCCCTCCCGCGCAAAGGCCCCCATGTATCCGATCCAAGGGCTTCACCGGTCATTTCCCGAAGGTGACCTGTGAACGGTCGACAAGTGAAGTTCCAACTCGTCGCGCTCGCGCTCGTGGCAGTAGTGGGCGTGACGTTCGTCGGGGCGAAGTACGTGCGCTTGGACAACCTTCTCGGTTTCGGTCAGTACCGGGTCAGCGCACACTTCGCGGACTCGGGCGGCATATTTTCCAATGCAGAAGTCACGTACCGCGGTGTCCCGGTGGGGACGGTCGGCGCGCTGTCGCTGACATCCGATGGCGTAGCCGTCGAGCTGTTGCTCGACA
>NZ_LVCV01000410.1 GCF_001647195.1 Rhodococcus sp. EPR-157 | reverse complement strand
CACCGACTCCGGCCCCCACCTCGAGGACGGCTCGGAGATCGCTACAGCCGACACGGAAATCCCGGTTCCGGTAGAGGACCTTCTCGCGAGCACCGATCGGCTGGTCACGTCTGTCCCGATCGCCGGTCTCGAGACGGTAGTGAGCGAGCTGGGTACGGCACTCGACGGTCGAGGTACCGACCTGAACGTGCTCCTCGATTCACTCGGAACACTGTCGGAGTCGGCCGATGCCGCCCTGCCACAGACCCTCGCCTTGATCGAGGACAGTCGGACGGTGCTCGATACTCAGTCGGAGCAGTCCTCGGCGATTCGCCAGTTCAGCACCGATCTGAACCTGGTGACCGCGCAATTGAGAAGCAACGACCCCGATATTCGACGCCTGATCGGTACCGGCACGGCCGCAAGCGACCAGATCGGATCGCTCATCGCCGAAGGAGGGACGTCACTGACGTCGGTTCTTACCAACATCGAATCGGTCGCCGAGCAGATGGCGCCGAGTTCGTTCGCGCTTCAGCCGCTCCTCGCTTTTCTACCGACTCTCGCCGCGGGCGGCAGCACTATCGTTCCCGGTGACGGCACTGCACATCTCAGCCTGGTACTCGAAACGAACAATCCGCCCCCATGCACCATCGGATACGAACGTTCGCAGCAAATACTGAGCGAAGAGAATGAGCAGGATCCGAACTTCGACCCCACCGAGAGCAACTACCCTCTCAACCTGGATGCCAACTGCACGACGCCACACGGCAGCGTCACCGGCGTCCGTTCAGCAAGTCGAATCGTCTTCGCCGACCCCGAAACACCGCAACCGTGGGACGACAAGCCGAAGCTGGATCCCGACAAGCTCAACCTCAATCCGATTGCCTCACAGCTCGCCCCGCTGATCGGGGTCACCCCCAAGTAGCCGGGCCGTCCTACGAACGCACAGGTGCGCGTCGGAATCGGCCGTTGAGCCAGGTGGCAGCAGGCACCTCGACCCATCGGTAGACGGCCTCCGACACGGCTGCGGTCACGAGGAGGAACGCGAGCACGGCGCCGGTCGGTCCGGTGTACGGCACGACGTTCTCGTACACTCGGTACAGAATCAGCGTGTGCACGAGGTAGATGGCGTAGCTCCGCGTGCCCGTCCAGTGCACGATCCGCCAGTGCGCAATTCGACCGTCGTACCTACCCAGCAGCAACACCAGGCCGGTCACGACGATGATCGTCCACATGTACTGATCGCCCGCCCAATAGGCATGTACGTTCGTGGCGAGCCGTACGACCTCGGCCTGCGCGAGCACTGCGAGCACCACCCACCGCCATGAGACGATCCGCGCCCAGCCCAGGTAGATGATCTGACCGAGGAACAGCGTCGGCAGCGTTGCCGCGATCTTCGACAGCATCGGCACCGACCACGGCTGTGGGATGTAGAAGTTGTAGAGCAGAACCACGACGCACAGCGCAGCACCGAGAAGCGGCACCACGATCGGCCGCGTGCGAAGGATATCTCGCGCTGCGACGCAGTACAGGTAGAACAACAGCTGGACCGTCAGAGTCCACGTGACTCCGAGGACGGCGACCTCCGGCTTCAGGAAGAACCCGCCGAGGACGAAGCTGAGTGCGGCCTCGGAATTGCTGATGCCACTCTGCCCGCTGAACATGCCGTTGATCCCGAGCCTGACCAGGACGACGGCGAGCGCCACGGACACCCACAGCGCCGGAACGAGCCGCGAGAGGCGGCTGACCGTGAAATCTCGTCGGGACTGCCGCATCGCCGACCTCGTGACGAGAAGCCCGGTGAGCAGCATGAATATCGCGACACCGACGAACGAGAGATGGTTGTTGAGCCCGGCCTCCTGGATGAGGACGCTGTAGACGACGTCGATGACCCACCAGCCGTCGCCTCGATCGTCGATCAGGTAGAACGAGATGTGGGAGTACAGCACGGCCAGCACCGCGATCAGCCGTAGAAGGTTGGCCCCGGCAAGTTCGACGCGTGGCGCATGAACGGTCGACTGGCTGTCGACTCGCTCGCTCGGCCTGCGCAAGGGACTCACGCGGCCAGCCTAGTTTCCTGTTCATCTGCTGGACGAATCGTAGAGCCGCGCTGTGACCTCGCTGTGACCTTAGGTGGCATGTCGCGGCAGCGCGTATTTATTCCGAGAAATGGATCTCGGTTACAACTGTTGCACTAGGGGTACTAATGAGATTGGGTTGAACCCGAGAGACGATCCGCAGTAGACGACCGCGCCGTGGGATTCACGGTATGCGCGGCGTCGACAGAGAAGGGAAACACGTGTCCGAGTACACACTGCCCGACCTAGATTTCGATTACTCCGCCCTCGAACCACACATCTCGGGCGAGATCAACGAATTGCACCACTCGAAGCATCACGCAACGTACGTCGCCGGCGCCAACACGGCGCTGGAAAAGCTCGCCGCTGCCCGTGAGAACGAGGACCACGGCTCGATCTTCTTGCTCGAAAAGAACCTTGCATTCCACCTCGGCGGGCACGTCAACCACTCCATCTGGTGGAAGAACCTCTCCCCCAACGGTGGCGACAAGCCCGAAGGCGAGCTCGCCGCAGCTATCGACGACCAGTTCGGTTCGTTCGACAAGTTCCGCGCACAGTTCACCGCCGCTGCCAACGGCCTGCAGGGCTCCGGCTGGGCTGTCCTGGGCTACGACTCGCTGGGCAAGAATCTCCTCACGTTCCAGCTCTACGATCAGCAGGCCAACGTGCCTCTCGGCATCATCCCGCTGCTCCAGGTCGACATGTGGGAGCACGCCTTCTACCTGCAGTACAAGAACGTCAAGGCCGATTACGTCAAGGCGTTCTGGAATGTCGTGAACTGGGCCGACGTTCAGGCTCGCTTCGAAGCTGCGACCGCGAAGACTCCGGGTCTCATCTTCCCGTAAGTTGTTTCGCTCGAATGGGCCATCGCGCACGTCGCGGTGGCCCATTCGTGTGTTACGGCACTGAACGTCCGCTTGAATGTGGCTTCCACTCCATCTGATCGTATGGATGGACCATTCAAGCGGTTGGCACGGATGGCATGACTGGCAAGCCGTTAGCACTCGTACCGTCTTGTGTGCCAGCACCGTTCTGATCCATGCTTCTCCTACCCAACGTGGTGTACCAGAACTGAAGTCTGGAACGACCCAAGCGAGCTACGAGATGAACGATCGAGATCTCATCGGGTTTCCCCTTTCCATGCCGCCGGATTACTCCGCGGATTCGTCATTTCCGGTCGGTGGCCGGACACCACCAAGGAATGGGCACAGTTTCTCGCACTGGCGGTTCAGATCGCATCGATGCCAGGGCTCCTCGCCACGTCGACGGTCTTCGGTGCCCGGGAGGAACTTCCGGACGATCCCGCACCTGGCACGGTGGGGCTGATCCTGTCCGAGGGACCGGTCGTGGGTGAGATGGCCGTCACACCAGGGCGCTTCGCACTTCACCAACCGCCCGCGATTCTGATGCTGCATCCACCGTCGGAAACCACTCCGACGCTCCCCGAATGCGCGGGCGCCGCCTCCGGCTGCGTGCTCCTTCCCGGGCTCCCCCATCTCGGCCTGGATCACCGCGCGGCCTGGGTGGAAGCCGAATCCGACGGCACCGTGACGTCGATGGTGAGCCGCGTCGGACTCGATCCGATCAGCGATCCCGACACCGCAGTTTTGGCGATGCTCCTCGCGTCGTGACCGGTTCCCGCAGAACAGTTTTCGGGAACCCAAACTTGCTGCTGCATTGGACTTTTCGTCGGACGCCTCCTAATCTTGGTGGCAGCGAAGGGGAGTAGCCCCCAATCACCGTGTCGACATACTGGCCGTTTCATACCGGCCCGGCACTGTGAACCAACTCGAGTCGGTCGAGGTGGTGGGCGAGACCTTCGGTCAATCAAGACGACCGAGGAGCCTCTTTCACCATGCTTTCTGCACTACTACTCAGTTTCGCTGTCATCTTCGTCGCCGAGCTTGGTGACAAATCCCAACTCATGGCGATGACGTTCGCGCTGCGCTACAAGTGGTACATCGTCATCGGCGGCATCACCGTCGCCACCACGGTGGTCCACCTGGTCTCGGTGGCCGTCGGTCATTTCCTCGGACTGTCGATCCCGACTGCGGCGATCTCGATCGTCGGCGGCATCGCGTTCGTCATCTTCGGCCTGTGGACGCTCAGGGGCGACAGCTTGTCCGAGGACGAGGGCGAGAAGGCGTCGAAAGTGACGCGATCCGCCTTCGTCGCGATCGCCTCCGCGTTCTTCCTCGCCGAACTCGGTGACAAGACGATGCTCGCCACTGTCACCCTCGCCACCGACAACGACTGGGTCGGCGTCTGGATCGGATCGACTGTGGGCATGGTCGCGGCCGATGCTCTCGCCATCGTCGTCGGCGCGGTACTCGGCAAGCACCTACCCGAGCGGGTCATTCAGTACGGCGCGGCGATCCTCTTCTTCGTATTCGGCGTCGTGCTGTTCCTCGAGGGCATCATGCCGGGTACGGTGGCGCCCGTAATCGGCGGTGCGGCGATGTTGGCACTGTCGGCCGCGATCTGGACAACTTTCGGCCTCGTGCGGCGTCGGAAGGCACGTCGGCCGGTGTCGTTCGAACAGCCGAATGTGTTGAACCCGAAGTAGCGCTCGTCGTAGGATTCGCCCGATAGGACCAGGGGCGTATGACTACAACCGACGAAGCTACCAACGATCATCGATCCTCGGATCGGCTGCTCCGCACCATCGCCAGGTTCGTCTCGGCCGGCTACCTGATCTACCTCGCGATCGTGCTGCCCGAGTTCATCCGAACCACGTTCGTGACGTCGTCGTGGTGGACTTCCCTCACATTGATCACCGTCTTCGGCACCGGACTGTCCATGGGCGTGGCATCGTTGGCACGCGACACACGGTGGATTCGAATCACGGGGGCGCTCGCGACGATCGCCTTCCTCGCGGCTGCTCTGTCATGGTGGTTCGTGTGGGACAGCAGCGTCACGGACCCGAACGGCGTGCCTCTTGCGACGTTTCCCGGGCTGGCGGGCCTCGCGGCCGCCGCCTCGCTCCCCGCGTGGCTTGCGTTCGCACAGCTGGTCGTCGCCGTCGTCTCGGTTCAGTTGAGCATCAACATACTTCGCGGCCCGCTTCTCGAAGGACCACTGTTCGCAGACATCCTGTTCGCGCTGATGTTCTGTTCGATCTTCGTTGCCGCAACTCTCGGAGTTCGCCGAACGGCCCGCATTCTCGACGACACCATCGAGTCGACCCATCGACAGGCAGCGACGGCGGCGGCGATGAGTGCACGTACCGTCGAGCGCGAGCGATTCGACGCACTCATCCACGACGGAGTTCTGTCCTCACTGTTGGCCGTCGCGCGCCAGGGCCGCACCGACGGCGTCATCCGTCAGACGCAATTGACACTCGCACAGCTTGATTCGCTCCGAGACAATTCGACGACGACCTCCTTCGATGTTCCCGAAACCATTGCGCAACTCAGATCCGCCGCGACCAACGTGGACGAGGACATCGACGTCACCGTCGAATCTCGTTCCACCACTGGCTTTCCCGCCGACGTGGTGCGAACTATCAGCGCGGCACTCGCCGAGGCCGTGCGGAACAGCGTCGAACACGCGGGGCCCACCGCGGCCCGCTCGACCACGATCGTCCTCACCGAAACGACGTTGGATGTGACACTGACCGACGATGGACTCGGATTCGATCCCGCCGACGTCGCGCCGCATCGCATGGGCATCGCAGTCAGCATCCTGGGCAGAATGCGCAGTCTCCATGGAGGTTCGGCACAGGTCGTGTCCGCTCGAGGTGGCGCGGGAACAGTCGTCGAACTGCGCTGGACAGCACGCTCGTGACCGGCGGTTCCGAGGGCCAGGACATCCGCGATCTGATCGGGATGCGCTCGCCCTTCGCGTTCGCACTCGTGGCGCTGTACGTGCTGACGTGTTTCACGTGCGCCGCATCCACACTGTCCGGCGTCGACCATCCGGGGCCGGTATTCGCCGCTGCTGCACTATGTTCGACGGGGGCAATCGTGCTGACGGCCACGGCGGGCGATCCGCTTCCGTTGCGATACGCGATTCCGGTGTCAGCGATAGGACCGCTGAGTTGCGGGCTCGTGTTCAGCGTGATTCCCGCACCTCCCAGCAGCGCACTGCAGACCTGGACGCTCGGCACCAGCGTCGCTCTCTATACGGTGATGTGCGTTCGCGGACGCACTCCGCTTGCGTGGATGGGCCTGGTAGCGACTGTGGGAGTGACCTTGTGGTGGTCGGTCTCGACCGGCCAAGGTGTGGGATACGGAATCGCGTTCGGAGTCGTCAACACCGCACCGCTGCTGATGTCGAGCTTCTTCGCGTACACGCTTCGCGCGCTGAGCCGATCGATCTTCGAGCTACGTCGCCGCTCGACCGCCCGCGTGGCCCTCGAAGCAGCGGCGGCAGCAGTACTGGACGAGCGCGACTCGCAACTCGAACGCCTCGACGAGATGGCACGCCCATTGCTCGAGCGGACGGTAAACGGTCCGGACCTGTCCGCCGCGGAGGTTCTTTCGTGCACGTTGCTCGAAGCCGAGCTGAGGGACTCGTTGCGCGCACGGGCGCTCGTCGACCCTCGCCTACGGCATTCGGTGCGCACTGCACGTGGCCGCGGCGTCAACGTGGTGCTCCTCGACGATCGCGCCGAAGACCTGGCGTCCGACGTGCGTGACGCGCTGGTGACGTCGACGGCCGAACACATCGATCGGATCGACCACGGCTCGGCGACGATTCGACTTCTACCCGCTGGCCGCCCCCTCCTCGCCACGATGCTGGTCGACGCCGGGGAAACCTACCGAATCGAATACAAGCACGACGGCAGCATCGCCGAGGCGGCGCACTAGCCCCCTGGCACGAGTGATCCACGTCATTTCCCACCCTCGGTCGGATCGGGCTCACTGCCCTGCGGTTATGGTGCAATGCGAGTCCTGGGCGGTCGGCGCTGATCGGTTGCGCCGAGCGTCCATCGCCCTAGTCGAGGAGATGTGCACGTGGAGATTTCGGGAACAGCAGCATTGGTCACAGGAGGGGCGTCGGGCCTCGGAGCGGCGACGGCCAAGCGCCTCGCAGACGCCGGGGTCACGGTATTCGGCCTCGATCTGGCCCAGTCGATCGAACGGGCAGGTGACAGCGTTCCCGCCGGAGTGACCCTGATTCCAGCCGACGTGACCAGCGAAGAAGAGGTCGAGGCCGCACTCGACAAGATCACCGAGTCGGGCGTCCCGCTGCGAATCGTCGTCAACTGCGCCGGCGTCGGCTGGGCGGGACGAATCCTGTCGAAGAAGGGCCCGCACGATCTCGAGCTCTTCCGCACCGTTATCACGATCAACCTGCTGGGCACGTTCAACGTCATGCGCCTGGCCGCGAATCGCATGCAGTCGTTGTCGACGGTCGACGACGCGGGCCAGCGAGGCGTCATCGTCAACACCGCGTCGGTCGCAGCGTTCGAGGGACAGATCGGCCAGATCGCGTACACCGCATCGAAGGGTGGCGTCCACGCGATGACCATCACCGCTGCACGCGACCTCGCTCAGGTCGGCATTCGCGTAAACACGATCGCCCCCGGCATCGTCGACACCCCGATGCTCGCGGGCGTCACCGAGGAATACCGCAAGGGGCTCGAAGCCAGTGTGCCGTTCCCGTCCCGCCTGGCCCAGCCGACCGAGTACGCCCAGCTGGTCCAGATGATCGCCGAACACGACTACCTCAACGGTGAGACGATCCGGATGGACGGCGCGATCCGGATGGCGCCGCGGTAGCTGGTTTTGCGTTCCTGACCACCGCTTGAATGGACCATCCATACGATCGGATAGCTGGAATGTGACATTCAAGCGGTGGGCGGGCAGGGCATCCCGACGCGCAGCGACTCGAGCGTCGGGATCTCGATCTCGGCGCGATCGCTCATCCACTCGCGCAGCACCTTGGTGGCCTGGACGTCGTCCTCGTTGTAGACCAGAAGCCGCTCGCGCTGAGAGAGGTCCGGCTCGGCGTCGTAGCCGACCGCGTCTCGGTACCATCCCATCGACGCTTCGCCGCCGGCCTCGTCGTCTCGCCAGTGGAACCCGGCGATCGGCGCGATCTTCTTGAGCCCCTTGCCGTTCGGGCAGATGAACTGATCGCTGACGGCCTGGTAGATGTCCACCCACTGCTCGCTGTCGATGAATTCGCGAATCTCGGCTTCGGTCGGGACGCCGGGGACGTCGCCGAACCGTCGGGCCGAGTCGAGGAGCCACTTGTCCTCCGCTTGACGCGAATAGCAGTATGCTGCAAACGTTTTGCCGCGCGCGGCCGCGTCGGCACGCTTCGCCATCAGCCAGCCCCAGAACTCGGCGAACGAGCGGCCCTCGTCGTTCGTCGGCAGCGGATCCCACGTGACGAACCCGCGATACACCGGTGGTGGGCCGCCTGCCTCGGTGAGCAGCGTGCCCCACAGGTAGGCACCGTGTTCCTGGTAGCTCTCCATGTCCACGTCCACCTCGACGTCGGCCCTGTGCACGACGACGTTCTCGGTTCGACGCAGCAACGGAACATCCGCTCGCCACGCTGTCGCAGCCGCCACGGCGTCGTCGAAACTGCCGAACGGCCAGTTGTCCGGTTCGGGGCCGGTCCATCTCGCGAGCTCGTCGATGGTGAACACGCCGCTCTCACGCAGTACCTCGGCCCGCATTCCCGACGCCACGAGCGACACGTCGCGGGTGGCTGCGAGCTGAGGCTTGCAGTCGGTCCACCACGAACACGAACGACATTCGCTCACCTGGGACGGGACCGTGTAGCTCTCGCCGCGAGCAATGGCGAGTCGGTCGGCGAAGCGGGAGTCGTACTCCGCGAGGACCGCGTTCAGATCGTGCACGAGAATGCACTCCGCGCGATACCCGACTGCCCCACCGACAGCGTCCTCGGACGCCAAACCCTCGAAATCGAGCATGCGATGAAGGTGAGCGAGACGCAGTTGGTCTCGCAGCTGACTACGGACTTTGCGCGTCTCGTCGACGCCCGGCGCCCAGGCCGTCAACGGAGACGTCACCGCACCTCGACCCGGATCGGTGACCTTGTGATTGACGACGATGATCGGGATGTAGCCGGTGCCCGACGGCGCCCGCATCAGCAGCTCGCTGCGCCCGCGACGCCCGGTGTCACGCTCGGCGGGCAGCACGGCGTTCCAGATCCACTCTGCTCCGCGTCTGCAGGCGGCGAGCGTGCGCTCCGAGGCCGTCCTCGCGTCCGCTGCGTCGATCTCCACCCATCCGTCGAGCTCCGCCGCGAACATCGCACGAATGGCCTCACGGTGCGCCTGCGCAGCCTCGCGGCGTTGCCGAACCCCCGGGTTCTCGGGCTCACTGCGCTGCAGGGCGGAGTACGCGGTGTCCAGGTACAGCCGGTGTCTGCATCGGGTGAGAGATCCGGCGTCGATGAGTACCGACGGCTCTCTCCCCGACGACGCACGCGCCGCGACGGGCTGGCTGTTCACAGTCCCGAGCCTATGTCCCGCTACCGACACGCCCGATGCGACCCACCGTCGCGAACCGATAGGCTGTATCGAAGCCAGCGCGAATGCCGCGCCGATGCTAGGAGAAGCTGACGTAAGGGGCCTTGTCGATGGGGTTGTTCCGCAAGCGCAAAGGACGTGCCACTCGGAGGGCCGAGGCAAAGGCACTCAAGCACAAAGCGACGCTGGAGGCGAAGCTCGGTGCGAAGAACGAGCGCAAACAGCTGAAGTCCATCGCCAAGGCACAGAACAAGCTGAGCACGATCGAAGCGAAGTCGCAGAAGAACGTCGAGAAGGCACAGATCGCCACCCTCAAAGCGCAGCAGAAGGCCGCCGCTCAGGGGTCGATCAACGCAGCGCAGGTTCGTAAGTACATCTCCATCGCGCGTGTACTGATCCCGGTGCTGACTCCCATCGTCTACCGCGGTGCGGCAGTGCTGCGCAACAAGCTCGACGAGCGCAAGGCCGGCAGGCTCGGCATCAACCCAGCCGAGCTCGGCGATTACAGCGGGTACGGCGCCAAGCTGACCGCGCGTATCGCCAGTTCCGAGAAGTCTCTCGCACAGGTCGCTGCCGCCGGCTCCGACGCCGAGACCGGCAAGTTCGCCGACGCCATCTCGCAGCGTCTGACCGACCTCGGTACCGCGGTGCGTACGTCCGAGCAGATGCCGCCCGCTCGTCGCAAAGCAGCTCATCACGCTATCTCCGCCGAGCTCGACGGCATCGAGGCCGACCTGCTGGCTCGTCTCGGCGTCCGCTAGCAGCTCGCTGATCCCATGACGTCCCCCGCCGCCTCGCTTCGCGGCGGAGCTGTCGGTGCGTTGACGGTCGCGTTGGCCGTCGCCGCCCACGGCATGGCCGGCGGGGGTTACCCGTCGGGGTCGGCGACCGTGTTCCTGCTTGTCGTCGCCATCGGCGTCGGCGCGATTGCCTCGATGCCCAATCCCCGCTCCTCGCGTTCGCAACTCGCAACTGTGTTGGGCGGACTCCTCCTCGGCCAGTCGGCGTCGCACATCGCGCTTGCGGTCGGCAACCCGCTCGAGATGATGCACGGGCACTCGATTGTGCCCAGTGCGACCATGATCGGGTTCCACCTCGCGGCATCCGCGGCAACCGCGGTCCTCGTCTGCGCCGCCGAGGGTCTGTACGGTCCGATCACATCGATCGTCCGTGCCGTCCTCGACCCGCCTCTCCCACTGCCGGGCGTCACCACCGGCCCCTTCTTCGTCGGCAACCCCGAAAAGTCCTCACTTCAGTTCTTCGGCACCTCGATCTCGAGACGTGGCCCACCTGTGTCGGTGTAGTCCGATCAGCTATCTGCCACTTCACTTTTCGAGAAGGAACCTCTTCACCATGAACAGCTTCATTCGTCGTGCCTCGTTCATCGCAGGCACCACAACGTTGGCACTCGTTTTCGGAGCGGGCGCCGCATCGGCACACGTATCGGTATACGCACCCGGCGCCGAGCAGGGCGGCTACAGCGTCCTCACGTTCCGCGTACCGACCGAATCCGATACTGCGGCGACGTCCTCGGTCAAGGTCGAACTCCCCGGCCTCAGCTCGGCTCGCACGCAGCCGATTCCGGGATGGACCTCGACCGTCGACAAGAACGCCGAAGGCCTCGCCACAGCAGTGACGTGGACAGCAGCACCGGGAGCGGAGGTCCTGCCCGGGCAGTTCCAGCAGTTCCTTCTCTCGGCTGGACCACTGCCCGAACAGGATTCGGTGAGCTTCCCCGCAACCCAGACCTACAACGACGGGGAGGTCGTCGAATGGAACGAGGAGCCTGCGGCCGACGGCAGCGAGCCCGAAAAGCCTGCCCCGACGCTGACCTTGACCGCGGCGAGCGCCGAGTCCGACGGCCACGGATCAGCCACCGTCACGGCTGAGGCCGAGGCACCGAGCGCGGCAGAGTCCGACAACACGGCCCGCTGGATGGCCGGTGTCGCACTGGTTCTCGGCGCACTCGGCGCGGCGCTGGGTATCGGCGCAGCCGTTCGAGGCCGCCGCTCATGAGCCGAGTCGCGTCCCTGAGGGCCGTACTGGTTGCAGTACTTGCCGCATCGGCGCTTCTGATCGGAGCGCCGACCGCATCGGCCCATTCCGTCGTCACCGGATCGGATCCAGCCGATGGATCTCAGCTCGCAACAGGGCCTTCGCAGGTGTCGGTCTCGTTCAACGAGGTACCGCAGTCTCAGTTCGCCACACTCAACGTCGTCGGACCCGACGGCAATCTGTGGTCGAAGGGCGACCCTCGGATCGAGGGACAGAGCATCGTCGTCGACGTCGGAGAACTCGGTCCGGCGGGCGACTACACCATCGCCTATCGCGTCACGTCTGCTGACGGGCATCCCATCAGCGGCACAATCGGGTTCACGTTGACCGCGGCGGGATCCGGCTCGCCGGGAGCAGCGGCCGACGCGTCGGCCGCGACCGATTCGGAAGACGGTGGCGGCATCCCGCTGTGGCCGTTCCTCGTCGCAGGCGGGCTCGTCTTCGGCGGCGGCCTGGCCTTCGCGTTGCGCAAGCCGAAGGAGCAGTAGCTGACCGTGTTTCGCCGGTGGTGGGTACTCACCGCCGGCCTGACGGGCATCGCCGGGGTCGGCGTGGCGTGGCTGCTCGCCCGCCCCGACGGCCCCGATCCATCGTCTCTGTTGCGCGTGATCGCGGACTGCCTCGGGGCAACGGCTCTGGGGCTCGGGCTGCTGCGGACCGACCTGTTTCCGGCTCGCAGCAGACCACCCGTCTGGCGTAGCGCGGCACTGGTCGCCGGCGCGTGGACGGCCGTCG
>NZ_LVCV01000409.1 GCF_001647195.1 Rhodococcus sp. EPR-157 | reverse complement strand
CCGAGATCACCGTCGGGCAGC
Source organism: Rhodococcus sp. EPR-157 (assembly GCF_001647195.1). Classification (GTDB taxonomy): domain Bacteria; phylum Actinomycetota; class Actinomycetes; order Mycobacteriales; family Mycobacteriaceae; genus Rhodococcoides. Next base: position 1,219 of record NZ_LVCV01000409.1, on the reverse strand, counting down.
TCGGTCTGGTGACCATGTTCTGTACGGCGGCCGCATGTCTCCATGCGCTGTGGGCATATCGAACCGGCACCGACGCGTCGCCGATTCCGGTCGTCGTGCTCGCCGTCGTTGCCCTCGTGGCGCGCCCGATCACCGGACACATGTCCCAACAACTGTTCGGAGCACTGTTCGTCTCCATCCACGCCGTCGCGGCCGCGGTATGGCTCGGCGTGCTCTCCGCAATGGCGCTGACCGTACGCGCCAAGGGCGCCTGGGCTGCGATGCTGCCGGTGTACTCCCGGCTTGCTTGGTGGTCGGTGTGGGTACTCGCGGCAAGCGGAACCGTCAACGCAGCCGTGAAGGTGGGCGGACTCTCCGGGCTGCTCGACACCGGCTACGGGCGGATCGTGCTCGCGAAAACCGTGGTGCTCGTGATCCTGGTGCTGGTCGCCCGACGCCTGCGCACGACCTGGCTTGTCTCGGTGGCAGCGCATCGAACGAAGGCAGACGAGTCGATCGTCCGCGCGGCCGTGCATGTGTGCATACTCACGTCGGCGTTCGGACTCGCTGCAGCGCTGGCCACTACCGCCTGACGGTCGACGTTCACTCCGTCGCTACGTTGCGTTGTCCGAAGGGTTCGAAGGAAGTCGCCTACGGCGGCGACGATCACGCTTCCGACGTTCTTCAGGAGACACCCGTGAACAGCTTTCGCCGCCCAATCGTGGGCACAGTCGTATCGATCGCCGTAATCGTCGGTCTGTCAGCATGTTCCGAACCGGCGGAGCCGGCGACGTCCGGTACCGGCGACGACGCCGCCGGCACGTTGACCGTCTACACCTCCGAACCGCAGGCCAAGATCGATGCTCTCAACGCCGAGTTCACGGCCGCAAACCCCGGCATCGACGTTCAGGTCTACCGCGCGGGAACGGGAGATCTGAACGCGCGCATCGCATCCGAGCGGGAAACCGGCAAGATCGGCGCCGACGTCTTGCTCGCCGCGGATGCGCCGACGTTCGAGGGGTACAAGGAAGAGAACCTCCTGCTTCAGTACACGCCCGCGGATGTCTCGGCGTTGAATCCGAACGTCGTGGACCCCGAGGGCTACTACGTCGGCACCCGCATCATCCCGACGGTCATCGCCTACAACACCCAGGCCGTCACGCAGCCGCCCACGTCTTGGCAGGATCTCGCGGACCCGAAGTACAAGGGCCAGATCACCCTTCCGAATCCCGATGTTTCC
>NZ_LVCV01000408.1 GCF_001647195.1 Rhodococcus sp. EPR-157 | reverse complement strand
GGTCGCCGAGAGCAACGGACCCGTCGGGCAGTCCGTTGCAGCAGGGACGCAACCGATCGGGATCGTCGTCGACTACCTCGTGCGTGAGCTGGCAGAGAAGGGATCTCCGATCGCATTGGAATACCCGACCGACGGCGTTCCGTACATTTCACAGCCTGCCGGAATTTTCCAGGACGCGGCCAACCAGGACGCCGCAAAGAAGTACGTCGATTTCCTGGTGAGCCAGCGCGGTCAGGAGATCGCAGTGCAGCAACAGTATCTCCCCGTGCGCGGGGACGTCGGAACTCCCGACGGTGCACCGGCTCTCGCGGATCTGAACCTGCTCAACCCTGATCTCGCCGAGATCACCGCGTCGCAGCCCGAAGCTGTGAAGAGGTTCAACGAGCTTGTCGGCTAGGTTCGCGCTCAGCGGCCTGACCGGTATCCGGGTCGCTCTGTGGCTGGTGGTCGGGGCCGTCGTACTCGTCCCGATCGCCGCCGTCGTCTCGATCGGCCTCGGCGGCAACCACATACAGGAACTTCTCGACGCCGGAATCGTCGATGCCGCGGTCAACAGTCTCGTCTCGGCCGGCACGTCGGCTTTCTTCGCCGTCGTGGTGGCAGTCGCCATGGTGCTCGTCCTCGATCGGACCGACCTTCCCGGTCGAACCGTACTTCGACTGATCCTGTTGAGCCCGCTGTTGATTCCACCGTTTGTCGGCGCTATCGCGTGGACGGGCCTGCTCGGACCGAGCGGGGTGATCAACAAGTTCTGGACGAGCAATGTCGGCGGACCGCTGTGGGACATCTATGGCGGTGATGGAGTGATCTTCCTGCTGACGATTCACTCGTACCCGCTGGCGTACCTCATCATGGCGGCAGCCGCACGACGCATCCCCGGCGATCTGGAGGAGGCTGCGCGAATGGCAGGTGCGAGCCCGAGGCGCGCACTGACCGACGTGACGCTACCGCTACTCCGGACCGCCGGGGTGGCGTCGTTCACGTTGGTAGCGGTGTCCAACCTGGCCGATTTCGGAATCCCCGCGCTGGTCGGACTGCCCGATCGCTACGTCACTCTGTCGACGATGGTGTACCGATTCATCCAGTCCGGCACCGTGGCCAAACCGCTCGAGGTGGTCTCGACAATCGGAATCGTACTGTTGTTGCTGGCCGTGGCGGCGGTCGCCGTCGATCGGTTGCTGTCGGGACGAGCCTCCCACATCGACGGGCCCACGACGGCAAATCAGCGGATCGCTTTGGGCCGCAGTCGTATTCCAGCGGCTGCCGCGGTGTGGCTCCTCGCACTTGCGGTGACCGCACTGCCGATCCTGGCGTTGGCCACCCAGGCGTTGCTCCCCGCTCCTGGTGTCCCCTTCACGTGGGACAATCTGACTCTCGACAGCATCATCGGAGCCGTCACGGCGCCGGGAACCCTGGTAGGGATCCAGAATTCAGTGTTTCTCGCACTTGGTGCCGCGGTGATCTGCGGCCTCCTGGGTTTGGCGCTGGCAGTGGTCACGACGCGAACGAAGTCTCGTGACAACGTCGGCCTCGACCTGGTGGCGATGCTTCCCCAGGCCATTCCGGGATTGGTCATCGCGGTGGGCTGGTTGATCGTCGGACGCTACACCGGACTGTTCGATACGCGATGGGTCATCCTGTGCGCCTACGTCATGGCGTTTCTGGCGATCGTGGTGCAGGCGGTGCGGGCACCGCTACGCGCGACACCCACCGCCTTCGAGGAGGTTGCCCGGTCCTCGGGCGCGTCCCCGCTCCGCGCACTGTACGACGTGTCGTGGAAGTTGGCTGTTCCCGCCGCGGTGACCGGCGGCGTGCTGGTGGCGTTGACCGCGGTGCGTGAGCTGACCATGTCGGTTCTGCTGGTGGCACCGGGAACTCAGACGCTCGGTGTGTCGATCTTCAACCTGCAACAGGCGGGCGACTACAACGCTGCGGCCGCGCTGTCGCTACTCGTAGCGCTCGTCGGAATCGCGGGGCTCGGTCTCGTCGCGGGTGTCACCGACCGAAAGAAGGTCCCCTGATGTCCCAGATTTCACTCGACTCCATCCATCTCGACTATCCCGGTGGCACTGTCGGTCTTCGCGGAATCGATCTGCATGTCGCCGACGGCGAATTTCTCGCTCTCGTCGGGCCGTCGGGGTCGGGCAAGACGACGCTCCTGCGCACCGTCGCCGGATTCCTGGATCCGACGTCCGGCACGGTGACCATCGGGGACGATGTGGTTGCCGGTGGCGCGGGACGTTCGCTTCCGCCGGAGCATCGGGGACTCGGGATGGTGTTCCAACAACACGCACTGTGGCCGCATCGCAGCGTCGGGAAGAACGTTTCGTACCCACTCGAACTTGCAGGTGTCTCGCGCCAGGAACGCCGCACACGCGTCGCCGACGTCCTCGAGCTGGTCGGCCTGCCCGGGCTCGAGTCTCGAAATCCGGCGACGCTGTCCGGTGGCCAGCGGCAACGCGTCGCACTCGCTCGCGCGCTGGTCAGGTCTCCGCGCGCGTTGTTGCTCGACGAGGCGCTGTCGGCGTTGGACGAGCCGTTGCGCGACCGGCTGCGGTTGGAATTGCGATCCCTGACGCGCGCGGCCGGGCTGACGGTAGTCCATGTGACGCATGATCGGACCGAAGCCTTGGCGCTCGCCGATCGAGTAGCCATTCTCGACGGCGGTGCCATCGCGCAAATCGGTACCCCGGAGGAGCTGGTCACTCGCCCGGCGTCCGCGTTCGTGGCTCGATTTCTCTCCGACGCCAACGTGATCGACGGCGTCATCGACGGTGGCCTGTTCCGCGCCGAGAAGCACCCGCTGACCGTGCCCGTCGAGATCATCGAGAACGCCCGCGAGGGCCGGGGATCGTTGTCGATCCTCCCTGCCGATATCTCGCTCGGTTCTGGTTCGGATACATGCGGTGGGATCGTGACGTCCTCCCTCTTCGGACGAGAGAGCAGCGACGTCGTGGTCTCCTCGCACGGCGTCTCGTTTCGATGCGCGGTGCGTGGGACACGACCGTCGGTCGGCGCGAACGTCACCATCACCATCGGACGGGGCATCTTCGATCCGGTGATCAGGGGCTGACGCTCTCGGCGGGAGTTTCGGGCAGCTGTGTGACCCATGAGATAGGTAAAATAGTTGTTTACCTCATCTATTTATCTATATGGTTGCGGACAGC
>NZ_LVCV01000407.1 GCF_001647195.1 Rhodococcus sp. EPR-157 | reverse complement strand
GTGTGCTCAAGCGGGCCGTGACCACCGGAGATGAGGCTTCACCGCTGCCGCAGGCGCTGACCGGAGTACTGGCCATCCTCGCGACCGAGGGTGAATGCAGACAGACCGACCTCGCCAACAGGCTCTGCGTCAGCCAGTCCGCCCTCAGCCGGCAACTCGCAGACCTCGTGGACCTCGGATACATCGACCGGACCCCCGATCCGGACGACAAGCGCGCATCGCGCGTCTGCGTCTCGGACGAGGGCCAGGAGAAGCTCAAGGTCATCTGGGACCGTCGCGCCACGCGACTGCGAGAGATGTTGAGCGAGTGGAGCGAAACGGAAGCACTTGCCGCTCTCGCGTCGATCCAGAAGCTCAACAGCACATTCGAAGAAGACGCGCAGGACGTAGCGCACTTGAAACTGATTGCGAGATAAGACATGACCACCACAGATGCTCCGCCCAATACCCAGGTGTCGGATCCCGACGCCATGTCCCACCGGCAGATCCTCGAAGCCCTCACCGGCCTACTGGCCGCGCTGTTCACCGCGCTGCTCAGCACCACCATCGTGTCGACGGCTCTGCCGACCATCATCGGTGACCTACAGGGGTCGCAGACCGCCTACGCCTGGGTTATCACCACTGCATTGCTCGCCAACGCGGCCTCGACGCCCATCTGGGGCAAGCTCGCCGACCTGTTCAACAAGAAGGTCCTGGTTCAGAGCGCGATCCTCATCTTCGTCGCGGGCTCGCTGATTGCCGGTTTCGCCCACAGCGTCCCGGTTCTGCTCGCCGCGCGCGTCGTCCAGGGCATCGGCATGGGTGGCCTGACGGCACTCGTCATCGCCATCATCGGCACGATCGTCTCGCCTCGTGATCGTGGCCGCTACTCCGGCTACACCGGCGCTGTCATGGCCGTGTCGATGTCCGGTGGACCGATCCTCG
>NZ_LVCV01000406.1 GCF_001647195.1 Rhodococcus sp. EPR-157 | reverse complement strand
AGAAGACGCTCCACATCAAGACCGAGCGCAAAGAGAACGTCTCCATCGACTGGCTCGGCGCACTGCTGCTCACCGCCGGCGTGTCCGTTCTTCTGGTGTGGGTTTCGTTCGCAGGTAAGGCCGACTACTACGCATGGCTCTCGCGTGAAACGGCGTACCTCGTCGGCGGCGGCGTACTGCTTCTCGTCCTCACGGTCATCGTCGAGGCCCGGCACAAGTCGCCGATCATCCCACTGAAGATCGTCACCGAGCGTACGACCGGCTTGGCCATCATCGCGTCCATCGCAGTCGGTGTCGGCCTGTTCGGAGCTACCACCTTCCTCGGCCAGTACTTCCAGACCGCGCGTGGATACTCCCCCACCGAGGCCGGATTGCTGTCCATCCCACTGGTATTCGGCATGCTCGTCGCATCGGTCGGATCGGGCCAGCTCATCACCAAGTTCGGTAAGTGGAAGCCGTTCATCGTGACCGGATCGGTGCTGCTTGTCATCGGATTCCTGCTGCTGGGAACGATCGACCACGCGACGAGCCTGTGGACCGTCGGCGTCTTCATCACCATCGTCGGGCTCGGAACCGGCATGCTGATGCAGAACCTCGTTCTCGCAGTGCAGAACACGGTCAGTGTGCACAACATCGGCGCAGCATCATCGACCGTCGCATTCTTCCGCACCTTCGGTGGCGCGATCGGCGTCTCGGTTCTCGGATCACTCCTCGCAACCCGCGTCGCCGACAAGTCCGCAGCAGGCCTCGCCGAGCTCGGCGTGAACAGTGCGGGAGGTGGCGGCGGATCGCTCGACCTGTCGTCGCTGCCCGCACCGGTACTCGCGGTCATCCGTACCGCGTACGGCGACGCCACGGGACGCATCTTCCTCATCGCAGGATTCGTCGCCATCGTCACGCTCATCGCAGTGGTCTTCATCCCGGACCGCCCGCTGCGCAAGACGATCGACTTCGCTCAAGGCCCCGCCGAAGGCGAACAGACCGCCGAGATCCCGTCGTTCGGCAAGGACCGCGAATACGTTGCGGCCGAGCTCGACGAGCCGAACGAGGTCATCGGCAGGCACGAAGCGCCCGCAGGTTCGGCTCCCTTCGAAGGACTCAGCACCGACGCACGCGATCGACTGCTGAACATTCTGTTGCCGGAGCCGAAGGACACCCTCGAAGCACTCGACGAAGCGGAAGCCATCCGCAGCGAGGTCGTCGCACTCCAAACCGAACTCGACGCCAAGATGCTCGACTTCGACGCGGTGTGCGAGAGGCTCCGACGCCTCGGGCTCAGCGAAGACCAGATCGCACGGGTTCTCGGTGACGCGCACGTTCCCGATCCGCACCAGCATTTCGCGAACTCGGGCCACAGCGTCAACTCGGCCCACAGCGTCAACTAGGTTCGCCGACACCGATGGCCCGCACACAATCGTGCGCGGGCCATCAGTGGTTTCGCGGGGTTGTCGGGGTTGTCGGGGTTGTCGGGGTTGTCGGACAGTCTGTTTCGGTCACTTGGCGGGAGCGAATGTCTGTTCAGGTCACTCAGAGTGTGCGAATGTCTGATTCGGTCGCCTGGGTTGAGCGAATGTCTCATTCGGTCACCTGGGAGGGAGCGACTGTCTCATTCGGTCACCTGGGAGGGAGCCCGAGCACCCCCGGACGAACGAACCTACCGTCCTGGAATGTACTTGAGCGCCTTCACGAACGGCGGCATGATCTTCGCCCACAATTTCGGCGGAAGTCCGCGCGGCCCGCCGAGGTTGAGCAGCCGCGTCGTAGCAATGGTCTGCGACTCGGCGTACTTGAGCAAACCGTCGGCACCGTGGCGGCGACCCATTCCGGATACACCCATGCCGCCCATCGGCGCGGCCGTCGTTCCCCACGCAGGCGCGTAGCCCTCGTCGACGTTGACGGTTCCCGAGTGCAGACGCGCCGCGATGGCTTCACCTTGCGCTTTGGTCTTGGCCCAGACGCTGGCATTGAGCCCGTACTCGGTGTCGTTGGCCTTGGCGATCGCTTCCTCGACGTCGGCGACAGGGTAGATCGACACCAGTGGCCCGAAAGTTTCTTCGGCGGCACACTCCATGTCTGCAGACACCCCGGTCAGCACAGTTGGCTCGAAGAACAGCGGGCCGATGTCGGGACGCGCGTGTCCTCCAGCGACGACCGTGGCGCCCTTCACCTTCGCGTCGTCGACGTGCGCAGAAATGACCTTGACCTGGTTCTCGGAAATCAGGCTGCCCATCTCGATGCCGAACTCGTAGTCCGAGCCGAGCGTCATATTGCGCACACGCTCACCGAACTTCGCGGTGAACTCAGCGGCGATGGACTGCTCGACATAGATCCGTTCGATCGAGATGCAGAGCTGACCGGAATTGGAGAAGCAGGCGCGCACTGCGGCGTCGGACACTTCGCGGAGGTTTGCGCCGTCGGCGACGATCATGGCGTTCTTCCCACCGAGCTCAGCGGAGAACCCGATCAGTCGGCGACCGGCCTGCTCGGCGAGCAGCTGCCCGGTAGCGGTGGAACCGGTGAACATGACGTACTCGGTGTTTTCGACGATCGCGGTTCCGACGACAGTTCCCGGTCCCGGCACGACAGCGAACAAGTCCCGCGGCAGACCCGCTTTGTACAACAGTTCGACGACGGCGAGGGCACAGTAGGGCGTCTGGGAATCAGGCTTGAGAACGACGCCGTTGCCGGCAAGCAGCGCCGGAATGGCGTCGGACACCGCGAGGGTCATCGGGTAGTTCCACGGCGAGATTATGCCGACGATGCCCTTCGGCTGGTACCTCACGGTGGTCTTCGTCAAGACCGGAAGCATGCCGGTCACGCGCTTGGGTGCGAGCAGTTTGGCCGCGGTGCGGGCGTAGTGCCGCGACGTCATCGCGATGTCGAGCACTTCCTCCTGCGCAGCAGAGCGGGACTTGCCGGTCTCGGCCTGCGCCATGTCCATCAGTTCGTCGCGGTGTGCGAGCACAAGATCGCGGTAGCGATGGAAGATCTCCGCGCGATCCGCGACCGAACGCTTGGCCCACGCCTTCTGTGCGACGCGCGCGCGGGCGATGGCGTCGTCGACGTCCTCAGCGGTGCCGACGGGGATGGTAGCGAGCTCCTTGCCGGTGAACACCTCCGTGATGGTCTTCGTCGGCCGGGCATCGGCGTCCGCAATGGCAATCAAGTCGGCGAGCCGCGAGAAGGTCGCAGCGCTCGGAGCTGGCATTTCATACCCCTACTGGTGAGTAGTTCTTGGAGTTACAGACAACCTACCCCCTCGGTGGCTGGGATCACAGAGTCGTTCGGTTGTTCGGCCCCTCGGACCGCACCGAATGTCTCTTTCGGTCACTTGGTGGCGACGCCCTGCCGCAGCGAATGTCTCTTTCGATCACCCCCGCCCCCGAACGCGCACGTTGCAGCCCACGCACGCGTTGCAACCCGCGCGTGCGCTGGAACCCGCGCGGCGAGCGCCGAACCGCAGCGAATGTCTCTTTCGGTCACTTGGCGGCGAGCGCCGAACCGCAGCGAATGATGCTCCTATGTTTGTCAACCGTGTTGTGGGTGTGCAAGTAGGCCGAATACTTCGCGGGCTATGGCACGTTTGAGGCAGCGCATAAT
>NZ_LVCV01000405.1 GCF_001647195.1 Rhodococcus sp. EPR-157 | reverse complement strand
CGCTGCCTCAAACGTGCCATAGCCCGCGAAGTATTCGGCCTACTTGCACACCCACAACACGGTTGACAAACATAGGAGCATCATTCGGTCACTCCAAGGGTGACCGAATGAGACATTCGGTCACCGCAGAGGGCCAACAAACCCCCTAAGACGCCCGCCAAGAACGCCAGGTCAGCTTCGCGACCTCGATGACGGGCCCCTCGGGCCTCGCTGACTTGTACTGGTCGTACTTGGCGGCGAGAGCGTCGATGGCCGCTGTGCCCGCGTCGGTATCGGCCTCGATGACGCGAGCGGAGCCGCTGGCGCGGACCCACCACAGTTTGTCCCAGTCGTCGTCGTAGTTGTCGACGATCAGGCTTACTGCGGGGTCTGCCCGGATGTTTTCGAGCCGCTGCAGCTTGCGGGTGGATTTGGGTTTCCAGTCGATCGCGGTGACGAGAGTATCGCCGGTGCGTGCGAACACGATGGGGACCAGGTGCGGGGTGCCGTCTGGGTTGATCGTGGACAAGAGTGCGCGGCGAGCACCGGAAAAGCGCTCGATTTCGTCGTCGATCTTCACAGCCTCGTTGTCCTCACGTCATATTCAGTGCCCCATTGCATGGGCCGCACGGTCATGCGGATGCGCTGTGCGCGCCGTTCTGGAGAAGGATCGTTTCGAATTGCGCGGCGGTCATGGGAAGCCCCAATAGATGACCTTGCCCGAATGTGACGCCCATGTCGACGCAGGACTCGAGTTGGTCGATGGTCTCGATGCCTTCGGCGACGGTGTCCTTTCCGAGATCGTGGGTCACTTCGACGACTGCTTTGCACAGGGCGGTCATGGCGCGACGACGCTGAAGGTCTTTGCTGTCGAGATGCTGAGTCAGCGATTTGTCGATTTTCAGGATGTCGACGGGCAGCGTGGCGAGGCGTTCGAGTGAGGAGAATCCAGAGCCGAAGTCGTCGATCGCGACGAGTGAACCGTGTCGTCGAACGTCCATGAGTTGGTAGTAGACGGCATCGACGTCGTGCAGCGACTTCGATTCGGCCAATTCGAGGACGAGTCGTCCTGGTTCGATGCCGAGCGAGTCGACGATGCTGTTGACGTCCGTCGCGAGGGTGCCTGCGGCGAAGTGCAGCGGGCTGACGTTGACTCCGACCTGCACGTGGAGGTCCTTGTACTGCCAGGCCGCTAGGGTCCGGCCGACCTGAGTGAGGATCCAGTTGCTCAGCGGAATGATGAGATCCGCGTCCTCGGCCAGGCCGATGAAGCTGTCCGGCATGAGCAGCCCGAGTTCAGGATGGTTCCAGCGGATGAGGGCTTCGGCTCCGACGACAGTCCTCGACGACAGCTCGACGATCGGCTGGTAGACCATTTCGAGCTCGTGTTCGGCCATCGCGACGCCGCGGAGCCGCTCCACCAGCTCCAGTCGCTTTCGGTTGCTGTCGCGCAGCTCTGGTGAGAACACTTGGTGGCTGCTGCGGCCCAGCGATTTGGCGGCGTGCATCGCCGTGGTCGCGTCGTGAACGAGTTGCATGGGGTCGACCGTGCTGTGGTTCGAGGTGGCGACGCCGACACTGGCAGTGATGGTGAGGTGTCGGTCGCCGAGTTCGAACGAGGGGTCGAGGACACTGGAGAAACCTGCTGCCATGGCGCGCGCCGCAATTGGTTGGCAGCCTCGGGCGATGACGACGAACTCGTCGCCCGTCAGCCTGCCCAATGTGTCGGTGGGGCGGGTCGAGGCTTTGATGCGAGCGGCGACCAATTGCAGGAGTTCGTCACCGGACGTCGGGCCGAGTGCGTCGTTGAATTCACGGAATCCGTCGATGTCGACGAGTAGCACGCTGACTTCGTGGTCCCGAGACCGCACGGCGAGCTCGCGAGCAAGCAGGTATTCGATCTCATCCCGGTTCGGTAGTCCGGTCAATGGATCCTGCCCAGGGGCTACGTCTGCCGTGTCGAGTTCGGCGACGTCCTCGTGAGTCAGATAGAGGCCTGCTCCGTCAGCGAGTCTGATTGCGCGAAGCCGAAAGCGGAATTTGCCTGACTTGTAGTTCATCGAGAACACTCGATGGTCGCCGGTGACGACGCCGTGCAGACCCGCAAGAACTGCGGCAGCGGATTCGTTGCCGTGCGCGGCCGCGCGGCGGCACAGGTCGAAGTAGTTGCCGCCGGGACTGAAGGACTTGCCTGCTGGTCCGTCGGCCCAGAACCTGGTCCACACTCGATTGACCAGCATGATCGTTCCGGTGAGATCGAGTACGACCGTGCCAGCGGGCACTGCCTCCAGCATGTTCTGCGCGAGCTCGCCGGTCCATGCGGAGCGGGTGGTCCCGAGCCGCTCCGCGGTGA
>NZ_LVCV01000404.1 GCF_001647195.1 Rhodococcus sp. EPR-157 | reverse complement strand
AAGACGGCAGTGTCGGTGGCGGCGCAGGCGCTCGTGAACTCGGTCCACGCGGTTCCGGTGAACCACGCATCCATACAGTGACCGACGACTCGGTCGGCAGGCGCCGCGAACAGCGTAATCGCCGCGGGGTTGGCGTAGGTGACAGTGAATACGCTGTCGACCATCAGCAGGGGAGCCGTCATCGAATCCAGATCGCCGTAGGAGCATGCGAACGGGTTCACCGAGGTAGGGCGAGGCGCTGACGGCACTGTACTCACGCTTCCCCCCTACGGCCGGTCGACCGGACCCAAGAATAGCCCCTAGGTTTGCTTTCGCGCTAGAAACAGGGCAACGCCCTTGTTTTGTACGGCATGAAGACGTCCGGGCTCTACGTGTGACGCTCGGCTGAACGCCGGATCTTCAGCGACCAGGGAGCGTCCACGATCTCCGGCAGTGTTCCAAGCACCCAGCGGGCGGCATCACGGCCCTGGTCGTACAAGGACTGTGCGACGGTGGTGAGCCCGGCCTCCTGTGCAGCCTCCGAGTCGTCCCAGCCAGTGACCCGGACGTCGGACCCGACATCCAGGACACCGAGGGCGAGATCGTCACTGGTACACAGGATCGCGTCGTACCCGCGGTCGATCAGCTCCTCGGCCGCTCGACGACCTTCGTCGCGTGAATTGGTGGCGACGAACGCGACCGGGATGTCTGCCCAGTCGACACCGGCGTCGACGACGGCTTGTCGGTATCCAGTCAGTCGCGCGGCGGTGACCGGGAACGTGGCGTCGTCTGGGTCGGGGCCGAAGAGGATTTCGGTCCGGCGATCCCGATCACGCGGAAAGCTGATCACCGCAGGATGTTTCGCACCCTCGATCCCGACCGCTCCGACCGCGCGCGCAGCGACGACGTCGTCGATCCCGATCAATTGCGTCCCGGGATACGACGGCCCGCCCTGAATGCAGATGGGCTTTCCGGTATCGACCACCACGTCGAGCATGGGGTCGTCGACGACGGTCGTCCACAGCACGAAACCGTCGACGTGAGCATCTCGTATCCGGTTCAGATCTGCACCCATCCTCGAGTTGGGGAGCAATACGAGTCCGGAGTTGGTGTCGAGGCAGGCCTCGGCGACACCGGACAGGAATGCCCGCGCCTGTGCGTTCTCGAACGAGTAGGTGATTTTCTCGGTGAGTACAACGCCCAGGTTGTTGCTCTTTCCGCTGCGCAGAGACTGTGCCGCCCGGTGCGGGCCGGTGTATCCGAGAAGGGCCGCGGCGCCGCGGACCTTGTCCCTCGTCGCTTCGGACACCCGTGCCGGTTGGTTGTAGGTGTACGACACGCTCATGACGGAGACGCCCGCGGCGGCGGCGACGTCTGCCATGGTCGGGCGGGTTCCCATGCCGCAACCCTAGCGTCTTCGCATCCGATGTGTAACGATACACAGCATGATTCACACGAGGATGCCGGGTTCGAACGCCCTTCGCCTGAGCGTGCTCGCGGCCGCCGCGTTCGTCTACGTCACCGCCGAGACGCTTCCGGTGGGGCTTCTGCCGGAGATTTCGACGGACATGGGCGTCAGTGAGTCGAGCGTCGGGTTGCTCCTCACCTTCTACGCGTACGGCGTCGCGGTGATGACGATGCCGTTCATGACATTAGTTCGGCGGTGGCCGCGTCGGCGCATCGTTGTCGTCACAGTTGCTGCTCTGGCTGTGTCGCAACTGATCTCGGCCATCGCCGTCGGATATCCGATGCTCGTGGTCGCGCGAATGATCTGCGCTTCGACGCACGGAGTGTTCTGGGCTGTCGTCGCACCGGTCGCGGCGTCACTCGCTGCACCGGGCAAGCAGGGCAAAGCGATTGCGACGGTGTACGCGGGAACGTCGTTGGCGCTGGTAGCCGGCAATCCTCTCTCGGCCGCACTCGGGCAGTGGCTCGGATGGCGGACGGCCTCGACGTGTATCGGGCTGGTATCCGCGGCCATTGCCATCACCCTGTTCTTCGTGTTGCCGGCGATGAAGGTCGAATCGGTCGGGTCGCGGGCGCCGAAGACGCGAACCCTCGATCGGTCCTTGCTGCTGATCTGCGTCGTCACGTTCCTCGCTGTGCTCGGTCACTTCATCGCATACACCTACTTCTCGCTGCTCGTCGATCGTGGACTCGGTTCGATGGGTACGACGTTGACACTGATGCTGTTGTTCTATGGTCTGTGCGGCGTAGTCGGAATCTGGGTGGTCGGAAAGACATTCGATCGGTGGCCACGCCGATCGACCATCGGCGCGTTGAGTGTCGTAGCGGGGGCGCTGCTCGTGCTGTGGACGACCGTGCAGTCGGTACCGGGATCGCTTGCGGTGCTTGCTGTCCTCGCAATCGGGCTATGGGGATTCGCATTCACGACCGTTCCGGTGTGCCTGCAGTCCTCGGTGCTCAACACCTCCCGCAACGACCCGGACCGCGCGTCGGCGATCTATGTCGTCGCATTCCAGTTGGCCATCGCATCTGGTGCTCTGGTGGGTGGCATAGTCGTCGATCGCAGCAGTATCGCTGTCGTCACGATAGTCGCAGCTCTGCTGGTCGCCGCAGCTCTGCTGACGGTTGTGCTCGCTCGCGATGCGTTCCCCGGGCGTCTGCGTGCACCGTCCGAACAGGCACGCCAGCCGGCATGAGCAACCTGTGCACCAGCTCGGACAGGATCTCGATACCATCGGTGGAGAGTACGGACTCGGGGTGGAACTGGATCGACTCGAACCCGCTGCCCCGCAGGGCATTGACCTCGATACCGTCCGCCGAGACCAGGGCGCCGTCGACAGGACCCGCGGTGGCCGCGAAGGTGTTGTAGAAGCCGACGGTGCGAGTCACCCCGAAGACGTCGGCCACCTTCTGCACTCCTTGTTGCGGGCGGTCGAGTGCGACAACGTCCAAACCCAGCAGCCCAGCCAACACTTGGTGGCTCAGGCAAATGGCAAGCAGCGGAGAACCACTCGTAAGCCGTTCGCGCAGAGCAGCTTCCACCGCACTGATCCGGGCATGCGACGAGTCGCGAGGGTCACCCGGTCCCGGCCCGCAGACCAACAGGTCGGCGTCGCTCGATACGTAGTCCTCCCACCGTACGACGGACACAGTCATGCCGAGATGCCTCAACTGGTGCGCGAGCATCGCTGTCCATTGATCCTCGAAGTCCACCACCACGGCGGTCTTGCCACTGAGATCTGTGACCACCGTCGGCTGTTCGTCGAGCCAGAACGATGCCAGCTTTTCGTTTCTATGCGCCAGAGCGTCGGATACGCCTGGAAATTCCGCCAACCGCACCGCTGCGGAGGCGCGCGGTCTCGGGGCCTCGACGCCGAGAGCAGCCAGTACGCCGCCGAGCTTCGATCTCGTCTCTGCCACTTCGTGTTCGGGAACCGAGTTGCGCACCAGCGTCGCGCCGGCCGAGATCTTCAATTCGCCGTCGGGGGCGATTTCGCAGGTCCGAATCAGAATCGGCGCATCGACGGTGGACACACCGCGAGCACTCTCGAACAGCGCCAGCACTCCTGAGTAGTACCCACGCCCGGAGGTCTCGTAGCGTTCGATGACGCGTGCCGCGTTCTCGATCGGCGAACCGGTGACCGTCGGCGCGAACATCGTCTGCCGCAGGATCTCGCGTGGGTCGAGCGAGCTCTCACCGACGAGGACGTACTCGGTGTGGGTCAGATGTCCCATCTGCTTGAGGCGCGGCCCGATGACGCGACCGCCTTGCGCGCAGATCCGGCTCATCATCTTCAGTTCCTCGTCGACCACCATGAACAGTTCGGCGTTCTCCTTTGCATCGCCCAGGAAGTCGAGAACGCCTTCACCGGAAGGGCCTTCGACCGGATGTCGATAGGTGCCGCTGATCGGGTTCATGATGGCGGAGGTGCCGTCGAATCCGACATGACGCTCGGGCGTCGCACCGACGAGGGTGATCGACGGTGTGTGGACGAAAAATGTCCAGTAGGAACCGGATTCGTCGAATAGCAGCCGCCGGAAGATTTCGAGTCCGCTTCGCGAAGCGTCAGCGAGCCGCGCACGAAAGTCGCGACGGATGACGAAGTTCGCGCCTGCTCCGGTACCGATCTCGTCGGCGAGAACTCGCGCGACGATCGATCCGTACTCGTCGTCTGCGGGTTCGAAGCGGCCATCGGTCACGCTCAACTCGGTCGGAGATATGGCGGCCAGTACTTCGTCCACGCTTACCTGTGCGTGTTCGCGAACCCGAAGGCAGTGCAAGGCGGCATCGTCGTCGTGGCAGACGAATCCGCGTTCGGAGATCTGGCGGAACGGCACGAGAGCGAGCACGTCTGGGCCGTCGGTCCCTGGATCGAGTGGGATGTCGGCCAATGAATCGACGGTGACGACGTCCCCGATCAGGACATCGACGCCGTGCTCACGGCTCAGCAGTGCGTAGTGCTCGGAGCCGGACAGGGCTCTGGTCAACAGGTCGTTCATCGAAAGCCTCTCGGGTGAGAACGGACTTCGAGAGTGACCAGGACATGAAAAATGGCCACCTCGAAAGGCGGCCACAGGTAGATCTACGCGAGGTGTGGGCGCCTAGGAGCGCCACCACCATGATCCTGCTACGGAGCGGTTCGCGTACATGGTCGCTCACTGTACACACCCACGGCAGGAGAAGGCGGGTTCCACCCCCAGTGGCACGCTTGAGTGCATCGGAACGCACTTAACCATGCCACTGCGGCGGAGCCGCACTCGAGCACTGCGGGCGGAGCCGCCTTCAGGCCCTAGCTGTCTTCCGGATCCCGCTGGTTCCGCGCTGCCCGACGCTGTTCCTCGGCGCGAGCCCGGCACTGACGCAGGAATTCCTCGTCCGCATCGGGGTTGGTCGCGACGGCTCGGCCGGGTTTGGCGTCGTACTCGGGAAACGCAGAGTTGCTTCTCTGTCCCGAACCGGCGCCGCCCCAGATGCCGCCGTCGATCGGCCGTCCTACCAGCAGCCACACGATCGACCCGGCGAGCGGGATGAAGATCACCAGCAGTAGCCACAGCATCTTGGGAAGGTGTCGCACACCTGAGTCGTCGGCGGTGATGACGTCGATGAGGCAGAACACCCACAGGATCATGATGATCAGGCCGAGATATGGCACGTACGTCCTCCCCAACGCGACCGGGGAGGCCTGAGCGGTGCAGCCTCCCACAAGAAAGACCGGTCGGTCTTTCGCGTGGGGAACTATACATATGCGCACTACCTCGCGCAGTTCGAATCAGACGAGTCGATGCAGACACCGCTCGATGGCGTCGACTCCTCGCCCCAAATCGGCTTCGGTCATCGTCAGTGCCGGTCGGAACCGTACGGCGCTACCGCCGCATCCGAGCGCGAGTACGTGCTCGGTATCGCGCAGGTCATCGACGAGCCGATCGCGCAGGGCGGCGTCGGGCAACGTGAACGCGCACATGAGCCCGCGCCCGCGCACCTCGGTGACGATGTCGTGCCGAGAGGCCATCTCGTGCAGGCGTCGGAGAAGCGAGTCGCCGAGAACTGCGGCCCGCTCGATCAGGTTCTCCGATTCGACGACCTCCAGTATTCGACGCGCCCGCACCATGTCGGTGAGGTTGCCGCCCCACGTCGAATTGATGCGCGACGACACTGCGAATACGTGATCGTCGATGTCGTCGACGCGTCCTCCGGCCATCACTCCGCAGACCTGCACCTTCTTCCCGAACGCCAGGACGTCCGGCACCACACCGAGCTGCTGGAACGCCCATGCGGTTCCGGTCATGCCTGCGCCGGTCTGCACCTCGTCGACGACGAACAGTGCGTCGAATTCGTGGCACAGATCGCGAAGTTGCTGGAGAAACTGCGGACGGAAGTGGTTGTCGCCGCCCTCGCCCTGGATGGGCTCGACGATCGCACAGGCGATGTCGTGCGGGTTGGCCTCGAAGGCGAGCCGCGCCGCAGCCAGGGCGTCGGCTTCGAGCGCATCCATGTCTGCGCCGGCGCGGATGTACGGCGACGGGATGCGGGGCCAGTCGAACTTGGGGAATCGCGCGACCTTGTTCGGGTCGGTGTTCGTCAGCGACATCGTGTATCCCGAACGACCGTGGAACGCGTGCTCCAGGTGCATGACCTGGGTGCCTATTGCAGGGTCGATACCGTGCGCTTCGTTCCAGCGGCTCTTCCAGTCGAACGCGACCTTCAGAGCGTTCTCGACGGCAAGCGCCCCACCTTCGACCAAGAAGAGGTGCGGTAGGCGCGGGTCACCGAGGACCCGGGCGAAAGTGTCGACGAACTGTGCCATCGCCGTGGTGTAGATGTCGGAGTTGCTCGGCTTGTTCATTGCGGCCTGCAGCAGATCGGCCTTGAACGCCTCGTCCTCGACGAGCGTCGGATGATTCATCCCGAGCGCGTTGGAGGCGAAGAAGGTGAACAGATCGAGGTATTCGGTGCCGTCGCGGGCGTCGACGAGCGTCGATCCGCGCGACGCGTCCAAGTCGAGCACCATCGCGAAGCCGTCCGCCAGCATGTGACGGCCGATCGTGGAATGCACCGCACCCGGAAGCACAACAGTGGGTTCGGTCCGGATAGCGGGAGAGTGCAATACCTGCGTCATGATTGCCAAGATACCCGTTAATATTCCGTATGCAACTGGCCATGACAGGAAATTTTACTGTCACACTGCCGTCGACTAGATTGGGAATCACTGTCGGCCCGCCCTTGCTAGCTCGACTGCACACGGAAGGTGGAAGTACATGTCCTCACCCGTCACCCACGATGAGTTGAGCGTTCGGACTCGTTCGATCCTGGATCGGCTCGGTGTGCATGCCGACCTGGACGTCTCGCAGTCGCATCTGCCGATTGTGGCGCGTTCGCCCATCACCGGTGGCAATCTGGGCTCGCTCGCCGCGGCGACCGTCGCGGATGTGGATGCCGTCATCGCCGACGCGAAGACCGCATTTGCCGAGTGGTCCTCGGTGCCTGCGCCGGTTCGCGGGGGACTGATCCGGGAGCTGGGCGAATTGCTGCGCGAGTACAAGGAAGATCTGGGAGCGCTTGTCTCCATCGAGGCAGGCAAGATCGTGTCCGAGGGCCTCGGTGAGGTTCAGGAAATGATCGATATCTGCGACTTCGGGGTCGGTCTGTCCCGCCAGCTCTACGGCAACACCATCGCCACCGAGCGACCTGGCCATCGAATGATGGAACAGTGGCACCCCCTCGGCGTCGTCGGCGTCATCACGGCGTTCAACTTCCCGGTCGCCGTCTGGTCGTGGAATGCGGTGCTGGCCCTGGTCGCCGGAGACACCGTCATCTGGAAGCCGTCGGAGAAGACGCCGCTGACTGCGCTCGGAGTGCAGGCGTTGTTCGAACGGGCTGCCGCCAATGCAGGCGTCGATCCCAAAGTTGCTCAGCTCGTCATCGGTGATCGGGTTGCGGGTGAAGCACTCGTCGACGATTCGCGGGTGGCGTTGCTGTCGGCGACCGGTTCGACGCGCATGGGCCGCGCAGTCGCTCCCCGCGTCGCCGAGCGATTCGGCCGAGTGTTGCTCGAGCTCGGGGGTAACAATGCCGCGATCGTGACGCCGTCCGCCGACCTCGACCTGACCACGCGCGGAATAGTGTTCTCCGCCGCAGGCACTGCAGGACAACGGTGTACGTCGCTGCGTAGAGTTATCGCGCACTCGTCCATCGCGGAGGAACTCGTCGAGCGCATCACGCGAGCGTACGAATCGCTGTCCATCGGTTCGCCTCTGGATTCCGATACGTTGGTGGGGCCGCTGATAGATGCCCCGGCGTTCTCGGGATATGCGAAGGCTGTCGATGCGGCGGTGGGCGCCGGCGGCACCGTTCGGGTCGGCGGTCAGCGCGTCGACATCTTCGGCGAATACGCGTATTACGTGCAGCCCACTGTCATCACGATGCCAGCGCAGACCGACATCGTCAGACACGAAACGTTTGCGCCGATCCTCTACGTGCTCACCTACGACACCCTCGAGGAAGCGATTGCGTTGCACAACGATGTGCCGCAGGGGCTTTCGTCGTCCATCTTCACGACCGATCTTCGCGAGGCAGAGCAGTTCCTGTCGGCGGCGGGATCCGACTGCGGGATCGCCAACGTCAACATCGGTCCGTCGGGTGCGGAGATCGGCGGTGCATTCGGTGGAGAGAAGGAAACCGGTGGCGGGCGCGAATCCGGTTCGGACGCGTGGAAGGCCTATATGCGCCGGGCGACGAATACGGTCAACTACTCCAACGAGCTGCCGCTCGCCCAGGGAGTGGAGTTCGGGTAGGTCAGTGCAGCAATCCCTTGACGAGAGAGTCCACGATGTCGTCGGTCGAGGTGTCCGGATCGATCGGGTATGTGAGTCGATCGAACAACAGCCCGTCGATCGCATAGTGGAAGAGCGCGACCTCGCGTGCACCGCCCGGTAGGCCGGCGGCGAGGTTGAACTCGACGTCGCTGCGAAAGTTGGATCGCTGCCAGCTGCCGAGAACCTCCCGAATTTCCGGGCGTCGCGACGCCTCCAATCGGAGTTCGAACAGGGCGAGCGTGACGTCGCGATTGCCGAGCAACCGGGCGACGATGTCGCGCATGTAGTCGGCGAACAGCTCGGGACTCGGAGTCTTCGAGGCGAGTGATCGGTGGATCGTCGGGTTGGGCGCGAGCCGTTCTCCGATGCGTTCGATCATGCCGGCGATGACGTCCGATCGCGATCGAAAGTAGTTCGAGCTGGTGCCTTTCGGTACATTCGCTTCCTCGTCGACCGCACGATGCGTGAGGCCGCGTGCGCCTTCCCGCGCAAGTATGCGTAGCCCGGCGTCGGCGAGCTCGGCTCTGCGCTGAGGGTTGCGTGCCATGCGGAAAGACTAGCCGAACCACGACAGATGTCGTAGTCTGAGATTGTATCCACTACAGCCGTCGTGATCGGAGAACCTCATGCGTGAATTGGTCTACTACGTGGCAGTCAGCCTCGACGGGTACATCGCCGCGCCCGATGACACCTTCGATGCATTCCCACAGCAGGGCGACCACATCGACATGATCCTGGCGGAGTACACCGATACGATCCCGACGATGGGCCTGCAGATGATGGGTCTCGAGCCACCGTTGACGCGTTTCGACACCGTCGTCATGGGGTGGAACACCTACGACGTCGGACGGCCACACCCGTCGGACGGCCCGTACGGTCATCTGCGGCAGTACGTGTTCTCACGCGATCACCTCGGCGCCGGCGTCGAACCTGCAGTGACCGTGACGGATCGGGATCCGGTCGAGACCGTGCGAGAGCTCAAGCAGGACAGTGGAAGTGCCATCTGGCTCGCCGGTGGAGGGGTGCTGGCCTCGGCGCTGGTCGACGAGATAGACCGATTGATTCTCAAGGTGAATCCGATACTGCTGGGCTCGGGAAAGAAGATCTTCGCGGAGCGGGACTACGCGGTGAGTCGTGCCGATCTCGTCGCCACCATGCCTTTCGCGTCCGGTGTCGTCGTCAACGAGTACACCATGGTCCGCTGAAATTGTCAGTCGATCGAAATGCTGTGCGCACGAAGCTGTTCGACGATGCCAGCGGGCGGCCAGGTGGGGACGCGATACCGAACGGGGTCGAGACCGTCCATCGGTCGCATGCCCGTGATCGACGAGACGTCCTCGAACTGCACGTAGAACGGAGGCGACCCGTCGCGGTAGAACGCGACGAGATCGGTCTGGGGCAATGTGCAGTCGACCCCGTCGGCCCAGATCGTCACCGTCCGTGGTCCGAACGAGGTTGCCTTGACGGCGGCCGTCGCGACGTCGGAGCTGATCCGATCCAGCTCGTACTGCCGTGTGAGCCAACTTGTCTGCGCTGCATATTCTTTGGCGATGTGAACGCAGCGGGCACGACTGCTGCCCGGGTCCTCGGGGCGGACCTGATCGAATGTGACGACGGTACCTTTGTCGTCGACGGTGTACGCCTGCGGAGACAGTGATCGTGACGTATGCGTGTACTGGTCCTCGATCAGCCGGAAGTGCTTGGCGAGCAATGCGGAATCGTCGCTCGGCACGACGTAGAGGGTATCGACGTCCGGTACGAACGCGACCGGCGCACAGCCGAAGCGGCGACGGTGGGATTCGAGCCAGCCCGGATCCAGAAGCCACGACGTGAAGTACTGACCGCCTTTGTCGACGAGCCGTTGGGTCGCGCGACCCTTCGTCGGATCTGCGTGTTGCGTGATGGTCGCGAGATTGGATCGCGCTGCGGCGAAGACCGTGGAGGGGTCGACGCCCCACTTGCCGATCGTCTCCCACGAGACGACTTCGCGATGGGCAGGCATGTCGACCACGACGAGCTCGTCGACGAGAGGGAAGACGCGACGGGAGAGCAGCAGGCCCGACGGGGACCCGAGCGTGTACGTCGACGGCTTCAGAACCGGCCTGAGCCGCGGAAGGGCGTCGTTCCAGTTTCCGGGCCACTCGTTGGAGGACATAGTCGTCGCTACGAAGTGTGCGACGTGGGATTCCAGGTCCAGTTCGGACGCATCCGCGGTGTCCCGAAGAAGATGGTCCAGAGGGAGCACGGCATTGCCGTCGTACCGGACTGCGAACGCGGAGGTATCGAGACGCGGATCGGACCCACCCTCGTTCTGGACACGCTCGATGACCAGGCGTGCCAAACGCTCCTTCGGATTCTCGTTTCCCCCCACCTGGGTGATGGTAAGGGATGTGCGTCCCAGGTGGGCAGCTGATCCGACCGGTTTGGAGAAATCCCGATACGAAATCAGCACGCCGGGGAATGGCGCACCCTCTACTGTCCGCCGACGTCAGCTGCGATTGCACCGACCAAGCCGTCGAATTGGTGCCCACCGGCCGGGTGCTCGACGAGCCGAGCGGACGGTAGCCGCGCTGCGTGCAGCGATAGGTGGGCGAAGTCGACTATCTCGTCGTCCCGGCAATGGTGCAGCGTCAGAGCCGCCTCGGGCTCGGGCCCGAGGAACGCGTAGTCGGCCACGGCCCAGCCGTCCGGGCCCCAGTCGGGCATCGCCAGCAACGTTGCTCTCGTCGGGACATCCCACGTCTTCTCCGCCAGCACACGCAGCAGAATCGACGCCCCGAAGGAGTGTGCGACGACAATATCCTCCGGGTCCAGTTCGCGAATGTACGACCGGACTGGCCCCGCCCACGCCTCGTACGACATGTCCTCGTCGGGGAGCTGTGGCATCGTCAGAGCAGCACCGAGTGCCTCGGACAGTCCGTCGGCCAACACGCGATCTTCGACATATCCGCCTGCGCCGTGAAAGAACATCAGCCGAGCCATTGCGCTCGCTACCTCCCTACGTACGCGGCCAGGTGTTCGCCGGTGACGGTGGATCCTGCGGCGATCAGATCGGCGGGCGTCCCCTCGAACACGATCCGGCCACCGTCGTGACCTGCGCCTGGGCCGATGTCGATGATCCAATCGGCGTGCGCCATGACGGCCTGGTGGTGCTCGATCACGATGACGGACTTGCCCGAGTCGACAAGCCTGTCCAGCAGCCCCAGGAGTTGCTCGACGTCGGCGAGGTGCAAGCCCGTCGTCGGCTCGTCGAGGACGTAGATGCCGCCCTTGTCGCCCATGTGGGTTGCCAGCTTGAGGCGCTGCCGTTCACCGCCGGACAGAGTCGTCAACGGCTGCCCGATCTTGATGTAGCCGAGTCCGACGTCGACCAGTCTTGTCAGAATCTTGTGTGCTGCAGGCAGTTTCGCATCACCGTCGCGGAAGAACTCCTCGGCCTGAGCTGCGGACATCGCCAGTACCTCGCTGATGTCCTTGCCGCCGAGGTGGTAGTCCAGTACCGCGGCCTGGAAGCGCTTGCCTTCGCATTCCTCGCAGGGGATGGCGACGCCGGCCATCATGGCCAGATCGCTGTAGATGACGCCGTTGCCGTTGCATGTCGGGCAGGCGCCCTCCGAATTGGCGCTGAACAGAGCGGGTTTGACGCCGTTCTCCTTGGCGAACGCCTTGCGAATCGGTTCGAGCAGCCCCGTGTACGTTGCCGGATTACTGCGGCGTGATCCGCGTATCGCGCCCTGGTCGATCGCGACGACGTCGTCGAGACCGGAGAGTGAGCCATGGATCAGTGAGCTCTTACCGGACCCGGCGACACCGGTCACCACGACGAGCACGCCGAGCGGGACGTCGACGTCGACGTTCTTCAGGTTGTGCGTGTCGGCTCCGCGAATCTCGACGACCTCGGTGTACTCGCGCACCGAATCCTTCACCGCGGCCCGGTCGTCGAAGTGATGTCCGGTGATGGTGTCACTCGAACGCAGACCGTCGACGGTACCTTCGAAACACACGTTTCCGCCGTTGGTCCCCGCGCCGGGACCGAGGTCGACGATGTGGTCCGCAATGACGATGGTCTCGGGTTTGTGTTCGACGACGAGGACGGTGTTGCCTTTGTCGCGCAACTGCAGAAGCAGGTCGTTCATGTTCTCGATGTCGTGCGGGTGCAGGCCGGTGGTCGGCTCGTCGAACACGTAGGTGACGTCGGTCAGCGAACTACCCAGGTGCCGAATCATTTTCGTGCGCTGCGCCTCGCCGCCGGACAGCGTGCCTGCGGGCCGTTCGAGCGAGAGATAGCCCAGACCGATCTGCACGAACGAGTCCAACGTCTCCGACAGCGACTCCAGCAACGGGGCCACCGAAGGCTCCTTCAGGCCACTGATCCAGGTCGCGAGATCACTGATCTGCATGGCACAGGCGTCGGCGATGTTGATTCCCTTGATCTTCGACGATCGAGCCCCGTCGTTGAGGCGCGTGCCATCGCAGTCCGGACAGGTGTCGAACGTGACGGCGCGTTCGACGAACGCCCTGATGTGCGGCTGCATCGCATCGACATCCTTGGACAGGAACGACTTCTGGATCTGCGGAACCAATCCGAGGTAGGTCAGGTTGATGCCCTCGACCTTGATCTTCGTCGCTTCGCGGTAGAGCAGGTCGTTCAGTTCACGCTTGGTGAACTTCGCGATCGGCTTGTCGGGGTCGAAGTAGCCGCAGCTGCGGAAGATTCGGCCGTACCAGCCCTCCATGCTGTAACCCGGGATCGTGATGGCGCTGTCGTTGAGTGACTTGCTGTCGTCGTACAGCGCTGTCAGGTCGATGTCGTTGACCGAACCTCTGCCCTCGCATCGAAGACACATGCCACCGGTGACGCTGAACGTCCGCTTCTCCTTGCTTTCCCGGCCACCCTTGTTCACCGTCACGGCGCCTGCACCGGATGCCGATGCGACGTTGAACGAAAACGCTTGTGCAGTACCGATATACGGCTTTCCGATCCGGCTGAACAGGATGCGAAGCATCGCATTGACATCGGTGGCGGTCCCGACGGTGGAGTGCGGATTGGCGCCCATCCGCTGCTGGTCGACGATGATGGCGGTGGTCAGACCGTCGAGAAGGTCGACGTCGGGCCGGGCGAGGCTCGGCATGAACCCTTGGACGAAGGCGCTGTACGTCTCGTTGATCATGCGTTGTGACTCGGCGGCGATCGTCGAGAACACGAGTGAACTCTTCCCCGAACCGGACACCCCGGTGAAGACCGTCAGCCTGCGCTTGGGGATCTCGACGCTGATGTCCTGAAGATTGTTCACCCGTGCGCCCTTGACCCGAATGAGATCGTGGCTGTCGGCAACATGGGGTTCGGGTGCTGCGGTCGACGTTCGTGCGGCCATGATCTCGTCTGTCTCCATCTACTGGGCGTGCTCGAGGTCTTCTTACAACGGAATTGATCTAACCAGGACGTGGGAGCCCGGTCAGCTCAACGGACTTCCTGTATTCGTAGAAGGTTGCCCGCCGGATCTCGGACTGCGCAATCGCGCACGCCGTACGGCTGCTCGGTCGGCTCCTGGACCACGTCGGCGTCGGCTGCCTGCAGCTTGTCGAACGTGACGTCCAGGTCGGGCGTCGCGAGTAGAAGGCCCGCGTAGGTGCCTTTCGCCATCATTTCCAGGATCGTGCGACGCTCGTCGTCGGTGATCCCTGGATCGACGGCGGGAGGCGTCAGGACGATGGAAGTGTTCGGCTGACCTTCTGGTCCGACGGTGATCCAGCGCATGCCGTCGTACCCGACGTCGAGGCGTACCTCGAACCCGAGCAGGTCACGGTAGAACGCCAATGCGGCGTCCGCGTCGTCGTGGGGGAGAAACGAGGAGTGAATTGTGATGTCCATGCCCGAGAACGCTAGTGCCGCATCCCGGTCCCCGCTTCTCGATTCCTGATCGAACCCGAGCCTGATCGAACCCGAGCCTGATCGAACCCGAGCCTGATCGAACCCGAGCCTGATCGAAAACGAACTCGGCGCCCATCCGAGATGGATGGGCGCCGAGTTGGAGTGCTGGCTGTTACCGAGTGGGCGTGATCGTCGTCGTGGTCGGGACTGCGGCCGTGTTCGGCGCGACCGAGGCGGCGGCCCCCGGGGTCACGGCGACCGACGCTGCGGCGGGATCCTGGACGGGCAGCTGACCGTCGACCGGGAGTGCCGGATCGACAGGGAGTGCCGGATCGACGGGGACCGGGGCGATCGGTACCACGGCGCCTGGCTGGACTGCGACGCTCGTCGTGGTGGTCGGGGCCGCCGTAGCGGTCGTAGTGCTGGCTGTCGTGGTGGCGGCCGTCGTGGTCTCGGACAGCACGACCATGCGGGCCTCCTGCTGCACTTCCTTGGACTTGATCGGCTTGCCTGCCTCGGCGTCCTTGGCGAGCTGGGTCAGCCAGGCCGCTGCGTACTGGGCCGAGGTGAGGGGCTTGCCATTGGATGCGTCGGAGTCGCGCCAGTAGTCGAAGTGGGCGCCCGTTCCCGGTTCGAGGGTCTGACCGTACGGATCGTTCATGGCGACCGAAACCGTGTCGGTGTTGGATCCGATGAATCCGATGATCTCCTTGGCGACCTTCGACGGGAGGTACGCGAGGTTGACGGCGGTTTCCGCGGGAAGCGGCTCACCGTTGTCGTCGGTCTTGGCGGCAACCTTGGTGGTCGGGTCGGCCGGCGTGTATCCGGGCTCGGATACCTTGATCAACACTTCGAGGAACGTCTCGTCACCGGCGAGCCAGTTGTCCTGGCTGCTGATGTCGGCGAACGCTGCAACGGCGATGCGGCCCAGGACCATAGCCAGGTCGGCGCCCGTCGCTGGGGTAAGGGTGTTGTCGCGCTGGATGGCGTCGACGTCCAGTTGGCGTCCCACGTTCGCTGCGAGATGCAGCAGCGACGTGTTCTGGGGCATCGCGCAGGTCAGGTCGTTCTGCGAGCAGAACGAGGCGACCTTGCCGTCGAGCGCACCGAAGCTTCCCGAGGTGGACGGCAGTGCGCCTGCCCCGTTGGGTCCACCGGTCCCGTTCTGGTACTTCGTGTCGAATCCGTCGGGATTGGTTCCGGATTCCGAACCTGGGAACGGACCTTCACCGTCGGTGCGTCCGGCGTCGGCGAGAATCACGACGCCGACGACGTTGTTGGGGTCGACGATTCCGTACCGGCCGTTCTCGGGTGTCTGGTTGCCGATTTCCATCGCTGCACGGCGGGTGACGTCCGCGCCTTCGCTGTAGCCGACGATCGCGAAGCGGGTATCGGGGCACGAGGCGGCAATGGCGTTCATGACCGACTTGGTGTTCTCGACGCCGGTGTCGACGGAATCCTCGTAGCTCGCCATGTCGGCGGGGTACTCGATGTACACCGCGGCGTAGGAGCCTTCCTGGACTGCGCCGTCGGGAGCGCCGACCATCTGATCGATCCAGTCGCTCTGGAAGTCGTCGGCAAGTGCAGCCGGGAGGGATTTGCCGTCGGGCGTGGTGAGCATCTTCGTTTCACCGGTGCGAGGTGAGTCTCCGCGTCCTCCGACGGCGATACTGACCATGTCGTAGCACGTCGCAGTCGATGCGAGTTCGACCTGGGCGTCCGATGTCGACAGCTTGTCGGTCGTCAGCACGGCGGCGCCGACGGCCATGGCTCCCAGGGACACGAACGCGACAGCACTCGTGGCGAGTCGTCGACGGTTCGCCGGTCTGCGGGTCGTGAAGCGTGAAGACAATGGACCATCCCAATCAGTCGTTTCCCGTTGCGATTTCGAGCTTGCGTTTCGGGTGGTTCCGGGCTGCACACACGCATTCCCGGCACCGACACCGTGCGGTGGGTTACTTGGGATTCGCCGCAGGAACGCCGCGCGTTACACATTCGCGAGAGCCGAATTCGTCGACCGAGACCGGATAGAGACGTCCATACCCTAGGGGGGTATGGTAGACAGAGTGACGAGAAGAGGGGTGCAGAACGTGACGACGACGATCAAACTCGCGAGCTTCGTGCTCGGAATTACAGCGGTGTTCTTTCTTGCCTATGCGATCGGTACTGCGGTCGGACCTGTGGGCGTGGAAGCGCCTGCGAGTCATGAGCATGCGCAGGTCGAGCATGCGGAGGTGGAGAACCCATGACCGAGACGGAACTGATCCTGGGCGGTATGACGTGCGCGTCGTGCGCCAACCGAATCGAACGCAAACTGAACAAGCTCGACGGCGTGACCGCGACGGTCAACTACGCCACCGAGAAGGCTCGGGTGACGTCCGACGGCGTCCCTACCGAGGATCTGATCAAGGCTGTCGAATCGGCGGGCTACACGGCCTCGCTCCCGGCGGAAGAGCCCGAACCCGAACCTGAGACGGACCCGATGAAGCAGCGCCTGTTGGTGTCGGCGACGCTCTCGATTCCGGTGATCGCGATGGCAATGATTCCGGCGCTGCAGTTCACCAACTGGCAGTGGTTGTCGCTGACGCTCGCTGCGCCGGTCGTGGTCTGGGGCGCATGGCCGTTCCATCAGGCCGCGTGGACCAACCTCCGCCACGGCACGTCGACAATGGACACCCTTGTCTCCATGGGCACGCTCGCAGCGCTCGGTTGGTCGCTCTACGCACTGTTCTTCGGCACCGCTGGGACCCCCGGCATGAAGCACCCGTTCGAACTCACGATCGCCCGGATGGACGGATCCGCCAACATCTATCTCGAGGCGGCAGCAGGGGTCACGACATTCATCCTGGCCGGCCGCTACTTCGAGCAGCGGTCGAAGCGTCGGGCGGGAGCTGCGCTGCGCGCCCTGCTCGACATGGGCGCCAAGGATGTCGCAGTGATGCGCGGTGGCGTCGAGCAGCAGATACCCGTCGGCGAACTCGCGGTCGGCGACATCTTCGTGGTCCGTCCCGGTGAGAAGATCGCGACGGACGGTGTCGTCGAATCGGGCGCGTCGGCAGTCGACGCCTCGATGCTGACCGGCGAATCCGTACCGGTGGAGGTCGGCGAGGGGGATTCGGTCGTCGGGGCGACGGTCAACGTGGGCGGACGGCTTGTCGTGAAGGCCACCCGGATCGGTTCCGACACCCAGCTCGCGCAGATGGCGAAGCTCGTCGAGGACGCGCAGACAGGTAAAGCGCAGGCACAGAAGCTGGCCGATCGCATTTCGGGCGTATTCGTCCCGATCGTCATCGCCATTGCCGTCGCGACCCTCGGGTTCTGGCTCGGCACAGGCGGATCTGTTGCCGCGGCATTCACCGCGGCAGTGGCGGTTCTCATCATCGCGTGCCCGTGTGCACTCGGTTTGGCGACCCCGACTGCGCTGATGGTCGGCACCGGCCGTGCTGCTCAACTCGGCATCCTCATCAAGGGACCCGAAATTCTCGAGTCGACGCGGCGCATCGACACCGTCGTTCTCGACAAGACCGGCACGGTCACCACCGGCGAGATGACGCTGCTGGCAGTCCATGCCGCGGACGGTGAGGATTCCGACGACGTTCTCGCGCTGGCAGGTGCACTCGAGTCCGGATCCGAGCATCCGATCGCTCGGGCGATCACCAGGGCGGCTACGGACAAGGCAGCGGTCCCCGGCGTCGAAGAATTTGCCAACCAGGCGGGGCTCGGCGTCACCGGGATCGTCGACGGTCGGGCCGTGGTCCTTGGACGTGCGACGCTACTGGCCGATTGGTCCTCGCCGCTTCCGACCGAACTGTCCCAGGCCATGGCCGACGCCGAACGCGACGGTCGTACCGCAGTCGCCATCGCGTGGGACGGAAAGGCTCGCGGCGTGCTTGTCGTCGCAGACGCCGTCAAGCCGACGTCGAAGCAGGCAATCGCCGAATTGCGCGCTCTCGGCCTCACTCCGGTGATGTTGACCGGGGACAACGAAGCGGCTGCGAAGAAGATCGCCGCCGACGTCGGTATCGACGAGGTCGTCGCCGGGGTCCTCCCGCAGGGCAAGGTCGAGGTGATCGAGCGGTTGCAGGCCGAGGGCAAGGTCGTGGCGATGGTCGGCGACGGCGTCAACGATGCCGCGGCACTGGCCACTGCCGACCTGGGATTGTCGATGGGAACCGGCACCGACGTCGCCATCGAGGCAAGCGACCTCACCCTCGTACGAGGCGACCTTCGGGCCGTCGGCGACGCGATCAGACTGTCGCGAAAGACGCTGTCGACGATCAAGGGCAACCTGTTCTGGGCGTTCGCCTACAACATCGCCGCTATCCCGCTCGCTGCTGCGGGCCTGCTCAATCCGATGTTGGCAGGTGCAGCAATGGCGTTCTCCTCGGTGTTCGTGGTGACCAACAGTCTGCGTTTGCGGCGGTTCGCTGCCGCATAGGTCAAGATGGAGGTATGGCTGACGCAGAGGACGTACCGATCCGCGACGAGTCGATTCGGCTCGGGCAATTCTTGAAGCTGGCAAACCTCATCGAATCCGGTGCGGAGGCGAAGAGCTTCATCGCCGACGGCCTCGTCAGCGTCAACGGTGAGGTCGACATCAGACGTGGGCGACAACTACATCAGGGTGACGTTGTCTCGATCGAGAACGGTCCCGCCGCTCGCGTCGCCAAGGAGCCGGCCCTGTGAGCGGAACTGTCGGCAAGAGCGGGCTGCCGAGGGCTCAGGTACCCAGCGCGTTCGACCAGGATGCCACGTCCTACGACCGTCTCGTCGGTGCCAACCCCGGCTACCACGAGCATCTCGCCAAGTCGGCGGAACGCCTTCGGCTTCCCGGGCTCGGTGACGGTCTACGACTGCTCGACATCGGTTGTGGCACAGGTGCATCGACGGCAGCGCTGTTGAAGGCCGCTCCGCACGCGGAGATCGTCGCGGCGGATGCGTCGGCGGAAATGCTCGAGGTCGCGCGCGGTAAGCAGTGGCCGTCGAACGTGACGTTCGTGCACTCTCGCGTCGAGGACCTCCGTGACAACGGCGTCGACGGCCCGTTCGACGGCATTCTCGCGGCGTACCTGATCAGGAACGTGGACGATCCGGACACCGAGCTGAAGTCGTTGCTCTCTCTGCTGAAGCCGGGTTCGTCCATTGCGTTCCACGAGTACTCGGTGAAAGAGTCACTTCGTGCCAGGATCGTCTGGACGCTCGTGTGCTGGGCCATCATCATTCCGCTCGGCTACGCAGCCACCCGCGACCTCACTCTCTACAAGCACCTGTGGCGCAGCGTGGCCAGCTTCGACGGCGTCCGCGAGTATTCGCGCAGGATGCAGCGAGCCGGATTCACCGGCGTCAGCAACGAAACCATGACAGGTTGGCAGAACGGCGTCGTACACACGTTCCTGGGGGCGCGGCCGGAGGAGATGACATGAGTGACCGTCGGCGAGTAGTGCATACGGCTTCTCCCGGATACTCGTCCGCGGAGTCGCTGTCCGAGGTTCCGCGGGTCGCCGTGGTCGGCGGCGGCATCGCCGGACTCAGCGCGGCAACAGCTCTGGCAGAGCGTGGAGTGTCCGTGGTGGTTCTGGAACGAGAAGCGTATCTGGGTGGACGCGTCGGCGGATGGTCGACGACGTTGGACGACGGCTCCCCGGTCACGATGAGCCGCGGCTTCCACGCCTTCTTCCGGCAGTACTACAACCTGCGGAACCTGTTGGAGCGCAGTGATCCTGGCCTGACTCGGCTGCATGCGGTCGAGGACTACCCGCTGATCGACGGTGACGGTCGAATCGACGGATTCAAGGGTCTGCCGCCGACGCCGCCGTTGAATGCGTTTGCGTTCGTCAAGCGAAGCCCGACGTTCAAGTGGCGCGATCTCGGCAACCTGAGCGGCTTGGCGGCACTGCCGCTGATGACGGTCAGTGTGCCCGAGACGTTCGACAAGCTCGACGACGTCTCTGCCGCCGAGTTCCTGCGCCGCATCAACTTCCCCGAAGCCGCCCGACATCTCGCGTTCGGGGTGTTCTCGCGCAGCTTCTTCGCTGATCCGGAAAAGATGTCGGCGGCCGAGCTGGCGATGATGTTCCACATCTACTTCCTCGGATCCTCGGAAGGCCTCGTCTTCGATGTTCCGACCGGCCCCTATCCCCAGACACTGTGGGATCCGTTGGGAGAGTATCTGTCCGGGCTCGGCGTCGAGATCCGGACCGGCGTGATGGTCGAGAAGATCGAGCGTGGGTTCACCGTCGACGGGGAGAAGTTCGACGCGGTCGTCCTCGCGACCGACGTCGGTGGGCTTCGCACGCTGGCCGGGAACCTGGGGACCGAGGAGTGGCGTAGCGACGTCGCAGCGTTGGAGAACACGCCTCCTTTCCTCGTGCACCGCGTCTGGCTCGACAAGCCTGTGAACGCTGATCGGCCGGCGTTCATCGGAACCGGCGGAATGCCGCCCATCGACAACATCAGCATTCTCGAACGATTCGAGGACGAAGCTGCCGAATGGGCCGCCCGCACCGGCGGGTCGGTCGTCGAACTGCACGCCTACGCGGCGTCCGATTCCGAGGAACTCACGCGCGAGCAGTTGATCGCGCGGATGCACGAGATCTATCCGGAAACCGCGTCGGCTGCGATTGTGTCCTCGCGCTCCGAGTGGCGGGACGACTGCCCGATGTTCGGGCTCGGCCATTTTGCTCGTCGGCCCACTGTGCGGACCCCCGAGCCCGGCTTGGTCCTCGCGGGCGACGGGATCCGCATCGATCTGCCTGTGGCACTGATGGAACGCGCCGCGACAACAGGTCTGCACGCGGCCAACACCCTGCTCGCGAGCTGGGGAGTCGCCGGGCACGACATCGTGACAGTCCCCGTCAAGGGGCGGTTCCGGATGTTCGACAAGATCGACTCGTGGACGGCCGGGTTGCAGAAGGCCTGATTCGGGTCTGGGTTTTCGGCTCTGGGGTTTCGGCTTTCGGGCCGGAGCTCTGGGGTTTCGGCTCTGGGGCCGGGGCTCTCGGGGGGAGCTAGCACCGTCTTTGCCGAGCTAGCACCGTTCTTGCCGACCTAGCACCCTTGTTCACCTCCGAGCAGGTGTGCTTGCTTGGCAAAAAGGGTGCTAGGTCCCCTGCGCGGGGGGTCCCCAATGCGCGGGTCGGCCTACCGCGGGTCGACCGGCCGGCGCTACAGACCCCTCGACCGCAAGTCGTACCGACGCTCCGCGTAGTCGAGGTCGTCCTTCCACAACCGCGCGGCCGTCCAGCCCATCGCGGGGCGTAGCAGCGGCGCAACCTTCCGTGCCATCTTGAACCCGGGGCGGTCCGAGCTGGCGACCGTTGCTTCGATGACCGCGGTGCGTGGTTTGCCGTCGGGACCGGGAGCCAGGGGTGTCGCATGCGTTTCGACGACGCTTCCCGCGCCCTCGCCTTCAAGAATCCGCATCACGATGGTTCGTGGACCGGGGCAGACGAATTCGGCGCGCACCGGTACGCCTATTCCGCGGCTGACCCGGAACGTGACGTCGACGAGGAACCGGTCGTCCTCGTCGGGGACATCGATGTCCGTCGGCGCCTCGATGACCTTCAACCGGGCGAACGAATACGGATGGAACCAGGCGCCATGCCACGGATCGAGACGATTGGCGACGACATCGTCGGGCTCGCAGATGCCGGTCAGGGTGACCACCGCGTCTACGCTCGTCGACGACGGCGGTCTGATCGGGACCACGGGCACCGGCGTCGGCTCCTCACCGCCGAGTTCGTCGAGACGCACCCACACCAGGATGCCGTCGTCGAATGCCGGTAGAGGCCGCCATCCTGGACGACCTTTAGGCCCGAGCGGCATGCCGTGCCACAGGCAGATCAGGGTGTCGCACTCGATCTTTGCCTTGGCCAGCGGTGCACCAAGGTGCGGGCACGCGCCGGGGGCGATGTGAATGCCGCCGGTCTCGTCGCGCCAGGCCACGAGCTCGGTGGTGCCGATGCTGCGGCCGAACGGTTCTTTGGTGCCGATGTCACGGCTCGCGGCGAAGACGAACCAGTTTCCCGACGGTCTGGTCTTCGCCCGTTTGAGGGCAGATTCGATGACTTGGGGGTTGGCGCCCTTCCAGGTTGGCTCTTGCTTCGCCCACGCTTCGGAGGGCAACGGTTGTAGCGGTAGGTTCTTGGGCCACCGGTTACGGAGTGCGTCGAGTGCGACCATGCTTCCAGTATGCGGAACGAGCGGCTGGGGCGCCCGTGAACACGAGGCTTCAATCGGTCCTTCCTACAACCTAGATGTTCGTTTACAACGTCGATCCGGGTTGTAAACGAACATCTCGGTTGTGAGGAGTGGGCTCCCGTCGCGAGTGATTGACAGTGTGCTGTCAAAATCGTAGACTGACAGCACACTGTCAACAACGGAGGTAGCTATGAAGACCATCGCGCTCTACGCAACGGACACCATGGCCGATTGGGAGTACAGCTACATCGTGGCCGGGATAGCGATGGCGCGGGAGCAGGGTTCGGATCGGTATCGACTTCAGGTTCTGTCCGACGGCGGGGGTCCGGTGACCACTCTCGGTGGCATACGGATCCTGCCCGACGGTGATCTCGCGGATCTGACCGATGTCGCGGCGCTGATTCTTCCGGGCGGCGGCTCGTGGGGGCAGGGTCATGCGAAGGTTCTCGATCTGGCCGTCGATTTGCTCGCGAAGGGCGTTCCTGTCGGCGCTATCTGCGGCGCGACGCTCGGCCTAGCTCGCGTCGGTGCGTTGAATTCCATACCTCATACGAGCAATGCGCCCGAGTTTCTGGCTGCGGCAGAGGAATACACGGGTAGCGAATTCTATCGAGACGAACGAACCGTCGTGGGCGGCACCCTCGTCACTGCACCGGGAACGGCGCCACTCGAATTTGCGAAGGCGCTGTTCGAGATGCTCGAGCTCTTCCCGCAGCCCATCATCGATGCCTGGTACGGGCTGTACACCACAGGTGAGAAGAAGTACTACGAGCAACTGCAAGGCGCTCAGTGAGAACGCCCGCCGGAGATGCCTTGACGTCCATCGTCCTGCCCGCCTTCGAGCTCAACGGTGAATTCCTCGCGGCAGCAAAAGATATCGCCGAACCAGCCGGTCTGACACCCGCGTGGTGGCAGGTGCTCGGTGCGACGCTCGACGAGCCGATACCGGTGGCCGAGATCGCGCGTCGAGTAGGACTCGGCCTTGCCCGGCAGAGCGTGCAGCGGACCGCGGACATTCTCGTCGAGAAGGGATGGGCCGAATACGTCGAGAACCCGAACCACGCCCGCGCCAAGCTCGTGCAACCCACGCCGGAAGGGCATGACACGCTCGCGAAGCTGCGGAAGAACCAGCACGCCTATGCCAATGCCGTGGGCAACGAGGTGGGTGAGGACGAGATTTTCAGGGTGCTCGAGGGTATACAGAGGATCATCG
Organism: Rhodococcus sp. EPR-157; assembly: GCF_001647195.1. Classification (GTDB taxonomy): domain Bacteria; phylum Actinomycetota; class Actinomycetes; order Mycobacteriales; family Mycobacteriaceae; genus Rhodococcoides. The sequence continues at coordinate 11,509 of NZ_LVCV01000404.1, read as the reverse complement.
CCGCGTCGAGGCGCTACCGAGGCAAGAGTGACGAGTAGTACTCCTGCTGGGAGGGGTAGTAGTCGTCGAAGTTCGGCAACGTGAGGCCGTCCCGGGACGCGATCAGCATGTCGAGGTAGTACTCCCAACCGGGTCCGATCTCGCCCAGCCCTTCGGCGTCGTGCATGTGCTGGATCAAAGTGACGGTAGTGCGGTCTCCGTCTTCGGCGAGCACTGATTCCAAATCCCAGCCATCGGAGGTGACGGCCAACCGGCGCGGCGACTCGCAGGCCTCGACGTGCATGTCCATCCACGGTGAGCCCTCCTCGAAGACCATCCGAGCCCGAATGTCATTGTCGGAAACCCGTTCCCACGGACCGAACCACAGCGCGGTGCGGTCGGATTCGGTGAGGCTGGCCCACACGTCCTCACGGGTTGCGGCGATAACTCTTGTGATCTCGAGGTCGATACCGGTGTCGGTGGTACGAAGACTGCCGCTCGGAGTTGGGCTCATGGGGTGCATTATGCAACTCCGGCGAACCGAAGCGCAGCCGTTACCCCGGCAGCGGCGACGACGATTACCACGAACGGCGCCTTCTTCCATGCGAGCACCGCTGCGACGAGTACTCCGGCGGGGCACGCGAACCCTGCGAAGCCGTTGTCGACGACGAGTGCGGATGTGGCGACCAGAGCAACGAAGATGACGGCGACACCGATGGACGCGAGCCGCTCGACGCGGGGCGAGAGTGTCATCCGGGTTCGGAGCAGCGGGCCGGCAACTCGAAAAGCCATCGTGCCCACGGCGAGCGCGACAATGGGAAGGACGAGATTCATGCGTTCACCTTCGTTGCGACGTAGGCCGGTATCACTCCGAGAAGCGCGAGGAGGACCGGAAGCCCCGGGGGGAGGACGAGCGCTGCGGCCACTGCGATCGACGCGCCGATCAACGCTGCGTTCCTGGTGAGGGCGTCGCGCAGGGCGGGCATGACAAGGGCGATCAGCACGGCGGGGAACGCGGCGTCGAGCCCGAGGGCGGCAGTGTCGGTGATCTGGCCGCCGAGAACGGAGCCGATCAGCACACCGATGTTCCAGGCGACGAACAGTCCGATTCCGCACAACCAGAACGCCGCGCGCCGCCGGGTGCGCTCGCCTTCCATCGCTGTGAACGCCACGGCCTCGTCGGTGATCAGATGTGATCCGAGGAGCTTGCGGGGCCAGGACGTGCCGTCGAACGTGTCGCTGATGGAGAAGCCGAGCGGGACGAGTCGAGTGTTGACCAGCAACGCGCTGGCTACCGCAGCCAGTGGATTACCGCCTGCGGCAAGCACTCCCACGAGAATGAACTGTGCTGCACCCGCGAACACGAACACCGACATGGCGACGGGAACCCAGATCGGCAAACCCGCACTCACCGCAATAGCGCCGAACGACGCACCGACGAGTCCGTCGGCGAGACAGACGAGCGCGATGTCGCGGGACAGAGACGAAGGCGGTGTTCGCCAGATCGAACGCATGGACGTAATAGTGAACGAAGCATCGGTCGTTCGTCAAGGCGAACGATCGACCGATAGAGTGGACTCATGACTCAGCCCAGTGCTCCTATCGCTGCCATTGCGGCCTCGCTACAGCGTGAGCGCAAGCGTGTCGGGCTCTCGCTGGCGGAGGTCGCTCGACGTGCGGGGATCGCCAAGTCGACGTTGTCGCAGCTCGAGGCCGGTACCGGGAACCCCAGCGTGGAGACCCTGTGGGCGTTGAGCGTGACGCTCGATGTGCCGTTCGCTCACCTGGTCGAGCCGGCCAAGCCTCGGGTTCGATTGATTCGCGCCGGCGAGGGTCCCGGAATCGCGTCGGACACGGCGGACTACGTCGCGACTCTATTGGCGTCGTGTCCACCGAATGCGCGTCGAGACATCTACCTCATCAACGCGCAGGTGGGGGAGCCGAGAAGGGCAGATCCGCATTCGCCCGGCGTTGTCGAGCACGTGGTTCTGTCCGCAGGCCGCGCACTGGTCGGGCCGACCGACGAACCCGTCGAACTGCACCCCGGGGACTACATCAGCTACCCGGGGGATCTGCCGCACACCTTCGAGGCGCTGGATCCGAACACTGCGGCGGTGCTGGTGTCGGAGCATGTGTAGGGGCGCTCCGCGCCCAGTGGCACGAAAAAGTGCACTCCAACATACTTAACCGCGCCACTGGGGGCGGAGCCCCCACTAATCCCGGGCGACCAACTGCCGACGCCACTTCCCGAACGATCGTGGGGACGACACGGCGAGCACGGCCACTGGATGACCGTCCCTTCGATAGACCGCGACGAACGGACCCAGCTCCGGATCCCCCTCGACGATGTCGGCCGAGCAGTCGAGACCGTGGTGCCCCGCGAACTGGATGCGCGACTGGTACTGATCGGACCACACGTACGGAACCCCGGAGAACGTTTCGACCCCGGATCCCAGCAGCGCTTTCATTGCCACCGATGGCCGCGTCGCCGCTGCCGTCCAGTGTTCGTCGCGGATCGTCGTGCCCGTCGCGGGATCCCGGACGGCTGCGCAATCACCGACAGCTACGACGCCTGGAATCGAGGTCACCCCTCGCTTGTCCGTCACGACGCCACCGGACAGTTCGATACCGCTGCCGTCGAGCCACCGAGTGTTGGGCCGTGAACCGACGCCGACCACCACGACATCGGCCGGCAGCAACCGCCCGTCCCGTAGTTCGACGGCGGTGACGCGGCCGCTGGACATCGCGAACCCGGACACGGTCACCCCGGTGATCAAGTGGGCGCCCCCGCGGTTGTGCCAGCCCGCGACGAGTGCGCCGATCTGCGTCCCGAATACCCGTTCCAGCGGCGAGGCCGACGCCTCGACGACGGTGACGTCGCATCCCAGTTCGACTGCGGTGGAAGCTACTTCGCTACCGATGAATCCTGCGCCGACGACCACGACCCGGGCGCCGGGAGTCAACTCCGCGCGCAGCGCCAGCGCATCGTCGAGTGAACGCAGCACGTGTACGCCGTCTGCGGACCCGGCCAAGCGAATGGCCGACGCCCCGGTGGCCACCACCACGGCGTCGGAAAGCACTTCGGTCCCGTCGGCCAGCAGAACTGTCCGGCCCGACGGATCCAGCCCCACCGCTGCGTTCCCCAACCGAAAGTCCAACTCGAGCGCGGAGTCCTCCTCGGTCTCGAGGGACATACCGTCGTCGATGCCTTTGAGGAACTGCTTGGACAGCGGAGGTCGGTCGTACGGACGGTGAATCTCGTCGCCGATCATCGTGATGCGGCCGTCGAAACCCTCCTCACGTAGTGCGCGCGCGGACGACAGGCCGGCGAGCGACGCGCCGACGATCGTCACGGACCTCACGGGGAGACCGCGACGCGGATGACACCGTCCTCGACGTGCACAGCGTGGGTTCGAACGGGGATCTTGGCGGGAGCACCGAGTGCGGCTCCGGTGCGAAGGTCGAAGCACGCGGTATGAAGTGGGCATTCGACGGCGCAGTCCTCGACCCATCCCTCGGACAGAGATGCGTCCTGGTGGGTGCAGGTGTCGTCGATCGCGAAGTACTCACCCTCGACGTTGAAGATCGCGATGGGGGCGGTTCCCTGCGGCGTGATGCGGAGTGCTTCGCCCTCGGGGAGGTCGTCGACTCGCCCGGCGTCGAGGAGTGTGGGGGTGGGGAACGTCGCGGTCATGGTGGCCTCGCAGTCGAATGCGGCGTCGGTCGTGGATCTTCTCTCGACTCACAGCATGGAGGCCCTCCGTTGCAGCGGTGGGAACACTCCATGTCGATTGTGTGAATCTGTTGCGTTATACGAATCGCAGTTCGTATTGTGCAACCAAATCGTTCTCACGTACAGCCCCCAGGAGCAAGTAATGGCATCGAATTCGCCCAGGGTGGTGATCGTCGGCGCAGGAATAGTCGGCTGCAGCCTCGCCGAGGAACTCACCTCACGCGGTTGGACCGACGTCACCGTGCTCGACAAAGGCCCTATCGAACTGCCGGGCGGGTCCACCTCCCACGCTCCCGGCCTCGTCTTCGCGACCAACGCCTCGCGCTCGATGTCCCGATTCGCGGCGTACACGGCTGCCAAGTTCAAGGACCTCGGGTGTTTCCTGAGTGTCGGGGGTCTGGAGGTCGCAACCACCCCGGAGCGCGTCGACGAGCTGTACCGGCGGCACGGGTTCGCGACGTCGTGGGGACTGCCATCGGAGGTCGTCGACACCGAGCGATGCCTCGAGCTCTACCCGTTGTTGGACCGCGAGTTGATCCTTGCCGGCCTCCACACCCCCGACGACGGGCTGGCCAAGGCGGTCCTCGCCAGCCGCGCGCAAGCCGCATCGGCAACCGAACGCGGCGCCCGGTTCATCGGCTCCATGGAGGTGACGGCCATCGAGGAGGTGTCCGGGCGGGTCACCGCGGTGAAAGCCGGCGGAGAGACCTTCCCGGCCGACGTCGTCGTATGCTGCGCCGGGTTCTGGGGGCCGGAGCTGGGGGACATGCTCGGCGTCACCGTGCCGCTGTTGCCGCTTGCGCATCAGTACGCCCACACCACGGGGCTGGACCTCCCAGCGAAGGCGGCAGGGAAGGAGGCCGTCCTGCCGATCCTTCGCCACCAAGACCGCAGCCTCTACTACCGCGAACACGGCGATCACCTCGGGATCGGCTCCTACCACCACCGACCGATGCCCGTCGACTCACGGACGCTCCCGGGCAGCGAGAACGTCACCGAAGCGGACATGCCGTCGTCGATGGCTTTCACCGAAGACGATTTCGCCGACGCATGGCGCTACAGCACCGAGCTCATCCCCTTACTCCGCGGCGGCGGCCTCGAGCGCGCGTTCAACGGGATCTTCTCCTTCACTCCCGACGGCGCTCCGCTGGTCGGTGAGTCCCGGGAGATCGCAGGCCTGTGGACGTGCGAGGCGATCTGGGTGACGCACAGCGCAGGCGTCGCGAAGTCCCTGGCGGAAACTCTCGTCGACGGCACGAGCGAGATCGACATGCACGAGTGCGATCTGTACCGCTTCGAGAAGACAGACCGCGTCCCCTCGAATGTGGCGCGGACGAGCGCGCAGAACTTCGCCGAGGTCTACGACATCATCCACCCACTCCAGCCCAAAGAAGAACCGAGACCGCTGCGAGTGACGCCGTTCTACGGCAGACAACGCGAGCTCGGCGCAGTGTTCCTCGAAGGAGCCGGTTGGGAGCGGCCGCACTGGTACGAGACGAATGCGTCCCTGTTGGAACAACTTCCGGAACAGTGGCAGGCGCCGAAGCGGGAACCGTGGTCGTCCAAGTTCTGGTCACCCGGGGTCGCCGTCGAGGCCTGGAAGACGCGAGAGTCCGTCGCGATGTACGACATGACCCCGCTACGACGCCTCGAGGTCGGCGGCCCGGGAGCCCTGGCCCTGCTGCAGAAACTCACGACGAACCAGCTCGACAAGAAGGTCGGGAGCGTCACGTACGCGCTGATGCTCGACGCCAGCGGCGGTGTTCGCAGCGACATCACGGTCGCGAGGGTGGCACACGATCGCTTCCAGGTCGGAGTCAACGGTCCGCTCGACGAGGACTGGATGCTGCGTCACGCGGGTCCCGACGCCTATGTCCGCGACATCACCGGCGGCACAGCGTGTATCGGACTGTGGGGACCGCACGCGCGTGATGTGCTCGCGCCGCTCACGAATGCCGATATCTCGCACACCGGCTTGAAGTACTTCAACGGACGGAACATCCACGTCGCCGGCATCGATGTTCTGGCGCTGAGATTGTCCTACGTCGGCGAACTCGGCTGGGAGTTGTACACCGACGCAGATACTGCTCTGCGACTGTGGGATTCGCTGTGGGAATCGGGACAGGAATTCGGTGTCGTGGCTGCCGGCCGCAGCGCGTTCAACAGCCTACGACTCGAGAAGGGATATCGGTCCTGGGGAACCGACATGACCGCCGAACACGACCCCTGTTCCGCGGGCCTAGGTTTCGCGGTACGAAAGACCGAAGGGTTCATCGGGGCGGAGATGTTGGGCGCCGAATCACCGATACGACTGGTGTGTCTCACCCTCGACGACCCGTCGCACGTGGTGATGGGCAAGGAACCGGTGCTGATCGACGGCGCAGTGTCGGGTTACGTGACCAGCGCCGCCTACGGGTACACGATCGGGAAGACCATCGCCTACGCGTGGTTGCCGTCGTCGACGAAACCGGGTGATCACGTTGCAGTGCGGTACTTCCGCGACGCCCTTCCGGCGACAGTGATGGCCGAGCCGCTGTTCGATCCCGAGATGGCAAGGATCAGGCGATGACGATTCTGGAGCCGACACCCACACTGCTCGAAACCCTCGGCGGTCACACCTACGTCGACCCGGCGTACTTCGAGAAGGAGCAGGAGAAGATCTTCGAGGAGATGTGGATCTGTGCGGTCCGGTCCGATGACATTCCGCTCGCGGGTGACTTCCGAACCGTGCAGGTGGGGCGCGAGTCGGTGCTCGTCAGCCGAAACCGTAAGGGCGACATCAGAGCGTTCTTCAACGTTTGTCGTCACCGCGGCGCGCTGGTGTGCACGGAGGCGGCGGGGACCGTCAAGCGCAACTTCCAGTGTCCGTACCACGCGTGGACCTACGATCTCGACGGAAAGCTCATCGCGGCACCGAATTTGATCAACATGCCCGACATCGACCGCACCGAGTACGGTCTGCGCGCTGTGCACGTCAGGGAATGGCTCGGCTATGTGTGGGTGTGCGTCGCCGACGAACCACCGTCGTTCGAGGACAGTGTGCAGGGCGAGGTCCGCGAACGGCTCGGCGAACTGGGCAAGATCGACAGCTACGGCACCGAGAAGCTCGCACTGGGGCGTCGGATCACGTATGACGTCAAGGCCAATTGGAAGCTCATCGTCGAGAACTTCATGGAGTGCTATCACTGCGCGACGATCCATCCCGAGCTCACCGAGGTCCTTCCCGAATTCGCCGACGGCTATGCCGCGCAGACGTACGTCGGGCACGGCGCCGAGTTCGGGGCCGAGATCGAAGGGTTCACCGTCGACGGTTCGGCGGGGTTCGATGCGCTCGGTGGCGTTGGAGAGGATCAGGACCGCAGGTACTACGCGATCACGATCAGGCCGACGGTCTTCGTCAACCTCGTGCCCGATCACGTGATCATCCATCGCATGTTTCCGATGGCAGTGGATCGCACTGTCGTCGAATGTGACTGGCTCTATGCGCCGGGTGTCGTCGCGGATCCGGCGAACACCGAGACGATGAACCGCTCGGTCGAGTTGTTCCATCGCGTCAACGAGCAGGATTTCGACGCCTGCGAGCGGTGCCAGCCGGCGATGTCGTCACGGATGTATCGAAACGGTGGCGTTCTGGTGCCGTCTGAGCACCACATCACGCAGTTTCACGAATGGGTGTCGCGCTTCGTTCCCGGCGGAGTTGCCTAGGCGCCCATCAGCGACGACACCTTCCTGGCCGCGGCGAGGACCGCTTCGCCTGCAGCGACGAGGTTCTCCTCGTCGAGTCGGTATGCCGGTCCCGACACCGTGATGGCGCCGAGGGCTCGCCCGTCGTAGCCGAAGATTGCGGCCGCTGTTGCGTTGAGCCCGATCTCCAGCTCCTCACGGGCGTAGGCGATCCCGCTGGCACGGACGGTTTCGATCTCGTCGAGTAGGTCCTGGCGGTCGGTGATGGTGTTCTCGGTGAACAGCTCCAACACGCTGTCGACTCCAGCTTTCAGCAGCGCGTCGTCGTAGGCCATCAGGACTTTGCCGCTCGACGTCGCGTGCAGGGCCGAGCGTTCGCCCATCCAGTTGTGGCTGATGATCGACGAGCCGCCGCGAACCTGGTCGATGTTGACGGTGACGGTGCCGTCGGGGACTGCGATGTTCACCGTCTCGCCGATCGTGTCGGCCAGGTCGTGGAGAATCGGCCGAGCGAGTCGAGTGATATCCATCTGGCTGGACACCGAGGTGGCGAGCCGAATCAGGCCGATGCCCAGGCGGTACTTGCCGCGTTCACCTGGTTGCTCGACGAGGCGTCGGGCCTCGAGCGCACCCAGGAGCCGAAAGGCGGTCGACTTGTGCACATCGAGATGCGTCGCAACCTCCTGAACACCCGATTCGCCGTGGTCCGCGAGGAACTCGAGAACCTCGATAGCGCGGTCCACGGACTGAATCGGAGAAGTCGGTCGGGAGGGGGGCACACCCCCAGTCTTGCACTAGTGGCTCTCGCATCAGGCGCTGAAGGTGTGGAAACGGCGAGCGCGATCGGAACTTCTTTGGCAAGGTGGAGCGCATGCAGTGGCGCACGGGCGAGTGTCGGTCCGCGCGACCGATCTCAGGGGCAACCCCTGGGTGGGAAAGAAGAACTGGGCACTGCGTCCGACGCCGGTCCGCACGCTCCGCGTGCACGACGGCGCCGAGCACGAAAGATTCAGGTCGCCCGTCGCCGCTGCACCCTGGATCGCGATGACGGAACGCCAGTTCAACGCGCAATTGGCGGCGTACCTCGCGCAACTCGCGGCCGATGCGCAGTGGACCCGCGAACGTCTGGAAGAAGCGTTCATGCCGATCCTGGGGGAGAGGGCACCCCGGCTCGCCGACCGGTTGATCGATCTGTACCCGTCGCAGCCGTTCGATCAAGCGTCCGTGCACCGGCTAATCGCAGAACTCCCGCGTATCCCCGAGGCGATATCTCATGAACCTGTGCGTCGGAGCAACAGCCCGAAACCCTGGCGTTTCGACGTACCCCGATACTTCACCACCGGCGACCTTGCCGAATCGTTGAATCTCACGATCCCCGAGATCGAGTGGTTCGCCGACGCCCACTCGCGACTCACCACTGCGTCGCCGCCGCTGCGACACTATCGAACCACCGCGATTCCCAAACGTGTCGGAGCTCGTCTGCTCGAGATTCCGAAACCACGTCTACGCGAAATACAGCGAAAGATACTGCGACGCATTCTCGATCACGTTCCGGCGCATGGTGCGGCTCATGGATTCGTCAAGGGACGCAGCCCCCGTACGTTCGGAATTCCGCATGCAGGCAAAGAAGTGGTGATCTCGGTCGACCTGAAGAACTTCTTCCCGTCGATCGGGATCAGCCGTGTCATCGCGATCTTCGATGCACTCGGTTATTCCCGTAGCGTGGCGTGGAATCTCGCCTACCTGTGCACGACGAGCACTCCTGCCGGCCAGTTGAACGGATTGCCCTATGCCACAGCGTCGTTGCTCCGGACCCGACATCTTCCTCAGGGGGCGCCGACGTCCCCGGCGCTGGCGAACCTCGCCGCACGAATGCTCGATATCCGGCTGACGGGTTTTGCCCGGTCGATGGGCTTGCGGTACAGCAGATATGCGGATGATCTCGCATTGTCCGGTGATGCAGACGTCGACAAGGTTCTGTGGGTTGCACGGCGGATCATCACCGATGAGGGCTTCATCCTGAATCCGCTCAAGACTCGGGTGCGCCGCGCACACGAACGCCAACAGCTGACCGGCCTGGTCGTCAACGACTGGCCCGCTGTGCAGCGGCGTGAATACGACGAGCTCAGAGCAATCCTGCACAACTGCACACGTACCGGACCGACGAGCCAAAATCGCTCCGATATGGAGGATTTCCGGGCACACCTGTACGGGCGGATCGCTCGCATCGGCGAGACGAGCCCGACAAGGCGTCGTACATTGCTCGAGATGGCGGAACGGGTGGACTGGACCTGAACGCAGGTCAGGACGCGCGGATCAACTCGACCTCGCCGACGCATCGGCATCCGCCGGTGATCTCCTCACAATCGAGAACGAGCAGGTGACGGACGTACTCGAGGTCCACGCAGGCCGGCTCGGTGCATTCCGCGTCGCCGGCCGCGTGGATCACGAGGGTTCCTTCGCAGCTGTCTTCGCTGGTGTGCATGAACACTCCTTTCCGTGTCTCCTCATTCCTATCACCGGCCTACGACAAGTCCGGGAGAAGACGTGCGTGTTCGACGCCTGAGCTGGGGTGTCGACGGTCGCCACCGGTAACATCACCGCATGGCCAACCCACACGGCAAGGTGTTCTTCGGCGACAGCATCATCGACAGTCGTGAGGCGACGCTGGGGGTAGCCACGTCGGCGGTGCTGTACGGGCTGAGCGTCTACACGGTTTTCCCCGTTCACGTTTCCGGTTCTTCGCGTACCGCATTCCGGTTGCGTGACCACTATCAGCGCCTGCTCGAGTCGTGCAAGATCATCGGTATCGACAGCTTTGCGCCGCAGTGGACGTTCGATCGGTTCGTGAGCGTGGTGCGCGAGGTCGTCGCGGCAAACGATCCCCAGCACGAGGTGTATGTGCGCGCGACCGTGCACGTCGACGAGTCGATACCGGGAACACGGGTTCGCGGGCTGAGCACGACGATGTCGATATTTCTCTACGACGCCGTTCCGATCGTGCCGCAGGACGGCATGCGACTCAAAACCAGTGTGTGGCGTCGTATTCCGGACAATGCGATTCCGTCACGTGCGAAGGTGAACGGCGCCTACGTCAACTCCGTTCTGGCAAAGCAGGCTGCGATCGACAGCGGATTCGACGACTGCATCTTCCTCGATATCAACGGCCACGTGTGCGAGCTCAGCGCGGCCAACATCTTCCTGGTGCGCAGCGGAGTATTGATCACGCCCGATGTCACCAGCGACATCCTCGACGGCATCAACCGTCGAACCATCCTCACGCTGGCACGTGAGGAAGGGATCGAGGTGCACGAGAGGACCGTCGATCTCACCGAGCTCTACATCGCGGACGAGGTATTCGTATCCGGTACTTCCGCTGGAGTGGCGCCGGTCCACCAGATCGACGGCAGGGCGATCGGCGATTCACCCGCATTGGGTCCAGTTACGTCCACGCTGCGTAAGCGGCATCAGGCAGCGCTGACCAGCGACGAGATTCACGGCTGGGTCACTGCACTGTGATCTCGGGTGACACCGGGTCGTACCGGTAGACGTCAGGCGGGGCAGGTCGCGGCAAGTCCGGTGACGAGGCCGTTCAGCGCGCTCTGTTCGAGCGGGTCGGCGGCCGGGTCTATCGCCGACGCCGTCCAGCCGAGGGTCACCTGGCGTTCTCCGTCGGGGCTCGAGAACGACAGGGTTCGATACCCGAAGCCGTTACCGCGCTGCCCGTAGACGAGTTCGGCTGCCCCTGGGTTGCACGCATCGCCGCCGACCAGCAGCCCGAGACCGTAACCCGATGGGGTCAATATCTGCATCTGCTCGACGAGTGTCCGCGGCAGGAGCGTCTCGTCGAACAGAGCCCGGAAGAAGGTGTTGATGTCGCCGACTGTGGAGATCACCGCGGCGCTCGTAGACCACACCGATGGTTCGAAGTCGGTGATGTCGACGTAGTTGTCGGCTTCGAGGACGTAACCGTGTAGCGAGCCGGCGGGCATCTGCGGCTCGGTGGGGTAGCTGGTCGAATCCAGCGACAGCGGTTCGAAGATGCGCTGTCGCAGCGATTCGGCGATGCTGATGCCGTCGAGTTCGTCGACCACCATCCCGAGTACGACGTAG
>NZ_LVCV01000403.1 GCF_001647195.1 Rhodococcus sp. EPR-157 | reverse complement strand
GTGGTCGCGGCGTCGAGCAAGCCCTGGGCGTCGGGCGGAACCAGGGAGTCGAGGTAATTCGGCAGGCCACTGGTGTGATCGAGCAGCTGGCGGATGGTGACGGGCTTGGGCAGCAACCCGGGAAGTACCTCGTCGATGTTGGTGTCCAGCTCGAGCGTGCCCTCGGCGACCAGTTGAAGTACGACTGCGGCGACCATCGACTTGGTGATGCTGGCAATGCGGATCGGGTCGTTCGCCGACGCTTGTTCTGTGGATCCACGCTCGACGACACCTGCCGCGCCCTGCCACTCGCTCGTACCGTCGCGGAGTTCAATGACGGCAGCAGGAGCGCCTTCGGCCACCAACGCGTCGACGACGGTCTGCGCGTCCACGGTTCGGATGGTGCTGACAGTGCTCGTCGTTGGCTGTGGAGCGGGCGTTGTGCTTCCCGCGGCGCACGACACGAGCACGAGAGTTGCTGCAAGGGGTAGTGCGGCCGATCGCAGGTTCACCTGTTCACGATGCAACAGTTCCGGGAGATCTCCAACCTGGACCTCCGCCCCAGTGGTGACGTGGGGGCTCCGCCCCAGTGGCGCGGTTGAGTGCATCGGGGTGCACTCAACCGCGCCACTGAGCTGGAGGCTCCAGTTCGGCCACGGCCGCTGCGACCAGATCGGCGTTGCCGGCCGCGAGGGAGCCGTCGGGCAGGGTGAGGCTGTCCTCCAGGCCGATTCGCGTCGGGAGGTCGAGGCTGACGGCCAGCCGAAGGGTGTTCCAGCAGGTAGCGCCTTCGCCGTGCAACAGGATGGGTACACCGGCGTCGAAGGTTGCCGCCACGAGGTCCTCGGCCGCGGTCGGGGGGTCGTTCGGTTGCACCTCGAGGAGCGCTCGCATGCAGTGTTTTCGCAGATCGGAGTCCAACCACGCGCGAGCCGCACGGACGCTCCACAACCCTGCTTCGACCCCGACCCCTCGATCGAGCAAAACGCGCGCAACCTCGTACGCGCCCTCCTCGTGCCAGTTGACCGATGCGAAATCCGGCAACGTCGTCCACGACGCGATCGCCTTCAACCGGGACGCGGGGTCCGGTGCACTCCACGCACCCGTCGTGACGCCCACTGGTACTCCTGCCATACGCGCTGCCCGCACTGCGGCCTCGACGTGATCCGCGGCGAGAGAGTCTGTGCCGTCGGGGTTCTTGGGGTGAACATGGATCGCCTCGGCACCAGCGCGGACCGCAGCAATCGACTCTGCGGAGATCTGCTCCGCTGTGACGGGTACCGCCGGATGCTCTCTGGGCGTCCGGGGACCGTTGATGCACGCCTTCAGCTTCATGCGCGTGCGGCGACGTCGAGGAGGACCTCGGCTGCTTGCCGGGCCGCTGTTGCGGATTCGGGAGATTCCGAGATTGCTGCAGTGGTCTGTGCGCCCTCCGCGAGCAGGGCGATCTGCAACCCGAGGCTCGCGGGACACCCCGCTTCGACGACCAAATCGGTGACATACTCGACGAATTCGCGTTTGTGCTGGTGGGCTGCGTCTGCGACGGCGGGCATCGTGGCACCGAGTTCCCCGAACGAGTTGATGAACGCGCAGCCGCGAAAGTTGTCCTCACGGAACCACGCGTCGAGGAAGTCGAAAATCGAGAGCACTTTGTCGCGCGGCGAGTCGTGCCGGTCGGCTTCGGCGAGGATGCGCTCGTTCCAGACGGCTGTGCGTCCGGCCAGTACCTGCGCGACGATGTCCGACTTGGACGGGAAGAGCGCATACATCCGCTTGAGTGAAATCCCGGCCGCGGTGCGCAGTTCGTCCATGCCGACGGCCTGCACGCCACGCGCGTAGAAGAGTTCGTCGGCGGCGTCGAGCACTGCCGCCCGCGCGCTGTCCATCTCCATTTCTCACCAACTCCTTGCGCAGAGAACCAACGTTCTCTACGGTAGACCATAGTGCGAGAACGTACGTTCTCCACCAGACCACGACGAAGGGCAACAGCAATGGCTTTCATCAATGTCGGAACAGAGAACAGCACCCCGGTCGACGTCTACTACGAAGATCACGGCAGCGGCCAGGCCGTCGTCCTGATCCACGGCTACCCGCTCGACGGCAACTCCTGGGAACGTCAGTCACGAGCACTCCTCGACGCCGGCTACCGCGTCATCACCTACGACCGCCGCGGCTTCGGCCAGTCCAGCAAGCCCACCGTCGGCTACGACTACGACACTTTCGCATCCGATCTCAACGCAGTCCTCACCGAACTCGATCTCAACGACGTCATCCTCGTCGGCTTCTCGATGGGCACAGGTGAATTGGCGCGCTACGCAGCGAAGTACGGGACCGACCGTGTCGCGAAGTTCGCCTTCCTTGCCTCACTCGAGCCATTCCTGCTGCAGACCGACGACAATCCGACCGGAGTTCCGCAGTCGGTGTTCGACGGTATCGACGCGGCGGCGCGCGAGGACCGCTTCGCCTGGTTCGACAATTTCTATCGTGACTTCTACAACCTCGACGAGAACCTCGGTACCCGAATCAGCGAGGCAACCGTACGCGCGAGCTGGAATACTGCGGTCGCGAGCGCACCCGTCGCGGCGTATGCGGTGGTGCCCAGCTGGATCGAGGACTTCCGCGGTGACGTGCAGAAGGTGCGCGAATCCGGCAAGCCCACGCTCATCCTGCACGGCACCAAGGACAACATCCTGCCGATCGACGCGACGGGTCGCGAGTTCACCAAGGCATTCCCCGAAGCGAAGTACGTCGAGGTCGAGGGTGCCCCGCACGGTCTACTGTGGACGCACTTCCAGGAAGTGAACGACGCACTCCTCGCGTTCGTTCGCTAGGTCACTCACGGAATTACCCTGCGGCGTCGAAGGTCCGAGAAGATGTCGGTGAACATCTTCTCGGTCTCGACGTAGCTGTGAAATCCGAGACGTCTGGCCTTCGAACCGTCGGAGAAGAAGTCGTAGTCCCACCCGAATACGAAGTCTCCGAACGGCCACGCTGCCACGTCTGCATATGCGGTCGGTGCGAGGTGGTACCTGTCGACCATGGAATTCCACAGCGGTTCTTTGTCTGCCATCGTCTCGGTGAGCGACATCTGTAGTGGTGCGGCGACGTCGATCTCGAAGAACTTGGCGATGCTCGGCCATAGCGCCTCCCAGCGGAACAAGTCGCCGTTGGTGATGTTGAATGCTTGGTTCTCGCACTCGGGAGTCGTTGCGGCCCAAACAGTTGCTTCGGCCAGCAGGCCTGCGTCGGTCACCTCCATCAAAGTTCCGTAGGCGCCCCGCTTCCCCGGAAACCTCAGTGGCACACCGAGTTCCTTCGACATTGCAGCGTACACGGCGATGACGGTTGCGAGATTCATCGGGTTCCCGAGCCCGAAGCCGCAGACGACGGATGGCCGAATCGCCGTCCATGTCCACGTGCCCCGAGCGCTGCGATCCTCGAGAAACTTCTGTTGCTCGGTGTTGAATTCGGGTGGCATGTGCCCGGCATCGGATTCCTTAGCCGGCGTCGAGAACGGTCCCAGATGTGCGCCGTACACCTTGTACCCCTGCATCAGGCTGATGTGCCGCAGGTCATCCGATGTGGCCTCGACCGCATCGACGACGTTTCGCAGCATCGTCACGTTCGGTTCGACGAGTTCTGCCCATGTCGGTCGGTCCTGATACGCGGCATAGAAGATATGGGTCGCGTCATGGACCGATGCCAATGCGTTCCTGGTGCCAGTGGCGTCGAGAAGATCGACGGGGATGTGTCGCACCCCCGGTTCGTCGACGCCTCCTCGCCTGGACAGGCCGATGACGTCCCAGTCACCCTGCTGTTTCAGATGCTCGACGAGATTGCCCCCGATCACACCGCGTGCACCCACGACAACCGCCACCTGTCTGCCTTGCATAAGTCCTCCTGATCGATATATCGCAATGTTGCGATGAACAAAGTGAACCATACGTATCGGGAATTTGCGATATGACGGTATGATGCTCGAGTGTCCAAGAATCCCGTCGAGGACGATCTCGCCCTGGCCTTCAAAGCGCTGTCCAATCCCACGCGCGTGGCGATATTGCGATGGCTGAAGAACCCGTCCGACTTTCCTCCGCAACTCGAGCCCGCCGAGGAAGTAGGAGTGTGCCTCAAGCACATTCAGGCCCGAGCAGGTGTGTCCCAATCAACCGCGTCCCAGTACATGGCAACCCTGCAGAACGCCGGATTGGTCACCAGCACGCGGGTGGGGCAGTGGACGCACTACAAGCGAAGCGAAAGACGAATCCAGGAACTGGCTGCGGACGTATCGAGCGAGTTGTGATGACGCACGCGCCGGATCCACGCAACGTGGTGGTGACTTCGGAGTCGGTTCGTCTCGGAGTGCTGCTCGCCGCGGTCGGTGGATTCTTGGACGTCTACACGTTCATGACTCGCGACGGCGTGTTCGCGAATGCGCAGACCGCCAACGTGGTGTTGTTCGGAATCGACATCGCGTCGGGCCAGTGGCAGTCGGCGATGGGGTACCTGCCTCCGCTGGTTGCGTTCGTTCTCGGCGTCTTCACAGCGGAGTTCGTCTCGAGGCCGGCTGTCGCACGGATCGTGAAGCGACCGGTCCGCGCAGTGCTCGTGATCGAGATCGTTGTGATCGCAGTGGTCGGCTTCGTCCCGCTGTCGGTACCCAATGCTGTTGTCACGATCTCTATTTCGTTCGTCGCAGCCTTGCAGGTAACGACGTTCCGAGTGCTGGTGGACCAGGCGTTCAGTACGACGATGACGACCGGCAATCTACGCAGCCTGTCGCAGGCGGTGTTTCATCGAGTCACGGGCGGAGACAAGGCGGCGGGGATGCGGGCAATCAATTTCGGTTCCGTCATCGCGGGGTTTCTCGGCGGTGCAGTGCTCGGAGCCGTGATGGTGAAAATGCTCGACACCGGAGCAGCGTGGGTGGCGTCGGGAATGTTGGTGGTTGCGTTGGCGCTGTTCATGTTCGACGAGTGGCGCGGGGTGCCTCGGGTTCGGCATCCGCTCACCTAGTGGCATGATTGAGTGTCCTCTGGTGCACTCAACCGCGCCACTGGGCGGGGACCGCCTGCAGGATCCGGGCGGGGACCGCTATACGACGACCACTCCGTCGGAGTCGCTGTAGACGATCTCGCCTGGGTTGAAGGTTATGCCACCGAATTCGACGGGCACGTTCTTCTCACCGGATCCGGTTTGCGTGCTCTTGCGCGGGTTGGTGCCGAGTGCTTTGACGCCGATGTCCAGGGTGCGCAGGATCGCCGAATCTCGGATCGCGCCGTTGACGATGACTCCCGCCCAGCCGTTGGTGACGCCTCTACCTGCGATGATGTCGCCGACCAGTGCTGTGTGAACGCTCGCATCGCCGTCCACGACGAGCACCCCACCGTTGCCTGGCTCGCCCAGGGTCTGCTTGACCAGGAGGTTGTCCTGGAAGCACTTGATCGTGGTGATCGGCCCGGCGAACTCGGAGTTCTTTCCGAACTGAATGAATTGCGTGTCGCAGCTTCGGATTTCGGGCCCGATCTCGTCGGCCAGGTCTGCGGTTGCCTTGAATTCGACGGAAGTCATGGTCGAAAGCTTAGTCGAGCCGTCCGTGACGCCTCTCGTACTCGTCCCGGGTGCGGTCCAGCTTGGCTTGTGTGTTCGCATTGAGCAGCTGTGGATCGAGGTCGTGGATGAGCAAACGGTGCCGCCGGTAGACGTTCATCAGTGCGATCGCGAAGTAGACGAGCGGAATGAACAGCAGCGCCATCATCGCCAGGCCGATCCACAGTGGTCCGGGAACGAGCAGGAAGAGCGACAGCAGCGGAATGACGGGCAGCGTGAACCGAACCAGATAGCGGGCCTGAGCCCCGTTGCCGACGAGGTCCTCGCGCACCCAGTCCTGCATCGACGCCGGCAGCACTCGGCCGAACTGGTAGCCCAGGTACTGCCAAAACGTCGGCTTCATACTGCGGACTTTACGCCCTCACCTCGCACAAGACGGCCGCGCCGATCGACAACGCGACTGCATCCTCGACCAACGCCGCCGCAATCGGGGGTATTTTCTTCGACGCCCAAGCGCGGTACGCGTGACCTGCATAGGATGCCGCGATCGCCGAGAGCCCGCCGATGACTGCCGCCGGAATCGGGTCGTCGCCGAGGCGTCGGGCAACGACGAACGCGGCGCCGCTCCCCGCCGCGATTCGTCCGCCGAGGGCGGGCGGGCTGAGCCGCGATGGCGTCGTCGGCAGTTTGTCCATGACGAGCTCGCCCGCGGTGACGACGGCCGAGGCCCCGGCGGCGAGACGCTCTCGGTCGCTTCCTTCGAACCAGGTGAGCAGCCCGACGGTGATGCCGACCGAGCTGCGCAGGCCGCTCGCCTTGCCGATGGAAGCGGACAGAATCGCCGAGCGAAGCGTCGGAGTCATGTTCGAAGTATCCACCCGGGTGGTTACTTTGGCCAGGGACAGGTCGATCTACTCCCCGGTTGTTCGGTTGTGGTCGTGAGATACGCACAACCGGGGAGTAGATCGCCTACTTGCCTTCGGCGTTGGCGACGATGGCGTCACGGACATACCGCGCGAGCCCCGGCGCTACGTCGTCGTAGTGCTTGGTGAAGCGCTCGTCGGCGATGTACATCTCCGCCAGGCAGACGTGCATCTCGTAGCCGCAGTCGTAGTGCTGCTCGATGCCGGCGCGATGGCGCTCGGCGAGTACCGCAGCGCGTTCCGAGTCGGCAGGAACACCGGACTTCATCGCCGCAGCGAAATCGGCTTCCAACGCGTCGGTTTCGGCCTTGATGCGCTTCCAGTCGTCCTTGGTGAACGACGCGGTGCGTGTCTGTGACTGC
>NZ_LVCV01000402.1 GCF_001647195.1 Rhodococcus sp. EPR-157 | reverse complement strand
GCTCTTCCGGGGTCAATTGAATTCCCATTTTCTTCGCCTCCATCATCTTGTCCACGGCCGCAGCCATCTGATGCAAGCGATCGATCCTGGCGTCCAGCAATGCACGCTGACGTGACAGGTGTGCCATTGCATCGACAGTCGGATCATCGAGGAGGGTGGCTATGTCGTCCAACACGAAACCGAGTTCGCGGTACGTCAATACCTGGTGCAGTCGCTCGACGTCGGCCGACGAGTAGCTGCGATAACCCTTCGGGGTCCGCCCGGACGGCACCACGAGACCGATCTCGTCGTAGTGGTGCAGTGTCCGGACGCTGATCCCGACGAGGCGGGACACCTCGCCCACCTTCATTGCCTCTGAATCGCTCACGGAAGACAACAGTGGTACCTCCCGTGGCGTGAGGGTCAAGTCCTGTCAGCGAACGACTCGTTCGCATCCTCCGGCAGGTGCTCCGGCGAGGCGCTGCGAAATCCAATCGAATGCACCGGGCCTGCCGCCGACCTCGGCGCTCGTGTGATCACCGGGGATCTCCTCCAAATGGACCGATGCGCCCATCGCGCACCACTGGTCCTGGACGGCTTCGGCGCCCTCCTTGGGAATGAGGAAGTCCTGTAGGCCCTGGTAGATGTAGATCGGCGCCTCGGGCTTGATCTGTCCCATCCGGTTCTCTTCGACCACGGCCTGGGTGATGGGGTGATCGAACACGTTCGGGACGTTCGACAGGTTTTGCTGATCGAACAGCAGCAGTCCGCTGTACGACAGCACGTCGACGCATTGGTCCTTCTGCACGAGTGCGAGTCGTTTGCCGTTGTCGTTGGCCAGTGAACGCATCTCCGGGTACTCCCGGCTCAGCCCGATGGTCGCTGCCGTGAACAGGCCGGATCCGATGCCGCCGTTGAGCGAGCGCTGCAGAATCTTGTAGTCGGTGGGAGGGCCACCGAACGCGACGCCGACGATGTTCAACTCCGGCGCGTACGTGGGCGCCAACTGCGCTGCCCAGCCCGACGCGATGGCC
This sequence comes from Rhodococcus sp. EPR-157, assembly GCF_001647195.1. Lineage (GTDB taxonomy): Bacteria > Actinomycetota > Actinomycetes > Mycobacteriales > Mycobacteriaceae > Rhodococcoides. The sequence continues at coordinate 860 of NZ_LVCV01000402.1, read as the reverse complement.
CCACCCGAGTAGCCGGTGATCGCGATCGGTGCGTCGGACGCGACACCCGCACTGTGGGATGCGCGCAACCCGTCGAGCACGGTGTGGCCGGATACGAGACCTGCCGAGTACGCCTGACGCGGACCTTGATAGTCGGTGGCGACGACGGCATAGCCCCGACCCAGCAAGTCCTGCATCCGGTCGATTTCCTTGTTCGTACCCCGCGGCAGCGTCGACGACGGTGCGCACGCGTTGCCGAGTGAATCCGTCGCCTCGTTGTACGCGACGACCGGTCGCGGTCCACCGCCCGTCCACGGCGCGTCGGGGACGATGACAGTCGTCGCCGCGGCGATCGGGTTGTTCTTCGAATCGGTCGAACGGAACAGCAGCTGCGTCGACGTCGTACCTGGTTGTACCGCAACACCTCTCGTGTTCAGGACCGTGCCTGGTTCCTGAGCTTCGAATCCCGCGGGCGCATCGAACCACGGGTCGCCGAGAGGGGTGGGGAGGTAGGCGGCAGGATCGCTCGGCGGATCGACGAGATCGCCGATGGGATCCGCCCGCGCCCACGGAGCAAACGCGACCATGAGTAATGCCGCGCCTGAAAAAACGATGGTCCTGCGCACTGTGCATTTCACGCTGACAAACCCACCCTGCTTCGTCTAGAGCGCCCCGACGCCTAGGAAAGACCGAGTCCTATGGTGCCACACGTGGCAAGGGTCTCCCTGGCGCGTGGGGTCGGGTGCTCGGGGGTTGCTGGGCGGGGCTCGCCGCCAAGTGACCGAAAGAGACTGTGAGTATGGGTGTGTCCGGTTGATACTGGACTTCTCCAGTGAGTTGGGGCCTGACTCTGAAACAGACCGACGTCTCAGACTGTCCTA
>NZ_LVCV01000401.1 GCF_001647195.1 Rhodococcus sp. EPR-157 | reverse complement strand
ATACTCCGCATTCTTCAACGCGCACTTGCCATCTGGATCGGAACCTGCCCGCACTGCCACCACAGATTCCCAACCTAACAAAGTACTACTAGGCGATGCGCAGGCGCGGTACTGTCCGATCCGTCGACGGTCGCCGACCGCGTACTTCGGCTGGTTCGGGACGGCACCATCGAGGCGATCGACGGTTCGACGATCGGCATCGATGCCGAGTCGGTGTGCGTGCACGGGGATTCTCCGGGGGCGGTCGAGATGGCGTTTGCGGTACGGAAAGTACTGTCCGACAACGACATCGATGCCATAGCGTTCGTCTGATGATCGTCCATGACGCCGGGGACCGCGCACTTCTCGTCGAATTTCCGGATCTGACCGAAACGATGGCCTTCTACCGCGCGCTCATCGACGATACAATCGAGGACGTCGAGGATCTGGTCCCGGCAGCACGTACAGTCCTCGTGCGGCACAACGGAAATCGCGATCGAGTACTCACGTGGGTGCGCGACACAGAACCGGCCGAAGCCCCCACGGAGTCGACTGCCGAACCCGTCGTCATATCGGTGAGATACGACGGTGAGGATCTCCACGACGTCGCCGACGCTACTGGCCTGAGCGTGGCCGACGTGATCAGCGCGCACACGGAACAGACCTGGACGGTCGCGTTCGGCGGATTCGCACCCGGATTCGGCTATCTCGTCGGCACCGATGCACGCCTACAGGTTCCGCGTCGCACCACACCTCGCACGACGGTGCCTGCCGGCGCAGTCGGTCTCGCGGGGGAGTTCTCCGGCATCTATCCGCGCAGCTCACCCGGCGGCTGGCAGCTGATCGGAAGCACAGACGCACCTCTGTGGGACGCACAACGCGACCCTCCCGCCTTGCTGCAGCCGGGGGCCACGGTTCGGTTCGAAAGACGATGAGCTCACTGCACGTTCTTGCGTCGGGACCGCTGTGCACCGTGCAGGACCGAGGAAGGCCAGGGCACTCCGCGATCGGCGTCGGCCGGAGTGGCGCAGCCGACGTTCGCGCACACGATGCTGCAAACCGTCTGGTTGGCAATGGAATTGGATGCGCAACCTTGGAATCGACTCTCGGCGGCCTCCGAATCCGCGCGCACGGACGCGTCGTCGCGGCAGTGACCGGCGCACCGAGCCCAGTCACGGTCAACGGCGTCGCCGACGGCATGTACTGCACGATCGTCCTGTCCGACGGCGACGAATTGTTCATCGGCACTTCGGTGTCCGGGCTGCGGACATATCTGGCGGTTCGAGGTGGCATCGGCGTCGAACCCGTACTGGGAAGCAGGTCCACGGACACCATGTCCGGGCTCGGCCCAGCGCCCGTCGCGGTGAGCGACAACTACCCGGTGGGCGACGGGTCCTCCGAGTGGCCTGCCGAACACTGGGCACTCCCACCGGAGCGTTCGGACGCCATTCGCGTCATCCTCGGACCCCGCGCCGACTGGTTCACCGATCCCGCGAGTCTGTTCACCCAGGACTGGGTGGTCACTTCGGACGCCGACCGCGTCGGGGTGCGACTCGCCGGCGAAACTCCGTTGAAGCGAACGAGTTCCAAGGAATTGCCGAGCGAGGGAATGGTCGTCGGCGCGCTGCAAGTCCCCCCGGACGGCATGCCTGTTGCGTTCCTTGCCGACCATCCCGTCACCGGTGGCTACCCGGTCATCGGGGTGGTGCACAGCTCCGACATACCGGTGCTGGGCCAGTTGCGACCGGGAGATTCCGTGCGCTTCACCGAAATGTAGCGCGTTCGCCCAGCGCAACGGGCGTCCCGCCCAGTGGCGTGGTTAAGCGCCCGCCAGGGCACTTAACCACGCCACTGGCGGCGGAGCCGCCAGGAATCAGCGCCTGCGCTGCCTCGCGATATCCGCCAGCACTACCCCTGCTGCCACCGAAGCGTTCAGCGATTCCACCGGACCCGCCATGGGGATCGACAGGATCGAATCGCACGTTTCTCGGACCAGGCGGGATAGTCCCTTGCCCTCGGACCCGACGACGACCGCCACCGGCCCACTGCCGTCGAACTCGTCGAGCGTGGTGTCACCCTCCGCGTCGAGACCCACGATGGTGACGCCCTTGGTCTGCCAATCCTTCAGCGTGCGAGTCAGATTGGTTGCTCTGGCGACGGGGAGCCGGGCAGCAGCACCGGCACTCGTACGCCATGCCACGGCCGACACACTGGCGCTACGACGCTGTGGGATCACGACGCCATGGCCACCGAACGCGGCGACCGACCGTACGACGGCACCGAGATTGCGCGGATCGGTGATGTTGTCGAGTGCGACCAGGAGCGCTGGCTCCTGGTGAGTACGTGCAGCGCTGATCAGGTCGTCGGGGTGCGCGTAGCGGTACGGCGGCACCTGCAGAGCCAGACCCTGGTGGAGTCCGTTGGCGCTGAGCTTGTCCAGGTCCGACCGCGGAACTTCGAGGATCGAGATGCCCGCGTCGGCTGCACGCTGGACGCTTTCCTTGAGTCGCTCGTCACTGTCGGTACCTACGGCCACCCACAGCGCCGTCGCGGGAACACCCGCGCGCAGGCACTCCACGACAGGGTTGCGACCGAGTACGACCTCCGGTGCGTCGTCGTTCTTGCGGCTCGCGACGCGCCCGCCGCCCTGCCTACCACCGCTCTGATTCTGTGCGGACTTCTCCGCCATCTTCGCGCGACGTGATGCGGGATGCTTGGTCCTGGCCTCGGCCGGTGGCGTCGCGCCGCGTCCTTCGAGACCCCTGCGGCGGTTGCCGCCGGAGCCGGCGACCTGCCCCTTCTTGGTGCCGGTCTTTCGAACTGCGCCGCGCCTACTGGAATTGCCTGCCATCACTGCCCTGCTTCGTCGGTACTACTGGTTGCCCCGACGGACCAAACGGGTCCGTTGGGGGTGTCTGTCACGTCTACTCCGGCCTTCGCGAGGCGATCCCTGATCGCATCCGCCGTCGGCCAGTCCCTGTCGATCTTCGCTTGCGCTCTGCGTTGCAACTCGGCGTCGACCAACACACCGAGTGCGCCGACGACAGCGTCGTTGTCACCGGAGTCGGCAGCCCAGTGCGGATCGAGCGGATCGACGCCGAGTATCGAGAGCATCGCCCGAACTTTCGACGCCCATTCGACGGCGCCGGTCAGATCGCCGCTTTCGAGTGCGTTGTTGCCTGCCTTGACGGTCGCGTGCACGGCAGCGAGAGCCTTCGGCACCCCGAGATCGTCGTTCAGGGCATCGGCGAAGTCGTCGGTCCACGTACCGAGGGGAACCTCGCCCGCGCGTTCGACGGTTCGCTTCACGAAGCCTTCGATCCCACGGTACGTCACGGCTGCGGTCTCCAGTGCGGTGTCGGAGTACTCGAGCATCGACCGATAGTGCGCACTGCCGAGATAGTATCGAAGCTCTTGTGGGCGAACGCTTTTGAGCACGTTGGGCACTGAGAGAACGTTGCCGAGCGACTTCGACATTTTCTCACCGCCCATGGTGACCCACCCGTTGTGCAGCCAATAGCGACTGAACCCGTCACCGGCCGCTTTACTCTGGGCGCGTTCGTTCTCGTGGTGCGGGAACACCAGATCCAGACCACCACAATGAATGTCGAAGTCGGGACCGAGGTACGCCTTGCACATGGCGGAGCATTCGAGGTGCCAGCCCGGTCGTCCACGCCCCCACGGCGTAGGCCACGACGGCTCCCCGGGCTTTGCCGCTTTCCACAGGGTGAAGTCGCGCGGATCGCGCTTGCCCAATGCTGCGCTCTCGCCCTGATGCACGTCGTCGAGCTTGTGGCCCGACAGTGCGCCGTAGTCCGGGAAACTCACGACGTCGAAGTAGACGTCGCCTTCTGCGGCGTAAGCATGACCCGATTCGATGAGCTGTTCGATGAGCTCGACCATCTGCGTGACGTGGCCGGTTGCGCGAGGCTCGGCCGACGGCGGGAGGACCGCGAGCTTGTCGTACGCCCACGTGAACGAGCGCTCGTACGTCGCGGCCCATTCCCACCACGGGCGTCCCGCGTCGCGGGCCTTGTTCAGAATCTTGTCGTCGATGTCGGTCACGTTGCGGATGAATGCGACGTCGTAGTCCTGCGCGCTCAGCCAGCGCCTCAGGACGTCGAACGCGACTCCGCTTCGCACGTGGCCGATGTGCGGCTCACCCTGCACCGTTGCCCCACACAGATACACCGATACATGGCCAGGGACCAAGGGGGAAAACTCCCGCAGGGCCCTCGTCTCGGTGTCGTACAAGTGAAGGGTCACGACCAGCAATGCTACCGGTGCTTTTACTCCGTCATGACAAGAGCAGTCGCGACAGCCGCGATTCCCTCGCCTCGGCCGGTCAATCCCAGACCGTCGGTCGTCGTTGCAGACACCGAAACCGGTGCACCGAGCACCGTCGACAGCGCTTCCTGCGCTTCGATCCGCCGTGGTCCTATCTTGGGGCGATTACCGATGATTTGCACCGCTGCGTTGCCGATGGTGAACCCGTTCTCGGACAGCAATCGGCGCACCTCGGTCAGCATGGCCGCCCCGCTGACGCCATCCCATTCGGGCCGTCCCGTACCGAACACGGACCCCAGGTCACCGAGGCCGGCCGCGGACAGCAGAGCGTCACACAGCGCATGTGAGGCGACGTCACCGTCCGAGTGGCCTTCCAGCCCGTCACTGTCCTCGAACAGCAGTCCCGCCAGCCAGCATGGCCGGCCTGGCGCGATGGGATGGACGTCGGTGCCGATTCCGACCCTCATGTGCCCTCCCTGGCAATGATGGCCTCCGCAAGCAGGAGATCGTGAGGCGTGGTGATCTTGAAAGCGAGTGCTTCGCCGACGATGGTGTGCACCGTCACGCCGAGACGTTCGACCAGACCGGCGTCGTCGGTAGCGGAGTCGGATGCGGCGTCGTACGCGCGCCGCAGCAGGTCCGCACGGAAACCCTGCGGCGTCTGAATTGCGCGCAGGGTGCTTCGATCGGGCGTCCCGACGACGGCGCCCATGAAGTCGACGGCTTTGACCGTGTCGGTGACAGGAAGGGCCGGTACGACGGCGCCGCGTCCGGCCTGGACTTCGGCAACGACGCGTGCCACGAGCGACGGCGGAGTGAGTGCGCGAGCGGCGTCATGGACGAGCACGATGCCCGCGTCTTCGGCAGCGACCAGGCCCAGTCGAACCGAACCGGTCCGCTCGGATGCGCCCTCGACGACGGTCACATCGGATCCCAGGAGATCACACGTGTGCTGCACCAGCTCGGCGGGCGCGATGACAACGATTCGGTCGACGGCGCCCGATTCGATCAGGCCGTCGACCGAACGCTGCAGGAGGGATCGGTTCCCGATTTCGACGAAGGCCTTCGGTTCCCCACGTTGGAGGCGAAGACCTCGGCCCGCCGCCGGAACGAGCGCGACGACGGGACCTGAATTGGAACGTGCCACCGCTCAGGAAGCGGCAGCGAGAACTTCGTCGAGAATCGTGTCGGCCTTGGCCTCATCGGTTCCCTCGGCCAGCGCCAGTTCACCGACGAGGATCTGACGTGCCTTGGCAAGCATGCGCTTCTCGCCTGCCGACAGACCGCGATCCTGTTCACGACGCCACAGGTCACGAACGACCTCGGCGACCTTGTTGACGTCACCGGAAGCAAGCTTCTCCAGGTTCGCCTTGTACCGGCGAGACCAGTTGGTGGGCTCCTCGGTGTGTGGTGCGCGAAGCACCTGGAAGACCTTGTCCAGACCCTCTTGTCCGACCACATCGCGAACGCCTACGTACTCGGCGTTGTCTGCGGGAACTCGAACGGTGAGGTCGCCTTGTGCGACTTTGAGAACTAGGTACTCTCGTGGTTCACCCTTGATGGTGCGGGTTTCTATCGCTTCGATCAGCGCCGCTCCGTGATGGGGGTAAACGACGGTGTCTCCGACCTTGAAAATCATGTGTCCCGTGCCCCTTTCGATTTTCCCAGTTTACCACGCGCTCAGATCAACGGCGCAGGTCAGGGGCGCCGAGCCGTCTCCGATGGGGTTGACACCGACGTCGGAACGTGTATCCGACGGGTCTGCGAATGGCGTTCCACGCTGTGGCGGAGGCAACACGAAACGCCGGTCAACACGCCGATGAGCGTCTGCGAACCGCGTCACTCGGCGCCCGCGAACCAAGTTGTCGAGAACACAATCGGAAACCTCTTTACGCCCCAGCGATCCGCTGTCGCGAGTTGACTACTACTCTGCCTAGTGGACATGACGGATCGGCTGACCGACGCAGCCGCATCGCCCGCGCCCACTACACCGGCCACAACTGTAAGGACGACGACGTGACTGCGTTCATTGCTGCGACTGCGAACCGAAAGACCCGTCGATTGGCATCGGCACTGGCCATCGCTGCGGGCGGTGTGTTGGCACTGAGTTCCTGCAGTGCCGGGCAGATTTCCCAGACGGCCACCCAGGTCGCTGCGGTCAACGGAAACTTCGCCGATGTCGGTGACATCTCGCTGCGCAACGTCCACGTCGTGTACCCGCAGAGCGAGGAGTACTCCATCGAACCGGGCGGCAAGGTCGAGCTCGGATTCATCGCCATCAACAACAACTCGGCGAACTCGGACACCCTCACCCGCATCTCCACCACTGCCGCGTCGTCGATCACCGTGGGTGAGGAGCCCGGCGGCACCTAGATCGCTCCACTGACCGCGCTCGGCGCGGGCGCACCGGTCGACAACGCAGCCGTGAATCCGGACATCCCGCTGCAGTTCGTCGTCGTGGAACTCAACGGCATCGGCGAAGAGGTCCGTCCCGGGCTCACCGTTCCGATCACCTTCACGTTCGAAGAAGCCGGAGACGTCGAACTGCTGGTACCGGTCG
>NZ_LVCV01000400.1 GCF_001647195.1 Rhodococcus sp. EPR-157 | reverse complement strand
GAGCGTCGTCGAAACTCAGGTCGAAGAAGCCACCGACGGCAACAACTGAGGTTGTCTGTCGGTAGCTGCATCTAGTCTTCCCGAGTGGTGAAAGCGAAGACCAACTACCGATGTTCGGCCTGCCAGCACACCGTGGGCAAGTGGGTCGGACGGTGCCCCGAGTGCGGCAGCTGGGGTTCGATGGACGAAGCTCCCGTACTCGTTCCGGTCGCCAACCGCGCCGGGGCCTCGGGGCTCGGCGCCGGCAATACCCGCTCGGCGATGGCGGCGATGATCCCGTCCTCACCTGCCGCCGCGATCACTCAGGTCAGCAGCACCACATCCCAGGCCAACTCCACGGGCATCTCCGAGTTCGACCGTGTCCTCGGCGGCGGACTCGTCCCCGGCTCGGTTGTACTACTTGCCGGCGAACCCGGCGTCGGCAAGTCCACGCTGCTTCTCGAGGTCGTACACCGGTGGGCGCGAACCGGTGAGGACCGACGGGCGCTGTACGTCACCGGCGAGGAATCCGCCGGTCAGGTCCGCCTACGGGCCGACCGCACCGGCGCCGTACACGAACGGGTGTTTCTCGCAGCCGAGTCCGACCTCGCGACGGTGTTCGGCCACGTCGAGCAGGTCAAGCCGAGTCTGCTGATCGTCGACTCCGTGCAGACGATGCTTGCCGCCGACGTCGACGGGGTCATCGGCGGCGTCACCCAAGTGCGTGCCATCACCAGCGCCCTCACCTCGCTCGCCAAGACCACCGGCGTCGCAGTGCTACTGATCGGTCACGTCACCAAGGACGGTGCGGTCGCGGGACCACGATCACTCGAACATCTGGTGGACGTCGTTTTGCACTTCGAAGGCGACAAGCACTCGACACTGCGCATGATCAGAGGCGTCAAGAATCGGTTCGGCGCGTCCGACGAGGTCGGCTGCTTCGAACTGCGAGACACCGGCATCGAGGGCATCACCGACCCGTCGGGCCTGTTCCTGCACCACCGCACCGATGCGGTGCCGGGCACCGCCGTCACCGTCACGATGGACGGCAAACGGCCTCTGCTGGCCGAAGTGCAGGCTCTCGTCGTCGACACCCACATGCCTTCCCCACGTCGCGCGGTCAGTGGGCTCGACGCCGCGCGCGTCGCGATGATTCTCGCCGTGCTCGAACGGCGTTGCGGAATGAAGATCGCCAAGAGCGAGGTGTACGCGGCCACGGTAGGTGGGATGAAGACCAGCGAACCTGCCGCCGATCTGGCACTGGCCGCAGCAGTGGCGTCAGCGGTCACCGACGTGCCCGTTCCCGCGGGCTTCGTGATCCTGGGCGAGGTCGGTCTCGCCGGCGAAGTGCGTCGAGTGTCCGGTCTCGGTCGTCGGCTCGCGGAGGCCGCTCGACTCGGTTTCACGCACGCCGTCACCCCGGAACACGACGACCCGATCCCGCCGGGGATGAAGGTCAAGACCGTCACGAACCTCGGCGACGCTCTGAATTCGGTGCGAACGCGTTCTCGGTGATTCGGCTCCAGTAACCTTTTACTGCGAGGGGCGAATTCCGCAGGCACGCAATCGCGGCTTCCAGCGACTTCGACGCGACGAGGGGATGACCATGGACGACACCACACGCGGCGAGTCCTCCCCCGCACTGCGTGAGACCATCGCCCGACTGGCACCCGGTACAGCCTTGCGAGACGGACTGGAGCGCATCCTGCGGGGCCGCACAGGCGGACTCATCGTTCTCGGATACGACGACGAAGTCGAGGCCATCTGCGACGGCGGATTCGAACTCGACGTCGAATTCGCCCCGACGCGTTTGCGGGAGCTCTCGAAGATGGACGGTGCCGTCGTGCTCTCGACCGACGGCAAGCGCATCGTCCGCTCCAACGTGCAGCTCGTTCCCGATCACAAGATCCCGACCGTGGAGTCGGGCACCCGTCACCGGGCGGCCGAGCGGACCGCGATGCAGACGGGCTACCCGGTCGTCTCGGTGAGCCAGTCGATGAGCATCGTCAGCGTGTATGTCGCCGGGGTCAGGCATGTCGTCGAAGGCTCGGCGACTATTCAATCCAGAGCCAACCAGGCCGTCGCAACGCTCGAACGGTACAAGGCTCGCCTCGACGACAACACCCGTCAACTGTCGGTCGTGGAGATCGAGGACTTCGTGACTCTGCGCGACGCCCTCACCGTCGCACAGCGACTCGAGATGGTACGGCGCGTGTCCGTGGAGATCGAACAGAACGTTCTCGAACTCGGTACCGACGGTAGGCAATTGGCGCTTCAGCTCGAAGAGCTACTCGGCGACAACGACGTCGACCGTCAGCTGGTGGTCCGCGACTACCTCGCCGGCACCGAACCCGCGGGCACGGCCGCAGTGGAGCGGGCGCTCGGCGCGCTGGACAAGCTCACCGACGTCGACCTACTCGACTTGACCACGCTCGCTAGGGCATTCGGCTATCCCGCGACGATCGAAGCACTCGACACTCCCATGAGTCCACGGGGATACCGAGTCCTGACGCGTGTGCCTCGGCTGCAGTTCAGCCAGATTCACCGTCTCGTAGCATCTTTCGGCACTTTGCAGGGACTTTTGGCGGCAACTGCCGCAGACCTGCAGTCCGTCGAAGGCATCGGCGGCCTGTGGGCCCGGCACATCAGAGAAGGTCTGTCCCGACTGGCCGAGTCCTCGATAGCCGGCCCGTTCGACTGACGTCTGTTACGTCGTCATGTTGAACGGCTCCGGTGAACTACGGAGTTCACCGAGCTGAGCGATCACCTTGTACGAGCCTGCGCCGACCGGAATGCGTTCTTCGCCGCAGCCGGGGACGGAATTGGTTCCGGACCACTTGACCGTGAAGCCGGCTTGCTCGCCGGGCTTGAAGGTTCGCAGATCCGACTGTGCGTCGGGGAAGCAGTCGGTGTTGGACCAGATGCGCTGATCCGACAGCGTGTAGACCAGGGCCTGCTGCAGACCGGCACCGACGTCGCGCTGGCATTCGGTGGAGCTGATGTTGGTGATGACGACCGTGAATCCCGGCTCTTCGCCGACTCGATACGTCGCCTTGTCCGGGGTTGCCTTGATCGCCAGGCTCTGGTCCGGGCATTGGTTCGCCGCGACAGGCGCGTCTGCGGCCGGAGCGGCACTGGAATCCGACCCCGCCGATGCGGCGGCGCCACCTGATCCGCCGGAACCACCAGACCCGCCGGACCCACCCGCCGCGCTGGATGCGCCCGATGCCGCGCCCTGTTGCTGCGGGGTGGATGTCGGAGCTGACGTCGTCGGACTTGCCGACGACACGACGCCGGCCGGCTCTGCTTGCTGATTCTCGTCCCCACTGCCGCCGAGTGACGCGATGAACCACACGATCAAACCGAGCACGACGACGGCCGCACCGATGGCGAGCGCACGACGACGCCAATAGATTTCGGGAGGCAAAGGCCCGGTTGGTTCCAACACAGAACAACCGTAGGTGCCAGCGGCTCACGCGTCTGGCAAGCGCATGCGGCGTGTCGCGACTAGAGAAAGAAGTTGATCAGGGCACTTCGCCGATGTTGCCGATGACCTCGCGTAGCCGCGCGCTGCCCTCGGACAATCTGTAGGTCAATCCCACGATCGCGACGTCTCCCGACTCGACCTTGTCGGCGATGATTCGCGAGCGCTGCATCAGCAGATTGCCGGTTTCCTCGACGTGACGCGCCTCGAAGTCGTCGACCGCGACGTACCCGTCCCGGCGCGCGGACAGCACCGAGGGAGTCACTCGCTCCACGACGTCGCGAATGTAGCCGCCTGGGGTGTCGCCGGAGTCGAGCGCGTCGATCGTGGCCTGGACGGCACCGCACTTGTCGTGGCCGAGCACGACGATGAGCGGCGCCCCGAGGACGGCAACTCCGTACTCGATCGAGCCGAGCACGGACGAATCGATGGTGTGGCCCGCCGTGCGAACGACGAACATGTCCCCGAGGCCCTGATCGAAAATGATCTCGGCGGCGACGCGAGAGTCGGCGCAGCCGAACAAGATGGCGCCCGGACTTTGCCCTTCGGCAAGACGGGTGCGGTCCTCGATCCCCTGGCTGGGGTGCAGCGGCTCGCCGGCGACGAAACGCTGGTTACCCTCCTTGAGAGACTTCCATGCTGAGACTGGGTTCGATGCAGGCATGTCTGTCATTGTGCCTGGGCCGTCGGCTACCGGCGAGTCGGGCTATCGGAGAGAGGGTGCGGGAGAGACAGTGCCGATCGATACCAATGCACTCCTCGGGTGGTTCGACACCGAGGAACGTGACCTGCCGTGGCGACGCCCGGGCGTGACCGGATGGCAGATCCTGATGAGCGAGATCATGCTGCAGCAGACACCGGTATCGCGTGTCGCGCCCATCTGGGAGGAATGGGTCGAGCGTTGGCCGGTGCCGTCCACAATGGCCGCGTCATCTCGAGCGGAGGTGCTGCGAGCCTGGGGCAAGCTGGGCTACCCGCGTCGCGCTCTGCGCCTGCACGAGTGCGCTGGAGTACTGGCCGCCGAACACGGCGATCTCGTACCTGCGGACGTCGACACCCTGCTCGGGCTGCCGGGCATCGGCGCATACACCGCGCGCGCCGTCGCCTGTTTCGCGTACGGGCAACGCGTACCCGTCGTCGACACCAACGTTCGGCGCGTCGTCGCCAGAGCTGTCCATGGGTCCGCCGAACCCGGCAACCCGTCGACGACGCGAGATCTCGCCGACGTCGACGGGCTGCTCCCCCGCCCGCGTGCGAAGGCAGCACGCTATTCTGCGGCGTTGATGGAACTGGGTGCGTTGATCTGCACGGCCAAGAATCCGGCATGCCTGTTGTGTCCGCTTCCGGAATGCTCGTGGATCGAGGCTGGTCGACCCGCCCACACGGGGCCGGCGAAGAAGGTCCAGAAGTTTGCGGGCACCGACCGTCAGGTACGCGGAAAGCTGATGTCGGTCCTGCGTGAGAGCCGGGGTCCGGTCGAACGCGCGAAACTCGACGTCGTCTGGCTCACCGATCCGGGACAGCGGGACCGGGCACTCGATTCACTGCTGCTCGACGGCTTGATCGAACAGACCGAGTCGGGACTGTTCGCGTTGGCCGGTGAGGGCGAGAACACCCCCGGCCGTGAATGATCACCGCAGGAAGTCCACCAGAACCTTGTTCACGATCTCGGGACGCTCCAGATAGCCGAAGTGACCGGCGTCGGCGATCTCCTCGTAGCGAGCACCCGGGATCGCCTGCGCCACCTCGCGGCTCAGGTGTACGGGGATCAGTCGGTCGTCCGCGAATCCGACGACGAGCGTCTTGGCGGTGATCTTGCGGTATGCGGTCAGGCGTTCCGACCCCGCCCTCATCTCCAGTCCGATCTGCGCGCGCTTGCCTGCACTGGGCTGGCCACCCGAGAACTCGAGTACCGCCAGCCAATCTCCGATCGCCTGTTCGTCGCGAAGGGTCGCCGGCGAGAAGTTGTTCATCGCAGTGATCGCGGCCCGGTACGACGCCGGCAGCGTGATTCCCGCGTCGTACAACTCCCGTTCTGCTTTCGACCACGCCCTCTGCATCGCCGACGCTCGCCCGTAGGTCGCCATCATGACGGCGTGCGACACCAGATCCGGGCGGGCGAGAGCAAGCTCCTGGGTGACACGAGACCCCATCGATGTCCCGACGACCCGGGCACGCATTCCGCCGAGATGCTCGATGAGGGCGGCGGTGTCCGCAACCAGATCGTCGAGCACCATGCCGTCCGCGCCTTCCGAGGACGGGGAAATTCCACGGTTGTCGAATGTGACCACCTGGAAACCCGCCTTCACGAGTGCGGGCACCTGATGCGCCTTCCACACTCGCCCCGGGCTGCCCGTACCCATCACCAACACGACGAGCGGGCCCGATCCAGCAACCTCGTAGTTGATTTCGATTCCATTGATCTTCGCCACCGACATTCGCGTCATCGTAGTTGGCACAGAAAGCGGGTGACCGTTTCGCGATAGAGCTCGGGCCTCTCGTCGTGGATCAGGTGCGCTGCGCCCGGTACCAGGACATACTGCGACTTGGGGTTTCGCGCGTGCATCTCGGCCATCTGTCCGTCGGGTGTGATGCCGAACTCACCTTCCAGTAACAGGGACGGGACGTCGACGGACTCCCATTCGTTCCAGAAGTGCCGTGTTCCCCACTCCGCGGAGATCGCCTCGAACGTCGACACCGAGCCGTGCAGGTACCAGCAGTCATCTCGCTCGACGAAAGAATCCAGAAAGTACCGCCCCGCGACATCGCCGAAGTAGCTGCGCACGTCGTTCTCGGTCGGGAACGGTTGCGGCCAACGCCTGATCATCGCGGCCCAGTCGTCGGCTGTCCGCCGCCGAAAGTCGGGAGCGATGTCCTCGACGACGAGCGCAGCCACCAGATCCGGCCTGGCAGCGGCCAAACACCACCCGTGCAGCGAGCCCATGGAATGTCCGACGATGATGGCCCGCCCCACTTTCTCGGCGTGCTCGGTCAAGTCCTCGACGAATGCCTCGGTGCGGAGCGACGACGGTGCGCGGCGGCGATGCCCGGGCGCGTCGTAGGTGTAGACGTGGCCGAGTTCACGTAGCCACGGGAGCTGACGCCGCCACGTCTGCGCGCTTCCCATCAGTCCGTGCAGCAGAAGGATCGGATTGCCGTTCCCGCCCTCGTCGTGCAGCACACCCCGATCATAATGACCGGCGGAGTAGCCTCTCGAACATGGCAGTCGTGAAGATCAACGCAATCGAAGTCCCTTCAGGTGCAGGCCCCGAGCTGGAAAAGCGCTTCGCCGCGCGCGCAGGCGCCGTCGAGGGTTCGCCGGGGTTCCTCGGCTTTCAACTCCTGCGGCCGGTGAAGGGCGAAGACCGCTACTTCGTGGTCACGCAGTGGGAGACGGAAGAAGCATTCCAGGAGTGGTCAGCAGGGCCCGCCAAGGCTGCCCACTCGGGTGAACGCGCGAAACCGGTCGCATCGGGTGCATCACTGCTGGAATTCGACGTCGTTCTCGACGTGCCCGCGCGCAGCAAGCCGGAGTGACGCCTCGACTGTTCCGGCCGGCTTCGCTGCAGACCCGACACCGCCGGGGACGTCCGCCGTGCTCGCATACTCCCAGTTCTTCGGCGCCGCAGATGCAGACGTGATATTCGAACGGTTCTCGATGGCGTCGACAAGGGCGTCCAACTCGTCTGCAGGAACCGGCTTTCCGATGTGAAAGCCCTGCGCCCCGTCGCAACCAAGGTTGCGCAACCGCTCGAGAGTTCGTGCGTCCTCCACGCCCTCGGCTACGACCGTCATGCCGAGGCTTCGCGCGAGATCGATCGTGGAGCGGACGATCGACGCGTTCGTCGGCTGACTGTCCATTGCCGTCACGAACGACTTGTCGATCTTGAGCGTCTGGACGGGGAGCGATCGAAGATACGCCAGCGAGCTGTAACCGGTTCCGTAGTCGTCGATCGCGATCGAAACCCCGATGTCTCGTAGTGCGACGAGCGAGTCGACCGAGCGTCTCGGATCGGTCATCGCAGTGGTTTCGGTGACCTCGAATTCGACTGCGGCGGCTGGTAACTCGTGTCGCTGCAGGGCATTGGCCACGTGCTCCACGAGCGCAGAGTCGAGCAAATTCCGAACGGACAGGTTCACCGAGACACAGAACTCGGGGCGGGTGCGCCGCATCGCCCTGCAACACCCGAGCGAGTCCTCGAGCACGTACGCCGTGATGGCGGGCAACAAACCGGTCCGCTCTGCGTCGGGAAGGAACGACGAGGGCGACATGAGTCCCTCGCGCGGATGCTGCCACCGCAGCAGGGCCTCGACACCGGATACCTTGCCCGACACGAGGTCGAGACACGGTTGAAAGAACACTCGCAGTTGCCGCTCACGGAGAGCCGTTTCGAGCTCACCGAGCAGACGCATCTGATCGTGTCGGTCACAGTCCATCGACGGGGTGTAGAGCGAGGAACTCAGGTGCGAGTGTTTGGCGGCGGTCAATGCGACGTGCGCAAACTGCAGCAGGGATTCAGCGTCGACGTTACTCAGCTTCGAGGACTCGACGACCCCCACCGTGGCGTCCAGTGCCACGTTGATGTCGCGAACGAACATGGTCCGACTCACGACGCTGCGGAAGTGATCGCCGAACTCCGTCGGCGAGATCACCATCAGGTCGGCGGCCATCGAAACGACGAACTGGTCACCACCGAGCCGACCCACGACGGAATGACCCTCCGATGCAGCCGACAGCCGCTGACCGATCTCACGGAGCACGCGATCCCCCACCGGGTAGCCGAAGGTCTCGTTGATCTGCGCGAACCGGTCGACGTCGACGATGACCACGACCACGCCACCAGGACCTGCCGAGTCGATGGATTTGTCGAGCAAACCGCCTAGGTGACGACGATTGGCGAGGCCTGTCACAGGATCAGTGATCGACGCGAGGGACAGAGCATCCGACTGCTTGCGCAGCGCAGAGAGGAAACAAGCCATACGAGCGGACACGAGGACGACCGCAACCACCGAAGAGCCGAGAACGAGCCAACCCCACTCGGCGACCGGCACCCCGTTGGCGATCTGGGTCCCCATTACAGCGGGGGGCATGAGTATCGCAATGCTCAAACCCGCAAGGCGGGCGCGATCGACGATGCGATGTGGACTCGACGATGTCTCCTGTACTCGCCACGTCCGCTCGTGCGGACACAGTGCCGCAGATGCCAGCAGCACATATCCGACGAGCCATCCGGCGTTCACCACTGGGACGTCGACGAACCCTAGTCCGTCTATCAGGACGTACAGCACCCATCCCGACAACGAGAACAGGATGAATGCCGCAGAAGTCATTGTGAACGCAGTGGTGCGGGCGCCCTTGATCAGTAGCAGAGTGGCGACCAGCGACAGCAGAAACCCGTCGGCACCCGTATACACGACCACGGGCCAGAACTCGGCGAGGGTCTCGGCGCCGAGAACACTATCGGTACGGTTGCCGACGACGAAGATCCACGCGATCAATCCGAGACCCGTGGCCACGATCAGACCCTCGAGCACATCCTCGATGCCGAATAGCCGTTGCCCGGCGTCGTCTTCGAGCTTCAGAACGCCCACCACGAATACGACGTGGCCGAACAGGTATGCAGCATCGACGACGGACACCGTCGGCACGATCATGTGAGTTGTCATACGAAACCCGATGATCAGATCGCCCAGACTCCATGCCAACACTCCGAGCGCGAGAAACCGCCAGGCGGAACGATTCGCCGTCCGGCGTCTCTGGCCGACGAACGCGTACACCGCGCACGCGAACGAGCACAGAACGTAGACCGCGAGTTGGGGATATCCGTCGGGGGCCGCGAGGTAGGCGGCTACTCCTGCTACGCCCAGCACCAGGAACCTCGACCATCTCATACGAGTCAGTCCTTCCCTGGTCCCCCAACCATCGCTGCGTCGGCTATCGATCCCGAAACATTCCCGCGTTCGCCATTCGACGCCGAATGCCTACCGGATTGGTTTCATAGGCAAGGATCCCAGACGCAACGATCGGACAGCTACACAGGTACACCTTTTTTGCGTCGAACAGCGCTCGAACCGCACTTTCAGCTCATGAAATGCGCACAAAACAGCGCTGCGAAACGCGATGTCGAGTGGCGGACGCGTCCACGCCAAGGCTAATCGGACTGGACTTCGGCAGTCTCGGATCGATGCGAATCTTCCGAGTGATATTGAGCCAGAAGCCTTCTCTCCTCCTCATGCTTGGGAAATGCGAAGAAGACGAGCACCGCTCCGGCGAGTACAACGACAATCGCAGCAGCATAGGATTTTTGGTCACCGTCGAGGAACGCCTGTTTTGCCGCCGCGATGATCTGCTCGCCGTACTGCGGATACCGTTCGGCCAGATCGGCCGCCGACGAGAACGACTTGGTGAGTACCGATTGGGTTTCCTCGCTGACGCTGCCGGCCTGGGGCGACTGCGCTATCTGCGCCGTGAACGACGCCGCGTATCCGGCCGTCAGCAGTGCACCGAGCGTCGACTGCATGATCGCCCCACCCAGATCCCGTTGCAGGTCGGCCGTCCCCGACGCCATTCCCGCACGATCGACCGGCACAGCCCCGGTCAACGAGCGGGACGCCGGAGTCCCAGCGAATCCGATACCGATCCCGAGCAGGGCGTAACTGACCGCAACCACCCAGTACGACACATCCTCCTTCCACGTCAGCCACGCCATGACGAGGCCTGCGACGATGAAGACATAGCCGAACAACAGTGTGAATCTCGAGCCGCGAGATTCGACGAGCTTCGCCGACTGCGGCGCGACGATGACCATCGCGACGGCAGCAGGAAGCGTCGACGCTCCCGCGGCAAGCGTCGAGTATTCGAGTACGTTCTGTAAGAACTGCTGGCCGACGAAGATGACGCCCATCAGCGAACCGAACACGATGATCCCGGCAAGTGCAGCGACCCAGAACGTGCGACGCCGTGCAATGCGCAGGTCGTAGAGCGGGAATTTCGCCCGAGATTGCCTGAATACGAAAACCGCACCCGCGGCGAGCGCGATCGCGCCGAGCCCTATCGCGAGCGTGCCCATACCGTCGACCGGCGCAAAATTGATGCTGAGCACAAGAGCTGCGATGAAGACCACCGACACCATGCCGCCGAGGTTGTCGACGGGATCGGTGGTCTCGTTGACGTGCGAGGGAATGAACATCGCAGCGAGGATCAGCGCGAGGAGAGCCAGCGGCAGAGTGACGACGAATACCGAACCCCAGTGAAATTTCTCGAGTAGAGCACCGGACAGCAGTGGCCCTAGCGCGGACAGTGCGCCACCGAGCGCCGACCACAGCGCGATCGCCTTCGTCCGCGGCGGGCCGGACCACAGTGCAGTGATCAGCGCGAGCGTAGTCGGATACGCGAGGCCCGCCGACAGCCCGCCGAGCAACCGAGCACCGAACAGCACCTCGAAGTTCGGCGCGAAACCAGCGATGATGCAGGCGGGGATCGACAGCGCCATCCCCAGCACCAGCAACATCTTCCGGCCGTACCGATCGCCGAGTGCACCCAGGTACAGCACGGACGCCGCGAGGCCCAGCGAATACGCGACCGCAATGAGGTTCAGCTGAGTCTGGCTGGCGTCGAAGTCCCGTCCGATCTCCGGCAGCGCAACATTCGCTACCGCCAGATTGAGGTTCGCCACCGCGGCTACGAGGATGAGTACGAACAACACCAGCCCTGCGCGGGCGGGGACAGAGCCCTTCTCGACGGTAGTCACGGCATCAGTCAAGCGCACTGTCGCGGGGTGTGCCTCACCTGCGGAGTGCGAAGTATCCGGCGCGGGTTCGGGGAGCCAGCTCCCGTCCGCTTGAATGAACCCCCGAAGCTATCTGACCGTATGAATGGACCATTCAAGCGATGCGGCGGTCCGCCCCGCGTCCGCTTGAATGAACCCCCGAAGCTATCTGACCGTATGAATGGACCATTCAAGCGATGCGAAGTGGGCGGGACCGATGCGGGTGGGCCGGGGCGATGCGGCGGGCCCGGCACACTGCAAAGCGGGCCGCACCCCGTACAGGAGTGCGACCCGCTTCGCTGGAACTACAGCTGCTTACTCGCCGTCGTCGCCTGCGGCCTTGGCCAAGTCGACGGGCAGCTCGTCGGGAACGACGATTGCCTTCTTCTCGCCGCGGAACGTGAACTTGGCGTCCTCGCCCTGGCCTTCGCCGTCCCAGTTCTCGACGTCGACCAGGATGATCTGCCCGGCCTCGATCTCGCCGAAGAGGATCTTCTCCGACAGCTGATCCTCGATCTCGCGCTGGATGGTGCGACGCAGTGGCCGCGCACCCAGGACGGGGTCGAACCCGCGCTTGGCGAGCAAGGACTTCGCCTTCTCGGTGACCTCGAGGGCCATGTCCTTGTTCTTGAGCGCACCTTCGACTCGGTTGAGCATGAGATCGACCATCTGAATGATCTCGTCTTTGGTGAGCTGGTGGAACACGACGATGTCGTCGATACGGTTGAGGAACTCCGGGCGGAAGTGCTTCTTCAGCTCGTCGTTGACCTTGAGCTTCATCCGCTCGTAGTTGGACCCGGTGCCTTCACCCGAGGAGAAGCCGAGGCCGACTGCCTTCGAGATGTCCGAGGTACCGAGGTTCGAGGTGAAGATCAGCACGGTGTTCTTGAAGTCGACCGTGCGTCCCTGACCGTCGGTGAGACGACCGTCTTCGAGCACCTGCAGGAGCGTGTTGTAGACCTCCTGGTGTGCCTTCTCGATCTCGTCGAACAGCACGACGGAGAACGGCTTGCGACGAACTTTCTCGGTGAGCTGTCCGCCCTCTTCGTAGCCGACGTATCCGGGAGGAGCGCCGAAGAGCCGCGACGCGGTGAACCGGTCGTGGAATTCGCCCATGTCGATCTGGATGAGCGCATCGTCCTCGCCGAACAGGAAGTTCGCAAGCGCCTTGGACAGCTCCGTCTTACCGACGCCGGACGGGCCGGCGAAGATGAACGACCCGGACGGACGCTTCGGATCCTTCAGACCCGCACGCGTACGACGGATGGCCTTGGACACTGCCTTGACTGCCTCGACCTGGCCGATGATCCGCTTGTGCAGCTCGTCTTCCATGCGGAGCAGACGGGTGGTCTCCTCCTCGGTGAGCTTGAAGACGGGGATACCGGTCCAGTTTCCGAGGACCTCGGCGATCTGCTCGTCGTCGACCTCGGCGATGACGTCGAGGTCACCGCTGCGCCACTGCTTTTCGCGCTCGGCGCGCTGCTGAACGAGCTGCTTTTCCTTGTCACGCAGGTTCGCGGCCTTCTCGAAGTCCTGCGCGTCGATCGCAGACTCTTTCTCGCGGCGAGCGTCGGCGATCTTGTCGTCGAATTCACGCAGGTCTGGCGGCGCGGTCATCCGTCGGATGCGCATTCGCGCACCTGCTTCGTCGATAAGGTCGATGGCCTTGTCCGGCAAGAACCGATCGTTGATGTAACGGTCGGCGAGAGTTGCCGCCGCCACGAGAGCACCGTCGGTGATCGACACGCGGTGGTGAGCCTCGTAGCGATCGCGCAGACCCTTGAGGATCTCGATGGTGTGCTCGACGGTCGGCTCGCCGACCTGGACGGGCTGGAAACGACGCTCGAGTGCCGCATCCTTCTCGATGTACTTGCGGTACTCGTCGAGCGTGGTCGCACCGATGGTTTGCAGCTCACCACGAGCCAACTTCGGCTTGAGGATCGAGGCCGCGTCGATAGCGCCCTCGGCCGCGCCGGCACCCACGAGCGTGTGCAGCTCGTCGATGAACAGGATGATGTCGCCGCGGGTGTTGATCTCCTTGAGAACCTTCTTCAGGCGCTCTTCGAAGTCACCGCGGTAGCGGCTGCCCGCGACCAGGGATCCGAGGTCGAGGGTGTAGAGCTGCTTGTCCTTGAGTGTCTCGGGGACCTCGCCGTTGACGATGGCCTGCGCGAGACCCTCGACGACTGCGGTCTTACCGACACCGGGCTCGCCGATGAGGACAGGGTTGTTCTTGGTGCGGCGGCTCAGGACCTGCATGACGCGCTCGATTTCCTTTGCGCGGCCGATGACCGGGTCGAGCTTGCCTTCGAGTGCGGCCTGGGTCAGGTTGCGTCCGAACTGGTCGAGCACGAGCGACGTGGACGGCGTTCCCGCCTCGCCGCGGCTGCTGCCGGATTCCGACGGTTCCTTGCCCTGGTATCCGGACAGCAACTGGATGACCTGCTGGCGCACCCGGTTGAGGTCGGCTCCGAGCTTGACCAGAACCTGAGCCGCGACGCCTTCGCCTTCGCGAATCAGACCCAGCAGAATGTGCTCGGTTCCGATGTAGTTGTGGCCGAGCTGCAGCGCTTCACGCAAGCTGAGCTCGAGTACTTTCTTGGCGCGCGGGGTGAACGGGATATGACCGGACGGAGCCTGCTGACCCTGGCCGATGATCTCTTCGACCTGGCTGCGGACTCCTTCAAGGGAGATACCCAACGACTCCAGAGACTTGGCTGCGACGCCTTCACCCTCGTGGATGAGGCCAAGCAGAATGTGCTCCGTGCCGATGTAGTTGTGGTTGAGCATCCGGGCTTCTTCCTGAGCCAGGACTACAACACGCCGCGCGCGATCGGTGAACCTCTCGAACATCGCTCTCCCTCACTTCTTGGTGGGTGGTAGCACTTCCCACCAGGTCTTCTAGCACCACAGTATCCAGTAATACGGGTCGCTCGGCACTGAAGGTCTAACGCCAACGCTGTTGCGTCCGCGTCTCCACCTTTACTGTAGTTGGCCGGTGGTTCACTTGCCGACCCTCGGCCCCCCTTTGCGAGGACGGTTCTCGTCGACGCCGGGTAGTCAAGTGCCTGCTTACAGGTGATAACGCGGGCAGATGCGAATTCGTTTCCAATTTTCTGTCCGCTGCTGGCGAACAACTCCTCGAGCCGGACAGACCGCCGGTCAGCCCTGCGGCTTGACGATCGGGAACAGAATCGTTTCGCGAATGCCGAGTCCGGTCAACGCCATGAGCAGGCGGTCGATTCCCATTCCGGTTCCGGTGGTGGGCGGCATGCCCTGTTCCATCGCCGCGAGGAAGTCCTCGTCGAGCACCATTGCCTCGTCGTCGCCTGCCGCGGCCTGACGTGCCTGATCCTCGAACCGTTCGCGCTGGATGACTGGATCGACCAACTCCGAGTAGCCGGTCGCCAGCTCGAATCCGCGGACGTACAGGTCCCACTTCTCGGTCACGCCAGGTGTGCTGCGGTGCTGACGCGTCAGCGGGGAGGTCTCGACGGGGAAATCTCGGACGAACGTCGGTGCGAACAGGTCGTCGCCGATCTGGTGTTCCCACAGTTCCTCGACGAGCTTGCCGTGCCCGTAGATGGGCTTGCCGTCCTTACGCGGAATCTCCAGTCCGACCTTCTCCGCCAGCTCGAGGAGTTCGTCGACGCCGGTCTCCGGGGTCACGGTGACACCGATGGCGTCCGACAGCGACGGGTACATTTCGAGCGTCGTCCACTCGCCGCTCAGGTCGTAGGTGGTGCCGTCGGGAAGCAGGACGACCTGGGTACCGAGGGCGGCCTGCGCGACTTCCTGGACCAGCTCGCGCGTCATCCTTGCCGAGTCGTCGTACGTGCCGTAGGCCTCGTAGGTCTCGAGCATCGCGAATTCCGGTGAGTGCGACGAGTCGGCGCCCTCGTTGCGGAAGTTCCGGTTGATTTCGAAGACCTTCTCGATGCCGCCGACGACGCAGCGCTTGAGGAACAGCTCCGGTGCTATGCGCAGGAACAAGTCGGTGTCCAACGCGTTGGAGTGCGTCATGAACGGCCGAGCCGCGGCACCGCCGTGCAGTGTCTGCAGCATCGGAGTCTCGACCTCGAGGAATCCGCGACGCTCCAGTGCGTTACGCAGTTCACGGACGACGGCGATGCGCTTGCGGGCGACCTCGCGAGCTTCCGGACGCGTGATGAGGTCCAGGTAGCGCTGCCGGATCCGCGTCTCTTCGTTCAGTTCCTTGTGTGCGACGGGGAGTGGACGCAACGCCTTGGACGCGATCTGCCACGAGTCCGCCATCACGCTGAGCTCGCCGCGGCGACTGGCGATGACCTCGCCGTGCACGAACACGAAGTCACCGAGGTCTACGTCGGACTTCCACGCTGCGAGTGCATCTTCGCCGACGCCTGCGAGGCTGATCATCGCCTGGAGCTGTGTGCCGTCGCCTTCCTGAAGCGTCGCGAAGCACAGCTTTCCGGTATTGCGGACGAAGATGACTCGGCCCGCGACACCGACGAGCTGACCCGTCGACGTATCGGCCTCGAGAGCGGGAAAGAGGTCACGGATCTCGCGGAGCGAATGCGTACGCGCGACCGAGACGGGATAGGGCTCCTGGCCCTGTTCGAGCAGCCGGTCCCGCTTGGCACGACGAATCCGTAGCTGTTCCGGAGTGTCGTCGATCGTCGGGGCAGCTGCGTCAGTCACAGACGCACACTTTATCTGCCACGTCCGTCAAACCAGAATCGCTACCGCTCGGCAAACCAGAATCGCTACCGCTGGGCCCAGGTGATCTCAGTGCGCCGAGATCGCCTCGGCCTCACGCACGCAATGCGCGGCCTGAGTCAGCACACCGAGCAGGCCGGCAGACTTGAGCGCCTTGTATCCGCCGACCAGATCGGTGGACTTGTGCAACCCGAGTTCCTGCAGCGACGCCGCCGCGAGGCTGGAGGTGTATCCCTCGGAGCAGATGACGATCCATTCGATGTCGTGATCGACTGCCGCAACCAGGCGCGCGTCCGAAGTCGGATCGAGCCGCCACTCGAGGACGTTGCGCTCGATCGCCAACGCGCCCGGCAGCGTTCCTTCGACGGCTCGCTGCGCCTGCGGTCGGATGTCGACGACGATCGCCCCGCGGGCGACGGCGTCTCGCAACTCGAAGACCGTGATGCGGTCGATCTTGGCGCGTGCTTCTTCCAGCATCCGGGCGATGGTCATTTCGAAGGCCCTTCGGGTTCGTCGGTCAGCTCGGTGCGGGTTCTTCGAAGCGAGGAACTGTCCGTCACTTCGTAGTACGACATCGCCGTCAGTGGCGGTGAATAGGCGTGCACGCTCAACGTCGGCTCCAGCGCGTCAGGCGCCGAGATGTCGGGTGCGGGGGCCCGCATCACATCATGGACCCACCCCAGCGGGAACGACGCCTGATCCCCGGCGTCGAGACGACGACGCTTGAGCTCTGCACCCGCCCAACGATTTTCGACGAGAGATCCGCTCAGGACCGTCAGTGCACCGAGCGACCCGGCGTGGTCGTGCAGTTCGGTCGAACGGTCTACGACCCAGCTGATGAGCCAGACGTCGACGTCGTCGTCGGTGTGCAGCCGGGTTGCCCAGCGTTCCTCGGTGGGCCAGATCCCACCGTCGGGAAGGAGGTGGTCGAACCGGCCTTCGAGAACCTCCGAGGCGCCCTGGTCGGTGATGCGCAGCAGGTCATGTGGCCGTAACCGGGTCGGCAGCGTGAGCCGCGGCGACGAGGCGGATCTCGATGAGCCAGCTCTGGCGGACGCAGATCTGAAGGAAGCGGGTCTGGACGAGACGGGTCCAGAAAATACAGGTGTGGACAACACAGGGACTACTCCAGGGTCGGTAATTGAACGAGGCAGCGGTCAGCCTCGACAACACTCCTGGGGTCCCATGCACGTCAACACGCTGAAGATTCTTGCACAGGCGCGCTCCGAGCGCTAGCGCACGCGCCTTTTGGCGAGATTGCGCTCGAAGACCAACCGCAGTCCCTCGAGCGTCAGGTCCGGTTCGTGATGCTCGATCGCCGAGCTCTCGGCCATGATCAGCGGTGCACTGTCGCCGGTTCCGATGACCGCGACGTCATTGCCCGCGAACTCTGGCAGTTCACGTCTGACTCGCCCGACGAGACCGTCCACCAGGCCCGCGAACCCGAAGACTGCGCCTGCCTGCATGCATTCGACCGTGTTCTTTCCGACTACCGATCGCGGACGTATCAGCTCGACTTCACGCAACGCCGCCGATCTCGACGCCATTGCCGCCGTCGAAATTTCGAGGCCGGGCGCGATCGCGCCACCGAGGAACTCACCTTTCGCCGATACGACGTCCACACAGGTCGTAGTCCCGAAATCGACTACTATGCATGCACTTTCGTATAGATCGTGCGCCGCAAGGGTGTTCACGATCCGATCCGCACCGACCTCTTTGGGATTGTCCACGAGCAGCGGGACACCCGTTCGCACACCGGGTTCCACGACGACGTGGGGAACATGCTCCCAATACCGACCGAGCATCGTCCGCGTCTCACGCAGCACCGACGGCACCGTGGATAGCGCCGACACTCCGGTGATCTGATCGACTTCGGCACCGATGAGTCCACGCAACATGAGCGCCAGTTCATCGGCGGTGACCCGAGGATCGGTTCGCATTCGCCAGTCACGCAACAACTTCGCATGATCGCCACTACCACTGAACAGCCCGAGTGTCGTCGACGTGTTGCGAATGTCGACCGCGAGAAGCATCGCTACACCAGCACGGAGTCGGCACGCAACGTGCGAGGGGTGATCAGGCCGGACCCCTCCGGCGCATGCGCTGGGTCGCTACCCAATTCGACCGGACGGTTCTTCTCGTCGACGAACACGACCCGCGGCGCGTAGTCCTTGCATTCCTGCTCGTCCATCACGCCATAGGCGATCAGAATGACCAGATCACCCGGGTTGACCAGATGTGCTGCTGCACCGTTGATTCCGATGACGCCGCTGCCACGCTCACCGGTGATCACGTAGGTTTCCAGACGGGCACCGTTGTCGATGTCGACGATGGTCACCTGCTCTCCTTCGAGCAGATCGGCGGCCTCCATCAGATCCTGGTCGACGGTCACCGATCCCACGTAGTGCAGGTCGGCATGAGTCACCGTTGCCCGATGGATCTTCGACTTCATCATCGTGCGGAACATATTCTCTCCTGAACACTCGAAACGTATGGACTGGTCGATCTCGTCATTCCGCAAGCTCCATGCCTGCCAAGAAGCCGGTGCCCACGGCGACCCCCACGTTGTCGATCAATCGTGTGGTTCCGACCTTGGCCGCCACGAGCAGTCGACCGTCGCCATATTCGGGAGCAGGGCCGAGATCCACCCCTCGAAGCTCGAGATAGTCGACCTTCACCTCGGCCACAGCATCGAGAACCCCACGCGCTGTGGCCAGGATGGCCGACGCTCCCCCGGCCGCCGCATGTGCACCGGCCACGAGAGCAGCAGACAGGACCACAGCAGCATTCCGCTGGTCCGCGTCGAGGAAACGATTGCGCGAGGACAACGCCAGCCCGTCCTGCTCCCGAACGGTCGGAACACCGAAGATCTTGACGTCGAAGTTCAAGTCCCGCACCATCTGCCGGATTAGCGTCAGTTGCTGGTAGTCCTTTTCGCCGAAGTAGGCGGCGTGGGGTGCAGCGATTTGCAGCAGTTTCGCGACGACGGTCAGCATTCCTTCGAAATGCGTCGGCCGGCTCGCACCTTCGAGCTCGCTGCCGAGCGGACCAGGAAGGACAGTCGTCCGCGGACCCGATGGATACATGTCGGCAGCCGAGGGCGCGAAGACAAGCTCGACTCCCTCCGCACGCAGCAGTTCCACGTCCGCGTCGAGCGTCCGCGGGTACGCATCCAGGTCTTCACCGGCACCGAACTGCAGCGGGTTGACGAAGATCGACACGATGACCACCGCACCCGTCCGCTTTGCCTGGCGCACGAGATGGATGTGTCCGGCATGCAACGCCCCCATGGTCGGCACCAAGGACACCGTCTTCCCCACGGCCCGAAGAGCTTTCGACACCGAGTTCACCACCACAGGGTCGTGGTGGACGGTCGTTTCACCCGCCTTGAAGCTACCTGCCAGCGTCATCGATCACCTTTCAGAAAGTCGAGAAGTTCGGCCGAGGCTCCGACCCGTTGTGCCGACCGAAGAGACAACGCCCGGTAACCGGCCGCGATTCGAGGATCCACCGCACCCAACACGTCGAGGTGAGTGCGCACGGCGTCCAGGTCGCCACGCGCAACCGGACCGGTCAGCGCCGACTGCCCGCGCTGCAGAGCGTTCTCCAGAGCCGCAGTCACCAGTGGAGCCAGAACTCGTTGCGCGACTTCTGTTTCACGGCCGGTCCGCGGGCTACGCTCCCACTCTGGATCGGTGTCCATACCCGGGAATCCAGGTCCGTCGAGTGCCACCTGCAGAGCGTCGACTGCATCGGCGATCAGAGTGACGAGATGATTCGATCCGTGTGCAAGGGCTGCGTGATAGAGCGCACGGTTCGCTTCTGCTACGTGGACCGGTTCCCCGCCCAGTTCCAGCACGATCGCTTGGGCGACGGCGTATCCGATCTCGTCAGCCGCGGTGATTCCGAAACACGCGTGGGCCAGTCTATCGGTGTCCTCGGGGTGCCCGGTGAAAGTCATCGCAGGGTGGATGGCGAGCGGGATCGCCCCGAGAGCCGCCAGTGGCTCGAGCACGCCTATTCCGTTGGCGCCGGAAGTATGTACGACGAGCTTGCCCGGTGCGATGACCCCCGTCGCTGCCAGCCCGGCGGCGAGAGATGCGAGCTCGGTGTCCGGAACAGCGAGCACGAGCAGTTCGGCGCGGGTGGCGACTTCGTCGATCGGCAGGATCTGCGAGTCGGGAAGCCGCGTCCGCGCGCGGCGCAACGAAGCCTCCGATACCGCTGCACAACCGACCACCAGGTGCCCGACGCGCTCGAGAGCCTCGCCGAGGGCTGTACCCACACGTCCGGCAGAGACGATTCCTACCGTCAAACGCGCGGGTGCCGGGTCAGCAGTGAGCTCAGGTGAGGTCACTGAAAAATCCTCTCGTTCGTTCCAGTCCCGCTCGGCGGGTACCAGACGTCCTGCAGGAAGGATAGCGGCACGGGTGTGCCGCGGCCACGAAGTAACCGGTGATCTATTTCACTCTGGCCCGACGTCGTCTCGCCCGGAGGTGTCAGTCGGCGCGGCGGCGGTGCCGACGCTCGGTCGGTTCACTCTCGCCCGTCTGAAGTCCAGCGAGGATTTCCGCCACGGACCGGCCGTTGGAGTGCGCTCCCGAGTTCGCCGCAGCGTCCGGGTCAGCCCGACGTCGGCGGCGCGGTGCAGGCTCGGGGAGATCCCACTGTCCGGACGAGGACTCGGAGGCGCTGACCGGCTCGGGGTCGGGAGCCGGTGCCGGATCGGCGTAGTCCGGCAGCGCCTGCGACGACACGTCGTCGCTCGCAGTCCCGGGGAAGTCTTCTTCGGCAGCGTCCGCCTGTTCGAAGGGCGGTGGCGGGTCGGATTCCGTTGCGTAATCGTCCCACGATCTCGCCGGACTGTTCTCCGGTGCCTGCACCTCACCGGCGTCGTCGACACCACTGTCGTAGTCGGCAGCTTCGCCGTAGTTCACCGGTTCGGCGTAATTCACGGGTTCGGCGTAATTCACTGATTCGTCGTCACCGGCAGCATCCGAGCCAGCAGGAGTCACGGGCCCTGGGGCGGGTCCTGACGCACGCGGCGGCGTCGGGGTGCGTCGCCCGCCACCAGGTACCCGTGGCTCGGGCCGTCGAGCGGGGGTCACTCTCGTCGATTCCGAGTAGTAATTGCGAGTCGGTTCGTGACCATGCGATGCATCCGAGTACACGACCGAGGTTTCTGCGGTGACGGGTTCGTCGTACGGGGTGGCCAGGCCCGGCACCGAGCCGACGGGTCCGCCATCTGCACCGTTGGACTGCTCCGGTTCGTGCGGGCCCGCCACACTCGGTCGTCCGGGCACATACAGCCCCGACGGGGCGGGCTGATAGCTGTCGTAGTTCCGACTGCCGCCGAGTTCGGCCATCCTGGTCGCTTCCGCGCGCAGGGCGACGCGTTCGGTCGGTAGGTTGCCGTCGAACAGCATCTGCAGGTTGTTCCGGAGGTGCGCGAGCTCTGCGCGTAGCGCCGCGATCTCGCTGGTCTCGACCTGTACTTCACTCCGGACCCGAGCTTCGACACCGAGCTCGTACTCGCGGCGCGCGGAGATCTCGCGTGCGAGCTGTAGCTCGTACACGGTCTGTAAGTCCTTGGCCTTCGTCTGGTCGGCGACGGACTCCCGCCGGTACTTGGTCATCGCGAAGGCACCGACTATCGCGGCCCACAGCGCCGACACCAGGCCGACACGAAGCCACTGAACGTTCTCGCTGAACAATAGAAGGACACTCGCGGCTATCCCGAACATGACGAGCGCGGCGATGAACAGTTGGCTCGCGCTGCGCCGCGAGCGACGGCCGGCTTTCGCGCGAGTCTGGTCGGTCATGCCAACCAGCGTAGCTGGCGAATCGCCGGCTAAAGGTCAACCTCGATTGCGGTTCGCTACAGGAGTCGTAAATTCTCGCTTATCAGCGGCGTGCCACCGCAAGAGTGCCCGTCTCACCGCGACTCGCCGGATCCGTCCTTGGGTGTTCGGCAGCATTGTTCGAGCCACAGCGCGGATCCGACGAGCGCGAGGCCCGCGACGAGGCCCACTATTGCCCCGCCCACATCGTCGGAAGCAGCTCGAACCGTCGCAGCCAGCGGCGCCACGTAGAGCAGAAACCCGATCCATACTCCGGTCACGCCTGCCCCGACCAGAGCCGACGCTTTGGCCAGTGCAAGAGCCCGTGCTGCGGTGATCGGGTGCAGTTGCTGAGGACCGTCGCCGACTCGGCTACCACCGATCCGAGATCGAACGACGAACCCAAGGACCAGTTCGCCAAGTGCGATCGGATACAGCGACGCCCCAGCCAACACCGAAATCGGCGGGAGCGAACCGTAGAACGACCGCACCAGCAACCACATCGCAACCGCTGCGAAGACCGCAAGGCCGACCAGGTCCAACACTCGGGTCGTCTTCATCTCGTTCAACGGGGTGTGTCCAGCGTCATGTCGGTCCGTCGTACGCTCGCGCGTTCGGAGTCGGTGAGCGATGCCAGCCACGCCGAGACACTGCGGGCGTCGTCACCGACCGCCAGAGTCGCGTCGGGCTCGATGTCCAACCAGGGTGTGAGAACGAATGCCCGCTGGTGAGCGCGCGGATGGGGCAAGAGCAACTCGGGGTCGGCGCTGATCAAGTCGTCGCCCGGAACTGATCTGCAGACGACGATGTCGACATCGAGACTTCGAGGTCCCCACCGGACGACGCGAACGCGTTCGGCCGCCTCCTCCCGCTCCCTCGCGAACTCGAGCCACTGGTACGGCCCGCGCTCCTGATCGTCGGCCACGACGACGGCGTTGAGGAAGTCCTGCTGCTCGACTCCTCCCCAGGGCTCCGACGAAAACACCGCCGATGCACTGACGAGGCGCGGCCCGAGTTCGGCAGTGACGGACCGGAGGTGGGCGAGCGAATCTCCGACGTTGCTACCGATCGAGAGGACGACGCGCGTCATGCGCCTGCCCGAGTGCGGTGCGCCACCACTGCGACGTCGGCGAACTCGAGCGGAATCGGAGCCGACGGCTTGTGTAGCGTCACCTCGACTGCGTCGACGCGATCGTCCTTCATCACGTCATCGGCAATTTCTGCGGCGACGGTCTCGATGAGATCGCGCGCGGGACCGGAAATGATCGCGGCAGCAGCCTCGGCTAGCTCGCCATAGTGCATCGTCGCCGTCAGGTCGTCGGTGGCGGCTGCCTTCTTCAGGTCCATCCAGACAATGATGTCGACCTCGAAATCCTGGCCGTCTCGCTTCTCGAAATCGAAGACACCGTGATGTCCACGAACCTTGAGCCCGCGCAATTCGATTCGGTCGCTCATCTTCCGCCTTCCTGCCATGCTTCTACGACGGCCAGCGCGTCGAGAGTCGCGCGCGCGTCGTGCACCCGCACGCCCCACGCGCCGCCCGCGATCGCCAACGCCGAGACGACCGCGGTTGCGATCTCCCGTCCGTCCGGCGGACGCGGAACGCCGTCCGTCGCCAGTAGAGATCCGAGGAAGCGCTTTCGCGAGGCCCCGATCAACACCGGCATTCCCAGCTCGACGAACACAGGTATCGCATGAAGCAGCTGCCAGTTGTGACGAGCGGTCTTGGCGAAACCGAGGCCGGGATCGAGCACGATGTTCGAGGACTTCACACCTGCTTCCAGTGCGTGATCGACCTGTTCGAGAAGCTCACGACGAACGTCGGCGACAACGTTGTCGTACTGCTCGGCGGCACCGGTGTGGGCAAAGCCCTGGGCCGAACGCCAGTGCATCAGGATCCACGGAATACCGGCGTCGGCGACGACGGCCGCCATGTCCCGGTCGGCGCGTCCGCCCGAAACGTCGTTGACGATGGACACTCCAGCCTCGACGGCGGCGGCCGCGACCGAGGCACGCATCGTGTCCACGCTCGTCGAAATGCCACGAGCACTGAGCTCTCTGATGACTGGAACCACCCGATCGGCCTCGACTCCCGGATCGATCCGCTCGGCGCCCGGACGGGTCGATTCTCCGCCGACGTCGACGATGTCGACGCCCAGACCGTGTAGTTCGACACCGTGCGCGACCGCAGCATCGACGTCGAGATAGCGTCCACCGTCCGAGAACGAATCGGCGGTGACGTTGAGAACCCCCATCACGACTGGGCCGGAGGGAATCGTGGCTGGCAGCGTCATTTGCGCAGAATGAGATCCAACGCCTCGGAACGCGACGCTGCACTCGACTGGAACAGGCCTCGGACAGCGGACGTAGTCGTGCTTGCGCCGGGCTTGCGGATGCCGCGCATCGCCATGCAAAGGTGTTCGGCCTCGATCACTACGATCGCGCCGCGTGGATCCAGCTTGCGCATCACGGCGTCGGCCACCTGACTGGTCAACCGCTCCTGCACCTGAGGCCGTTTGGCATAGAGGTCGACGACGCGTGCCAGCTTGGACAGCCCGGTCACCTTTCCGCTGCTACCCGGGATGTAACCCACATGTGCCACACCGTGGAACGACACGAGGTGGTGCTCACATGTCGAGTACATCGGAATGTCGCGAACGAGCACGAGTTCCTGGTGACCTTCGTCGAAAGTCGTGTTCAATACCGAATCCGGGTCCGTGTACAGACCGCCGAACATCTCTCGGTACGCACGTGCCACCCGGGCAGGAGTATCGACGAGCCCTGCGCGATCGGGATCCTCGCCGACCGCGATCAGAAGTTCCCGAACGGCCGCTTCGGCCCGCGGCTGATCGAAGGTGTTGCCGGTTCCGACTGCAACCACATCGCCGGGTGCAACTGCCGCACCGTCCTCATCGATCTGCCTGACTGACACGTGCCCTACCTCCGCATCCCTGACCTACGGGTCATCCCGCAGGCTCCACACTGGCCGAACCCGGTCATTCCGCAGGCTCCACTACACAAACGTCCGGGTCATTCCGCAGGCTCCACTACACAAACCTCCGGGTCATTCCGCAGGCTCCACTCCAGCCTATCGCCGGGAGATCACTGGCTCACTGGTGGCCGTTCGGACCTTCCCATCGCTGGGTGCGCGGACCTTCGTCACCCTCCCGATCCGATTCCCGTTCGTCGGGACGACGATCCGGGTCCGGCTGCCCACCGAGGGGCAAGCCACCGAGTGGATCCCATTGCGATCCAGCGGGATCCCGATGCTGCGGCGCGGGGTTCGGAGGCTGCTGCGCTCCACTGGGCGCCTCGCGGTCGCCGCTCGGATCTCGATACTCCGGCGGCTGGTACTGCGGCGGACGATACTGCGGCGACTGGTACGTAGGGGGAGCCTGGTACGGCGCTACTGGGTCGGAGTAGCGGTTGCCGCCGTTTCTGCCGACGCTGTCCGAACCACCGGCGGATCCTGACGAATCACGCGGCGGCCATCCCGGCGCCGACCATCCCGCAGGAGCACCGTAATCGGGACGCGAACTCTGGGGCCGTGGCTCCGGGTTCCGGTAGGAACCACCGCTGTAGTTGCCGCCCGAGTGCTGGCCGCCACTGCTCTGGCCGCCGTTGCCCTGACCGCCACTGCCCTGCGGGCTGCTGCTCTGGCCCCCGCTGTAGGGGGCACTTCCGTACGGTGTCGCGGTCTGCCCGGGCCCGCCGGTATGAGCGCCACCATTGCTCGGACCACCATTGCTCGGAGCACCATTGGTCGGAGCACCGTGGCTGGGAGTTCCGTTGTATCCGCCACCGTTACGAGCGCCGTTCGAGGCACCGTTGCTCGGGGCACCGCTGGGATAGCCGTGCTGCCGACTACCGCCGTTGTAGCTTTCCGGTGCACCCTTCGACAGCTGTGGCGGTCCGGCGTAGCTCGGCTGCGGGAACTGCTGCGGTGGAGCAGGTTTCGGCGCGATCGGCTGAGGGGGCCACGGCTCGCCGCGTTCGATGGCGAGTTCACCCGGCGTCTTGACCGGTGGCTTGTCCGATGGGACTCGATCGCCGAAGTCGTTGAACGCGGTGATCCGGGGACGCTTGCTGACGCCGGTGAATATCTTCTCGAGGTCCTTGCGCGTCAGCGTCTCCCGCTCGAGGAGTTCGGTGGCGAGCGTATCCAGCACATCGCGGTACTCGTTGAGGATGGCCCACGCCTCGGTGTGCGCCGCCTCGATGAGCTTGCGCACCTCCTCGTCGATCTCGCGTGCGACCTCGTGCGAGAAGTCGGACTGCACGCCCATCGAACGACCGAGGAAGGGGTCGCCCTGCTCCTGGCCGTAACGGACCGCACCGAGCTTGCTGCTCATGCCGTATTCGGTGACCATCGCACGCGCGATCTTGGTTGCCTGATCGATGTCCGAGGACGCGCCGGTGGTCGGTTCGTGGAAGACGAGTTCCTCCGCCGCGCGTCCGCCCATTGCCATGACGAGGCGCGCGATCATCTCGGACCGAGTCATCAGCCCCTTGTCGTCCTCGGGCACCGTCATGGCGTGGCCACCGGTACGACCACGCGCCAGGATGGTGACCTTGTAGACGGGCTCGATGTCCGGCATTGCCCAGGCAGCGAGCGTGTGCCCACCTTCGTGGTAGGCCGTGATCTTCTTCTCGTGCTCGCTGATGATGCGGCTCTTGCGGCGTGGTCCTCCCACGACGCGATCCACCGATTCCTCCAGAGCGGCCTCGGTGATGACGGTGCCGTTCTCGCGCGCCGTGAGCAATGCTGCCTCGTTGATGACGTTGGCCAGGTCCGCTCCGGACATACCGACGGTGCGCTTGGCCAAGCCCTCCAGGTCGGCGTCGTGCGCGACCGGCTTGCCTGCGGAGTGCACAGCAAGAATTGCGCGGCGACCGGCAAGGTCGGGTGCTCCGACCGGAATCTGGCGATCGAAACGACCGGGGCGGAGAAGAGCTGGGTCGAGAATGTCGGGACGGTTGGTCGCGGCGATCAGGATGACGCCGGTTCGTTCACCGAAACCGTCCATCTCTACGAGAAGCTGATTGAGCGTCTGCTCCCGCTCGTCGTGCCCGCCGCCCATGCCTGCTCCACGCTGGCGACCGACGGCGTCGATCTCGTCGACGAAGATGATGCACGGACTGTTCTGCTTGGCCTGTTCGAACAGGTCACGAACTCGGGACGCGCCGACACCGACGAACATCTCGACGAAGTCGGAACCCGAGATGGTGAAGAACGGAACGCCCGCCTCACCTGCGACAGCGCGCGCGAGCAGGGTCTTACCGGTTCCGGGAGGGCCGTAGAGCAGAACGCCGCGCGGGATCTTCGCGCCGAGCGCCTGGTAGCGGGCCGGATTCTGCAGGAAGTCCTTGATCTCGTACAACTCTTCGACAGCTTCGTCGGCGCCCGCGACATCCTGGAACGTCGTCTTCGGCATGTCCTTGCTGAGCTGCTTCGCCTTGGACTTGCCGAAGCCCATGACACCGCCGAGACCACCGCCCTGCATACGACTCATGACGAAGATGAACACACCGAGCAGAAGGATCATCGGCAAGACGAACAGCAGAAGGGACGAAACCCAGCTGTCCTGGCTCACGACGGTGTTGTAGCTCTCGAGGCCGTCGGAGCTGACCTTGTCGAAGATCGTCTCCGATGCGGAGTCCGGGTACTTGGCGAGGATCTGCGTCTCGTTGCCTGTCGCCTCGTTGCCGTTCTTCAGGTACAGGCGGACCTGCTGCTCCCGGTCGTCGATCTGCGCCTTGTCGACGTTCTGCGAGTCGAGCTGCGCGATCGCCACCGAGGTGTCGACGGTCTTCCAGCCGCGAGTGTCGCTTCCGAAGTAGCTGATGGCAAAGATCACCAACAGGATGCCGAAAACGATGGCCAGGTTCCGTATAACTGTCTTCCGATTCATACAGCTTCAGCCGAGACGGCCTCGTCCTTTCCAGTCATCTCCGATGCGTGGATCACGGCCACACTCGGATGCCCCAGGCTACCGCGAGCGGCCACCATGTACCTGAAGTGCATGGACCTGACATGAGTCAGACCCACAGTGCAGCGGCCACGGACCTGCAGTGCTACTGCATGCATCACGCTTCTCCCCAGTCCAACGTCGGCCTCGCCTCACAGGTTCCCCAGTACCTCGCAGCACGCCCCCTGCGGACCAGCGTCCATTGTGTCAAAGGCGACCCCTTCGGGTCACGCCGCGAATTCGATTGCCCCCGCTTCCTCCCCCGGTATTCGAATCTACGCTTCTACCAGGCAGAACGCCTCCCGCAGGTTTATGGTTGTGAGCGTGCAGCCAGGCTCGGATCGGGTCACCGCCACCGACAACGTCACATCGGCTCGACCCGATGGGACGTCGACGGTGACTTCTGCGGCCACGAACGGCACCGACTCGAACGATGCTCCCGACCACGATCCCGCCGATCGACTTCGCCGGGCGTGGAAGGCCGCGCGTACCGGTGACCCACTCACTCCACCGATCCTGTCGAACTTCCTTCCCGATACCGCGGACGTTCGTCGACGCTTGCTCGAACAGCTGATATCGGTCGATCTGCAAGAACGATGGCTACGATCCAGCGTTCCGAAGCGGCTGAACCAGTACTGCGACGAGTTCGAGGAACTTGCTGCCGCATCGCTTCCTGCCTGGCTGATCTACGAGGAGTTCTGCATCCGACGCCAGGCCGGCGACTCCGTTTCCCCGCAGCTCTACGCCGCCGAGTATCCGGCGCAGTCGGCCGACCTCGCGGAAATGCTGAACACCATGCTCGGCGAGGCAACCGAGCAGAGGACGACCGAGCTGGAAGAAACCGTGATAGGCGAGACGCGGATCAGCATCAGCGTCAGCAGTATCGCCACTGTCGCCGGACCCGCAACCGCGGACATGACCGGCACGGCGGCCGGAGCCCTCGCGTGGACGCGGCCGGGCTCGAGCGACGAACTCGAAGACCTCGACGTGGGCGATCGCGTCGACGACTTCGACCTCTTGATGGGACTCGGCCGCGGAGCCTTCGCGCGGGTCTTCCTGTCTCGGCAACGGTCGATGCAACGGATCGTCGCGGTGAAGATCTCGGAAGATCGCGGCAGCGAACCGCAAACGCTCGCGCAACTCGACCACGACTACATAGTCCGGGTCTTCGACCAACGCGTCCTGCCCGACAAGGGCCTCCGTCTCCTGTATATGCAGTACGTACCGGGCGGAACCCTGCTCGATCTTCTCCAGCGCGTGCGCGCCTGCCCGGCCGACGAACGTAGCGGCACTCTCCTTCTCGACACCGTCGACGCCGCACTCGACGCCAGAGGAAGCCTGCGCCCCACGGATTCCACTGTGCGCGAATCTCTCGCCAGCTTGTCGTGGCCCGAGACGGTTGCCTGGCTCGGGCGGCGCCTCGCGGAGGCTTTGCACTATGCGGGTGAGCAGGGCGTTCTGCATCGTGACATCAAACCGGCGAACGTACTGCTCACCGCGGAGGGCGTGCCCAAGCTTGCGGATTTCAACATCAGCTTTTCCGATCAGGTCGACGGTGACAGTCCGGTCGCGTATTTCGGGGGCTCACTGTCCTACATGTCCCCCGAGCAGCTGGAGGCATGCCATCCTGGTCGCCCCGGTGGGGCGGAGGACCTCGACACGCGGAGCGATCTGTATTCACTCGCGGTCGTGCTGTGGGAGCTCTTGACCGGGGTCAAGCCGTTCGACGATTCGAATTCCAATGTCGAGGACGGCGACCGAACCGTCATCGACGGACTGCTCGACACCCGTCGTACTGGGATCACCGACTCCGCGATCGCGACACTTCCAGCGGAGTGCCCGTCGACGTTGCGCAGAGTTCTCGTCGAGTGTCTGTCGCCGAATGTCGGGGACCGCTGGTCGACCGGCCAGGAGTTGGCGCAACAGTTCGACCTGTGCCTCGACCAGCACGCACGCAATCTCGTCGACCCGCCGCCGTCGAGCACCCGATTTCGATTGCGGCCGTTCACCGTTCCGGTGATGACTGCCGCGATCGGAATCCCCAATGCCGTCTCCGCCATATACAACTATCAGCACAACAAGGCGCTGATCATCGGTGACCTGCCGGCCGTCGCACAGGATCGCTTCGAGACCGTGACGGCGGTGATCAACGGACTCTTCTGGCCGATCGGCCTCGTACTGATCGTCTACTTCTTTCGACGGGTGCTGGCCGTTCCGCGCGCGTTGCGCGCCGGCCGGACAGTGCCGGAGAAGCGACTTGCCGACGCCCGCGCCGACACTCTGTTGGCTGCGGATCGGATCGTGGCCGTATGCCTCGGACTGTGGGTGTGCGCGGGAATCGCCTTCCCGCTCTCGCTGCAGATCGCTGCCGGGTCCGTACCTGCGCAGGCGTACGTGCACTTCATCGCGTCACTCGTGGTGTGCGGCGCGATGGCGACCGCATACCCGTTCTTTCTGGTGTCGCTGTTCACCATCCGGTGCCTGTATCCGTCGTTCTTGCCGTACGGACGAGCCGGAAGCGCCGACGAGGCCCTCCTCCGCGCACTGGGGCGCCGCAGCATCGGCTATCTGACCGTCACCGCCGCGATCCCACTTGTCGCGGTCGCCGGCCTGACTTTCGTTCCTGCAGAAAATATCCCGGCCATCATCGGAGTAGTGCGAGTCGTGTGCATCGGCGGCATCGCGGCCTTCGTGGCGTCGTACACGATCTTCCGCTTGATCGAGCGCGATCTCGACGCCCTACGCCGTGTCGTATCGCGAAACTAGCCGCCGTACACGCGCGGTTCGAGGGTGCCGATGTACGGGAGGTCGCGGTACCGCTCGTTGTAGTCGAGACCGTATCCGACGACGAATTCGTTGGGGATGTCGAAGCCGACGTTGGCGACCTCGACGTCGACCTTGATCGCGTCGGGTTTGCGCAGCAGCGTCACAACCGACAGCGATGCAGGATTGCGCGTCGCCAGGTTGCGCTTGAGCCACGACAACGTCAGTCCGGAATCGATGATGTCCTCGACGATGAGCACATTGCGTCCGTTGATGTCACGATCGAGGTCCTTGAGGATGCGGACGACACCGGACGACGACGTCGACGATCCGTAGGAACTGACCGCCATGAACTCGAGCTGCGTCGGGATGGGCAGCGCGCGAGCGAAGTCCGTCATGAACATGATGGCGCCCTTGAGAACACCGACCAGAAGAAGATCACCCTCGGGCGCGTCCTCCGGATACCGCTTGGCGATCTCTTCGGCGAGCTCGATGGTGCGGGTTTTGATCTGTTCCTCGGAGATGAGAATGGATTCGATGTCGCCCTCGTACACGGCGGTCCCTTCGTAGGTTCTCGTTGGTTCACGGATTCTCTGTAGAACCTGTCCGCAGGCTCCACTCCAGCTCCGTCGCAAGCCTGCCATGTCGACGCCCCACCACCAACCTGGCACCTGCGGGCGCACCGCTCACGGCGACCCCGCCCTGACCGCGCCAGTCGCCGACGAGATCGTCGACGAGTCGTAATTGCCTGTCCGACATATCCTTTGCGCCGCGACGCAGCAGCCACGCACGTAGCGTACGACGCCGAAGCGCCGGTGGGACGCCCGTGAGCGCCGTCACGGTCAGTTCGTCACCGACGCTCGCCGAGTCGAGGAGTTCCACCGCCAAGGCGTCGAGAACCTGCGAATCCTCGCGGACCTGAGCTGCAGTTCGTCCGAGCGCCTGGGCGACACCACCGCCGAGAACGTCCTCGAGCAGCGGCAACACCTCGTGCCGCAACCGCACTCTTGAGAACGTCGCGTCGGAGTTGTGCGGATCCTCGAACGGAATCACACCCAGTTCGACGCAGGCCTGCCTCGTCACCGACCGTCGAATATCGAGCAGTGGTCGTCCCCACGGCTCATCCCACGGCGACATCCCGGCGATCGAACGGGGACCGGATCCTCGTGACAGTCCGAGGAGCACTGTTTCGGCCTGGTCATCGAGTGTGTGAGCGATGAGAACCGGAAGATCTCCGCGCGCCTGCTCCAACGCGGCATAGCGCGCCCGTCGCGCAGCGGCTTCCATCCCGCCTGCGGTGCCGACAGTCACCGTCTGCACGATCGCGTCGATGCAGCCGAACGTAGTGGCCTGCTGGGCGGCCCTCGCCGCTACGTCTGCCGAACCCGCCTGCAACCCGTGATCGACGACGAGTGCCACAACCTGAGGAACTTCGGCGACCGCCGCGGCCGTCAGCGCCAACGAATCCGCTCCACCCGACAGCGCGACGGCAACCGGCCCCGGCCGCCTCTGCGTCCAGGCACGAACCGCGTGCCGAACAGCGAGGATTGCTGGCTCTTCCGGCAGCATCAGCCCAGTACGCGCGCGATCCACCGGTCGGGATTCTCGATCTCGTCGAGCAACGGCAGCGTGGTCTCGTCGGTCCAGATCGTGTTGAATTGCTCCATTCCGACCGTCGCGACCACATGATCGACGAAGGCTTTCCCTCGAACGTACTGCGCCATCTTCGCGTCCATGCCGAGCAGTGCGCGAATCACTCTCTGCAGCGGATTCTGCTTACGTCGACGACGAGCGTCGAATGCACTTCTGATCTGCGCAACCGACGGAACGACTGCCGGGCCGACCGCGTCCATGACGTGATCGGCGTGGCCTTCCAATAGCGTACCGAGCACCAGCAGCCGGTCGATGGCCTCGCGCGCCGCCACAGGTTGCGTCGCCCGCAGCAGCCCGACGATGCCCGCGTCCTCGGCCTTGTCGGATTCCTTCCGGTTCTTCAACGCGTTAGTCAGCCGCGAGGCGAACTCGCTCATCGGCTCGTCCACTCCGTCGGACAGCACGGCTACCGAGCTCCGCATGTACTCGCCGAGCCACGGCGCCGACGAGAACTGGACCCGGTGCGTCACCTCGTGCAGGCACACCCACAAGCGGAAGTCGCTCGGTGGAACTCGAAGCGCACGTTCGACGGCGATGACGTTCGGTGCGACGAGCAGAAGCGTTCCGTGCTCACCGGTGAAAGGGTCGTACTGTCCCAGAATCGCGCTCGACAGAAACGCGAGCATCGCGCCCGCCTGCAAACCTGCGGGTTTACCTGCGAGCAGGCCGGAAGGTTCGGCGTCGGACTCGCCGGTCAAGTGCTTCATGGAGGCTGCGGCCGCCTCGATCCACCCGGCGCGGCCCACGATCTGCGCCTCCGGCACCGGTAAGCCGTCGGCCAGGCCAGTCGTGTCCCGGACCGGGCCTTCGGCACGAATCGACGCGGCGGCAAGCTCGGCGAACACCGCGTCCGCTGTGTAGCGCGACGTCGACGGTTCCTTCGGCGCCAACTTTGCCCCGGTCTTCGACGCCAGCGCCCAATCGACCGAGACGCTGAGCCCATTCGATTCCGTGTCGGAGTTCGCTGCATCCTCGTGTGGAACTGCCGCGTCCGTTCGGAGAGTCTTCGAATCCTTGCTGAACATCACCGGCAGCCACACATTCTGAGCGTCGACGCCACCGCATCCAGCGCCGGCCGCGAGACTTCCGGCGGCACATCGTTGGACATCAGAGCGAACGTGAGTGCCCTGCCGTCGACGTCGACGACGTACCCGGCGAGGGCGCTTGCTGCTGACAGTGTGCCAGTCTTGGCGCGCACCCATCCGGCGCCGACGCGGTCGTTGCTTGCGTAGCGATCCGTCAGCGTGC
This sequence comes from Rhodococcus sp. EPR-157, assembly GCF_001647195.1. Taxonomy (GTDB): domain Bacteria; phylum Actinomycetota; class Actinomycetes; order Mycobacteriales; family Mycobacteriaceae; genus Rhodococcoides. The sequence goes on along the minus strand of NZ_LVCV01000400.1, from coordinate 4,789 downwards.
CTGTCGACCCCGCGACGGGCAGGTAGTCGAGCATCGGCCGTAAATCCGGCTTCTCCGAACCCGCGGCCGAGGTCAAGATCTGATCGAGGATTCTGGCGGGGATCAGATCGTCGACGGAAAGTCCGCTCAGGTCGTGCAACTTCATTCCGGTCAGGTCGTAGCCTGCGGCGAACAAAGTCTGTCCGACGGAATCCACCGCCCCGGCGAACGACGCCGCAGTGTTGGTCTCGATCGCTATCTCGCGACCGACCGCCTCGGCCAGGACGTTGTCGGATCTGCCCATCATCTGTCCGAGACGGTCACGCAACGGAGCGGATTGCACGCTGGCGACCTGGTCGGCGCCCTCCGGTGCCGTGCCGATGGATACCCGGGCCGGGTCGATACCGAGGCCACGGGCAAGCGCTCTGCCCGCGTCGAGTGCGGGCTCGGCACTGCGCGCCGATTCGTCTTCCAACGGCACCGATCGGCCACCGTCGATCATGATCGGTTCGATCGGGGTGATGTAGCCGGCGGCGACGTCGGGCGTGAACCATCCCTGCGCCATCGTCGGACCGTCGTAGATGGAGGTGTCGACGACGATGCGGTCGAATGGAGTTCCCGACCGCGCGATCTGTTCGACCATGTCGTCGATGCGGGCCGCACCCGGATAGAAGCCGGGGCTACCCATCGGCTGCGCTGTGATCGTGGGATCGCCCGCCGCGACGATGACGATTTCGCCGTCGCTCGCACCCTTGACGACCCGCGTTGTGACTCGGTGTTCCGGCGACAACGCCAGCATCGCGGCGGCAGCGGTAAGCACCTTGGCCGTCGACGCAGGAGTCATCGGTGTGTCACTGCCCTGGGACCAGAGGACGCGGCCCGTCCCGGCGTCGGCGACAACTCCGGTGAACGAGCCGAGCCCGGGAGCGCCGACAACCGGGGCCAGTGCGTCGGTGAGTCCCACCTCGGTCGGTGCCGGAGCGGAATCCGAAATGGGGGCGATGGCCGGTACGAGCATCACCGGGTCCGGTTCGGGCGCTGTCGGAGCAGCCGAGTCGTTGCCGGACGCGCCTGGCACAATCGCGGCCACCGCAGTGCCGCCCGCGGCGAGAACCACGATCACACCCAGAACGAGCAAGATTCGTGTCCGACGTCGCTTGCGACCGGCGGTCGGGCCGAGAAATCGCTTGGTCAACCCCGCCACCCGTTCCTCCATCGCACTCGTATCTGCCCAGTGGCAGTTTCCTCAACAGTATCCTCGGGTCCGGTACGCTTGCGCCGCCACCATCGTGCGTCATACGAGACGCCAAGCGAGTAGAAGAAGAGCGAGGGCTGCACGTGCCGTTCGACGTCACCATCGAGATCCCCAAGGGCCAGCGCAACAAGTACGAGGTCGACCACAAAACTGGTCGCGTGCGTCTGGACCGCTACCTGTACACGGCGATGGGCTACCCCGCCGACTACGGCTTCATCGAAGGCACGCTCGGCGAAGACGGCGACCCGTTGGACGCATTCGTCCTGCTCCCCGAGTCCGTGTTCCCCGGTGTCCTCATCGAGGCTCGCCCGGTCGCCATGTTCAAGATGGTCGACGAAGCCGGCGGTGACGACAAGGTGCTGTGTGTGCCTGCAGGCGACAAGCGTTGGGACCACGTCCAAGACCTCGGAGATGTCTCGACCTTCGAACTCGACGCCATCAAGCACTTCTTCGTCCACTACAAGGACTTGGAGCCGAACAAGCACGTCACGGCCGCGGACTGGGTGGGTCGCGCCGAGGCAGAAGCCGAAATCGCTGCATCGTTCAAGCGTTTGGCGGACAATCCGGAACACTGAGAAGTTCGAACACACTTCTCGGGGGCAACACGAACAAACACGGTAAGACGAGCGAAGTAACCAGGTGGGGAGAAATATGACCGACAGCAATACGACGGGTGAGCGGCGTAACTCGGAGTCGCGAGCCATATCCGACCCGGCACAGTTTCCCGACCTGCCCGTCACCGTTGTTCTGGATCGGATCCCGGTTCCGATCCTCGCTGTCGACCCCACTGGTGGCATCGTGTTCGCCAACGAGGCGTTCGACGAACTCTTCGGAACGGATCGCTCCGAGCGTTCGGACTTCCACCTGCACGACATCTTCCCGGATCAGGCTCCCGAGGGTGTCAACGTCGCCGACATGTTCCTCACGACGGTGGCCACCCGCGCCGACTCGCTGTGGCGCATGACGGACAAGACCGGCGATGTCGTGCAGGTCCGCGCCAGCAAGTCGATCCTGCGGCGGGCCGAGGACAATTTGGTTCTGGTCGCTCTGGAGGACTTCACGGACCAGCTCTGGAACGACCCCAAGAGCGCACTGCGCTGAGCCCGGCGGCGACCCTTCAGGCTCCGAACACTTTCGCCTGGTCGCCGCCGGCCCGCTTGGCCTCGTACATCGCGTTGTCGGCTTTCAGCAACGCCGAGTGCACCATCTCCGAGGCATGCGGCGGCGGTTGAGCTTTCCACCGATCCACCGAAATCATGGCCGCCCCCACGCTGCCGGTCACCGAGCTCTCGTCCGTCGGCTCGCTCAACGACTCCGAGATGGAGTCGGCAAGCGCGACCACGTCCGACGGTTCCATCAAGACCGCGATCGTGAATTCCTCGCCACCTGTTCGTGCCACGCACGAGCCCTCGGGCACCGCGTGTGCCAGCCGAAATGCGGTGGATCGAAGTACTCCGTCACCAGCGGCATGGCCGCACGAGTCGTTGACGAATTTGAATCGATCGAGATCGACGACGAACACCGTCACGTTCTCACCGGGTTTCGCCTCGGTCAACATCCTTTCGATTCGGAACTCGAAGCCGCGACGGTTCAGCAGGCCGGTGAGCGAGTCGGTGATCGCGAGTTCCAACTGCGCCTTGATCACGGCGCGAAACACCAGAACAGAATTGGCGACGACCAGGACGACCAACGCCTGAGCCAGTATCGACAACGGGGAATGCCTCCCCTCGAACGTGGCAGCGACCGCGAACGCAACGATGACGACGCTGACGAATACGGAATGCGCGCGTAGAACGGTCTTGCTGGAGAAGTACGCGATGTAGATTCCGATGACCGCGAACAGGCCGGTTGCGTGCAGCGCGAGTCCACGCTGGGCGAACGTGAGCAGAACCGTCGCGACCCCGACGTCGGCGTAGAACACGAACCATCCCGGCATCCGGACCACGTCTCGTCCGTACACCCACCACCAGATGCCGACCGGGATGGTGGACAGCAACACGACCACGCACACAGACCTCGCAGCCGCTGTGGAAGGCCCCTCCCCAGAGAACAAGACGACTGTGCCGATGATGGCGAACACGGGCACCAGTACCGCAATCCCGCGACCGACCTTGCGCTCGAGTCGCACTGCCGGATTGGGCGCCGTTCGCCCACGCAGAGTGCGTGGAATCCACCGACCGGTGATTCCCAGCACCACTCCTCCCTACCCGATTCGCAGCTTCACCCGCAGGTACGCGAACCGTACGATCGTTCCTAGTTACCGCCCGGCTTCACCCGTTCGTAGTCGGTCAGAAAGCGGTCCATGAGTTCGACCAACGACACCCGATCCTCGTACGACCAGTCCTCCAGGACGAGCGCGAGATGCGCCGTGCGCTTGCGATGCAATCGATATGCAACATTACGTCCGGAGTCGGTCGCTGCCAAAACGTAAGCACGACCATCTTTTTCGTCGCGAACGCGTTCGACGTGGCCGTGCTCCACCAGCTGGGCTACCTGCCGGCTCACAGTCGACGGGTCGGAGTTCACCAGGGCAGCCAACTCGCTCGACCGCATCGGACCGTCGCGTACCAGCCGAAACAGACAGACGAACGCGGCACCTTCGACGCCTCCGGATTCGGCGGACAGTTGAGCAAGCTTGCGATCACGAATTCGCTGCAACCGCACGAGCTGAGTACCGAGCTCCTCGGCTGTGTCGACGTCGGGCTCCACACCCATGTCAGCTGCCACTGAAGTCGGCCGGACGTTTCTCGAACACCGACGTGATGGCCTCCGTCAGATCGTTCGAGGCAAGGAAAGCCGCATTCCACGCCGCGACGTAGCGCAAGCTGTCGTCGACCGCCGCGGACCTCGAATGATCGAGCACGGTCTTGATGCCGTGAACGACGAGAGGAGGGTTGCCGGCGATTTCGGCCGCCGTCGCACGGGCACCCACGAGCAACGCGTCGTAATCGTCGAAGACGTCGTTGACCAGGCCGATCTTTTCCGCGCGGGCCGCATCGATGTCCTTGCCTGTCAAGGCGAGTTCGCGCAGGTGGCCGTCACCGATGATGGCAGGAAGCCGCGCAAGTGAGCCCATGTCCGCCACGATGGCCACCTTGACCTCGCGCACGCTGAACTTCGCATCGGCACTCGCGTATCGAATGTCCGCGGCGCTGATGAGGTCGAGTCCCCCGCCGATGCACCAGCCGTGCACGGCAGCTACAACGGGCTTGCGACAGTCCGCGACAGCATTCGTTGCCAGCTGCATCCGCTTGATCATGTCGTGGAACACCGTGCGAGGACCTGCAAGCGCCTTGTCCGCCATCAGCGGCGCGAACTCTCCACCCATCGCGGCCAGATCCAGACCGTAGGTGAAGTGCTTTCCGGAACCCGTGAGCAGCACCGCTCGGACATCCGGATCGACATCGAGCTGAGCGAACAACTGCGGGCACTCGGTCCAGAAGTCAGGGCCCATGGCATTGCCCTTACTGGGCCCGAGCAGTGTCACCGTCGCGATGTGGTCGGAAATCTCGACCGAGAATGCGTTCCAGTTGCGTTCCGTCATGTCGCCGAGCC
>NZ_LVCV01000399.1 GCF_001647195.1 Rhodococcus sp. EPR-157 | reverse complement strand
GGAGTTCACGCCTCGAGCGGCCCATGATTCCTATCATGATGATGCACCAAGGACTCGGGCTGGAGACGTTCAACGACCTGCCGCGTCGCAAGGCGGTGCACGCACTCTACGAATGCTGCTGCTCGCACACGTGGGCGTCGCGAGTTGCCGACGCTCGTCCCTACCGATCGCACGCGGAACTGTTCTCGCGCGCGGACGCAGAACTCGGGGAACTGTCGGACGCAGACATCGACCATATCGCTTCGACGCACCGGCCGGTCGGACGGACGTGTGCGGGAATGGACGTAGCCACACAGAGCGTGTTCATCGACGCCTGCCGGATGTACATCGAGCGGTTCGGCTACGGATACATCGTCTGCTCGGCGGCCCTCCCCGGTGGCGGTGACGAGCCCCGCGAAGTTCTCATCGACGTCGGCCATCGGCTCGACAACAGTCACGAAACCGAGCGCAAGGTGATGCGCGACGAGCTCGCGAAGGTCAATCGAACCCGCATCGAACGCGTCCTCGGCCCGGAAGAGGGTTGGCCGATGTACTGATCTGTTCCTGAGTGCGCGAAGTACCGTCAAGGGGTGCACCCTCGCCGCAAGTTCCCAACCGCCACGCTGCCGACAGCAGCTCGCGCGCGGTACGCGAAACGGCGGCAACGACGGCTCGCCCGTGTAGACAACGACCTCACCGCCTCGCAGTGGGCCGACCTTGTCGCCGCCTGGGGAGGGTGCGCCTATTGCCAGGAGACTAGTCCGGCACTGCAGCGCGACTGCATCACTCCCGTTTCTCGTGGCGGCCGCTACACCCTCGAGAACGTGGTGCCTGCATGTTCGTCATGCAACGCAAGCAAACACAACAGCGAAGTCACCGGGTGGCTCCGACGCAAGAAGCTCGATGAGCGCACGTTCCTTCTACGTCACGCGACGATCCTGCCGACTCTTCTCGCAGCAGACCAGGTGTGTCGAGCCCAATCGAGGGACCAGACGTCAGAAGAGCCCGACCATCCTGCCGATCAGTCCGAGGACGATGACCACCACGATCAAGCCGATCAAACCAAGGAACACGATCGGTAGCGCAAGTCCCCGCTGCGGTGGTTCGTGCTGCGGTCCACCAACGCTCGTCTCCGCGGGTGGAGTGTCCCCGGGCGTGACTCCGCCACCGGCTTCGAGGCCGGCAGTGTCATTGGGTTCGGGGTTCTGGGCAGTCATGAGAACTCGGGTACCCGGTGGCGGCTCGCTCAATCGAGTCCTCGGTCACCGGATGAACGTGCCACCGATTTCCATCACGTCGACACTGGATTTCGACGCCGGAAAACCTGTCGGTGGGGCCCGATAGTCTCGAACGTATGTTCGATACAGGGAATGCGGCAGGTACCACCACCAGCCACAACACCGCGGCAGCGGGCGTG
>NZ_LVCV01000398.1 GCF_001647195.1 Rhodococcus sp. EPR-157 | reverse complement strand
CGGACCTGACCTCGCCCACGATCAGACCGCGCACTTTCACATCGGCGTTCGACGGCAACGCATTTCCGACGGAATCGGTCACCAGATCGATACTGACGACCTTCTTGAACGTCTTGTTGTACGAGGTGATCGACCATCCTAGGAAGAGAATGAGCACCAGGAAGAACGCAAGACCCAACAGGAGTCGCCTCAAGCGCGACGGCGAGTCGATCATCCGGCAACCCTCACTGTGGTGGTGGTTCCCCAGATAGCGAGACTGAGGAAGAAGTCCAGAACAGCAACCGTCACGATAGCGGTCCGCACGGCCCGGCCCACTGCGACACCGACACCCGCCGGTCCGCCCGAAGCGTGGAAGCCGTAGTAGCAGTGGATCATGATCAACACGAACGCGAAGATCAACACCTTGAGGAACGAGTAGAGAACGTCCTCCGGTGGCAAGAAGAGATTGAAGTAGTGGTCGTACGATCCGCCCGACTGACCGTTGAAGATCGTACTGATTCCGCGTGACGCGATGTACGACGCGAGCAGACCCACGATGTACAGCGGAATCACCGCCACGAATCCGGCGATCATGCGCGTCGTCACCAGGAACGGCACGCTGGGTACGGCCATGACCTCGAGCGCGTCGATCTCCTCGGAGATACGCATGGCGCCGAGCTGTGCCGTGAATCCTGCTCCGACCGTCGCGGACAAGGCGAGACCGGCCACGACGGGCGCGATCTCACGAGTGTTGACGTAAGCGGACAGGAAGCCTGTCAATACGGAACTTCCGAGCTGCTCCAGCGCCGCGTAACCCTGCAGGCCGACGACGACACCCGTGGCGCCGGACATCATGACGATGACACCGATGGTTCCACCGATGACGGCCAGCGCTCCCGTGCCGAAAGTGACCTCGGCGAGCAGGCGCAGAACTTCCTTCTTGTAGTGAACCAGCGTGCGCGGGATCCACCCGATGGCGCGCGCATAAAACGACATCTGCTCGCCCGCTTTGTCCAACACGGTGAGCGGCGCGCCCGCGATTCGCTTCGCGCGCATGAGAGTACGGTCGCCACGACCTTTGGCGATGGTCATTGCGGGTCAGCTTCCCTTCGCCGGCACGACCTGGAGGTACACCAGGGTAAGAATGAGATTGGCGAAGAACAGCAGCAGGAAGGTGATGACCACCGTCTGATTCACTGCTTCACCGACGCCCTTGGGTCCCGGGTTGGGGTTCAGTCCCTTGTAGCAGGCGATGATTCCGGCGATGAGGCCGAAGATGGCTGCCTTGAATTCCGCCACGTACAGATCCGGCAGCTGCGCGAGAGCCGAGAACGAGGAGAGATAGGCGCCGGGTGTGCCGCCCTGAAGGATCACGTTGAAGAAGTAGCCGCCCGCAATGCCGACCACGGACACAAGTCCGTTGAGCAGCAGCGCGACGAGAATCATCGCGAGGACACGCGGGACGACGAGGCGATGCACCGGATCGATGCCGAGCACCTTCATCGCGTCGATCTCTTCTCGGATGGTCCGCGATCCGAGGTCGGCGGTGACTGCGGACCCAGCGGCACCGGCGATCAGCAGCGCAGTCACGATCGGACTGCCCTGCTGGATGACGGCGAGCACGCTGGCTGCGCCGGTGAACGACTCGGCACCGAGCTGCTTGATCAACGAGCCGGTCTGCAACGAGACCACCGCGCCGAACGGGATAGCCACCAGAGCCGTCGGCAAAATCGTGACGCTCGCGATGAACCACGCCTGTTCGATGAATTCACGGAACTGGAAGGGCCGCCTGAACGTATTGCGTGCAACCTCCACCAGTAGTTCGACGATGTTTCCGGCTTGCGTGAGTGCTGCGCCCGCCGGAGCTAGAGCGGACTTCTTCGATCCCCCCATAGTTCTTACTGTCCCCGCCCCTGCGCAGGGCCGCGGCCCTGATCGTTGTGTCCGGTCTCGTAACCCGAGTTGTCGTAGCCGGCGTTGTCGTAGCCCGAGTTGTCGTAGCCCGAGTTGTCGTAGCCGGGGCTGTAGCCGGGGGTGTCACGACCGGAAGTGTCGTAGCCCGCGTTGTCGTGGCCGGAGTTGTCGTAGGTCTGGCTGCCCGCGTACGCCGGTGTCTGCTGACCTGGGTCCGTCGTGTCGAGGCTTTCCTGAATGGCTACCTGGGCGCTGTGCGGCAGAGTGTGAATGATCTGACGAACCCGTTCCTGACGGCGCCCCACCGCCTGCCGAACCGGAGTCCCCGGCGTCGCTTTCATCTGCGGCACAATACCTTCGACATCATCGACACCACCAGCATGGTGACCGGCGTCGACGAGCGCCTGCTCGTGCGCCATCTGCGCCTCGTCCTTCTCCTCCGACATACCGATCGGCCCGATCATCGTCCCGTTCAGGAACTGCTTCACTACTGGCTCATCGGAAGTCAACAACACCTCACGCGGACCGAACATCACCAGCTGACGACGGAACAACATACCGATGTTGTCCGGCACCGTACGAGCCAGATTGATGTTGTGCGACACGATCAGAATGGTCGCATCGATCTCGGCATTGATATCGATCAACGTCTGCGAGATGTACGTCGTACGCACCGGATCGAGACCCGAGTCCGGCTCGTCCACCAGGATGATCTCCGGATCGAGAACGAGCGCCCGAGCGAGGCCGGCACGCTTACGCATACCACCCGAGATCTCACCGGGCAGCTTGTCCTCGGCACCGATCAGACCCGTCAGCTCGAGCTTCTCCATCACGATCGCCCGAATGTCGGACTCGGACTTCTTGGTGTGCTCACGCAGCGGGAACGCGACGTTGTCATACAGATTCATCGAACCGAACAGCGCACCGTCCTGAAACAGCACACCGAACAACTTGCGGATCTCGTAGAGCTCACGCGAGGAGCACTGCAGGATGTCCGTTCCGTCGACGAAGATCTTGCCCTCTTCCGGACGCAGCAGTCCGATCAGCGACTTCAAGAACACGGACTTACCCGTGCCCGAGGGGCCGAGGAGTGCACTGACTTCGCCGGACGGCAACGTCAAAGAGACGTCCTGCCAAATCTTCTGGACCCCGAAAGACTTGGTCAATCCCTCGACCGAAACCTCGACTCCCACGCTGACCTCCACAGTTCGTACACATCAACCCGGTTGTGGGTTGGGTCACTCTATCGCACACGAGTGTCCGCTCCGACACAGGATCTTACTGCCCAGTAATAACTTCTCCGAGTCGGGCCGTGATCCTGGTGACAGTGTGACCTATATCACGACGACACGCGTACGACTCGCCCGATTTGTGAGATGACCCAATATCTGCCGACTGTGAAGTCACACAGAACCGGACCGGTTGAACGGGACCCTTATATGCACATGACACAACGAAGGGCCACCCCCGAGTGGGGATGGCCCTTCGTAAGAGAATTCCGGCAGAACTACTTGACGGAGATCTTGGCGCCAGCTGCTTCCAGCTTCTCCTTGGCAGCCTCGGCTGCATCCTTGGCGACCTTCTCCAGGATTGCCTTCGGAGCACTCTCGACGAGGTCCTTGGCTTCCTTCAGGCCGAGGCCGGAGACGACCTCACGAACGACCTTGATGACCTGGATCTTCTTGTCGCCGGCCGACTCGAGGACGACGTCGAACTCGTCCTGCTCTTCGGCAGCCTCAGCCGGAGCACCGGCTGCGCCTGCGGCTGCAACTGCGACGGGGGCAGCTGCGGTGACCTCGAAGGTCTCCTCGAATGCCTTCACGAACTCGCTGAGCTCGAGGAGGGTGAGCTCCTTGAACTGGTCGAGCAATTCTTCGGTGCTGAGCTTCGCCATGGTGGCGGTCCTTCCTGTAAGTACTCCAGTCGCTGATCCGCGACCAAAAGTGTTTCGGGTGGAGCTGTTCGCTTGTGTGCGGATCAGCTTTCGGCGGGAGCTTCTGCTTCAGCCGGTGCTTCGGCAGCGGGTGCCTCTGCGGCAGCCGGAGCTTCTGCGGCCTTCTTGTCTGCCAATGCCTGGGCCAGACGTGCAATCTGCGACGCGGGAGCGTTGAACAGACCTGCAGCCTTCGACAAGTTGCCCTTCATGGCACCTGCGAGCTTTGCAAGCAAGATTTCGCGGGACTCGAGGTCCGCGATCTTGTTGATCTCGTCCACGGTCAGCGTTGCGCCGTCCATGTAGCCGCCCTTGACGACCAAGGCCTTGTTGTCCTTAGCGAAAGCCTTGATGGCCTTCGCAGCGTCGACCGGTTCGCCCTTGATGAATGCAATGGCGGTCGGTCCGACGAACAACTCGTCCAGCCCGGTGATGCCGGCTTCGGCAGCAGCGCGCTTGACCAGGGTGTTCTTGGCGACGGAGTAGGTGGCACTCTCGCCGAGCGCACGCCGGAGCTGAGTCAGACCGGATACCGACAGTCCACGGTATTCCGTGACGACGGCAGCCGTCGAACCCTTGAACTGTTCGGTGATCTCGGAAACTGCCGAGACTTTTTCGGGCTTTGCCATACTTCGCCTCCTCTCGTGGGAAGTAATGTCGATCGCGAGAGGGTCCTTCGGAAACGAAGAACGCCCCGGCGCAAGAAGCACACGGGGCGTAGACAGGCGGACGGTGACGGATTCGAAAACCCACTACCATCGAACAGGTCCCTTACCTCGTCCTCCTGCGTGGGCCGTCCGAGTCGCCTCGAACCTTCAACCGCACATCCGTCGTGAAAGTCCTGAAAAAGGACCGACCTTCGAAAACGCGGTGACCAACGGTCTTGGGTAGAACTTGATTGGGCGGATCCGAGCTGGCCACCCGCGCAAGCGGAACCTGGTTCGAAGCCGTCGCCCAGACTACAACAGCCCTGACCGCATCTGCAAAACGAGTCAGGTAAGACGCTGACGCTCGCGAGCTAACGCGAGGCGGTCTCCTTCTCCAGGACAGAGTTCATGCTCGACTCGATGCGCGAGCCCGGCCACCAATTGCGAGCACCGAACAGTTTCATCATCGCGGGTACCAACATCATTCTCACCAGGACCGCATCGAAGAGCACGGCGACGGCGAGTGCAAACCCGAATTGCTGCAGTTCCAACACGTTCGCAGTGAGGAAGCTGGCAAACACGGCAATCATGATCGCGGCGGCGGCTGTGATGGGCCTGGCCGTGTGCTCGATTCCATCGGCGATGGCAGCGTCGTTGTCGCCTGTCTTGGAGAAGACCTCGCGCATTCGGCCGATGAGAAATACCTCGTAGTCCATCGACAGACCGAACACCACAGCGAACACCGTCACCGGTAGGTACACCTGGATGTAGCCGGAGCTCTCGAATCCGAGAATCTCCGACGCCCAGCCCCACTGGAACACCGCAACGGTCAGGCCCAGGGCTGCGCCGGTGACGAGGACATTCATCGCCACTGCTTTGACCGGAATCACCAGAGAACGAAACACGAACGCCAAGTAGACGAACGAGAATGTCAACACGGCGAGGACAACCCACAGCAATATACTCGAGATCTCCTGCGACGCATCCGCGGCGAGCGCCGTGGTTCCTCCGACCGACACACTCGTACCGTCTGCGTCACCCGCCATCACTGCCTGCGCTCGCACTTCCCCGACGAGGTCCGATGCGGCAGTGGAGTCGATAGGAACCGAGGGCACCACGATGAGCATCGAACGCCCGTCACTCTGCTGAGCCAGTGCATAGGCAACACGGTCGTCGGCGCGGACTCGCGCAGCGAAGTCCTCGACTGTGCCGAGTTGGCTCGGCGTCAGCTGCTGGTCGTCCGCGCCGGTGAACACCACGGTGAGCGGAGAGATCGTGCCGGGAGCGAACTTCTCGGTCAAGACGGCGTTCGCCCGTCCACTCGGCTCCGCACTCAGGGCGTTGGTGCCGAGATCGACGCCGTACTGGATCGAGCCGATCGGAACCATGCAGGCGACCAGAACGAGAGTGGCCAAAGCTGTATACCGCCATGCCCGCTTCATGACGTGGCGGGCCCATCGCGACCACCACGTGCCACCGGTTGCCCCCTCTGCCATGACGGTTGCCGGACGGAGTCGCTTCGGGATGGGGAGCGTATCGACCGACGGTCCGAGTATCGCGAGAATTGCAGGCAGTAGCGTCCACGCCACGATCACGACGCACGTGACCGTCAGGGCTACCACCAGTGAGATGCTGCGTACCGCAGGAACTTCGACGATGGTCAACGCACCGAGAGCGATCAGCACCACCAGACCCGAGATGACGATCGTGTGGCCGGCTGTGCCCATCGCCGCCCCGACCGCCCGGTCGATGGGCGCTCGGTCACGCCGCGACGTCACCCCCGCGCGCGCGAGCTCTTCGCGAAAGCGGCTGACGATGAACAGCGAGTAGTCGATTCCGAGCCCGAGCCCGATCATCGATGCGACGGTGGTGACCAACACGTCGAACGTCATCACGTTCGAGAGCAACGAGAACACTCCGAACGCCGCCAGCAGACCGACCCCCGTGGACACCAGCGGGATGATCCCGGCAACGACCGAACCGAGCGCGAGAATCAGCACCACGAATGCGATCGGCAGGCCGATGCTTTCGGCACGGAGGGCGTCGTCGGATTCGACTCGAGTGAGATCGACGGTCATCGGCGAGTAACCGGTGATCGCCACGTCGATTCCGTCTTGTGACGCCAACGACAGCAAGTCCTGCAATCGCTCCGCGACGGCCACTCGATCACGCGCGTCACCCGTGACACCGACCAGAGCCACTGCCGACGTCCGATCTTCGGAAATCTGTGGAACGAAACCTGCCGACTCGTACGGATCGACTACCCGTACCACGTCGGGCGACTGCCGAAGTGACGAGACCACCTCGGTTACCCGATCGCGAAAGTTGCTGTCCTGCACGGTCACCGACTCCGACTCCGACTCCGACGAGAACGTGACGACCACTTGTTCGGAACCGAACGACGCGAAGTGACGCTCGACCAATTCGTCGGCGCGGCTCGAATCGGTTCCTGGAACGGAGAAGTTGACACCGACGAGGCCGTTCTGCAACGACGGGTACATCAATGCGGATGCAAGGGCCAACAGCACCCATACCGCTGCCACGATCCATCGCTGGCGGGCGATCAGCCGGCCCCACCGATCACCGATCCTTGCCGAGCCGGTGTCCGGGCTCCCGATGTCGGTCGTATCGATCATCTTGTTGCTCTCACGATTTCGGTGAGGTCACGTCGGTAGATCCGATAGACGCGATGCGGCGACTGCTCCACACGAGTGAGCAGCGACCCTTTCATCCACGGACTGTCGTCGAGCACAGGTGCCGCTTCCACTCGCGTGTATCCACGATCCTTCATCCGCTGCGACATTTCCATGATCAATAGCGACGCCACCGCGCGGTCGGGACAATCCGGATCGACGAAGAGCATGTCCACGCGCACCCCGTCGACCACATCTCGACGTCGACGCTTCACATGCCACAGCGTCACGAGGTCACGCATCCATCTCGACGAATACCGAGAGGCCCGCAGCGCCGCGGTGTTCGCGTCCGGAATGGCCATCAGGAACCCGACGGGTTTGCCGTCCAATTCGGCCAGCAGGGTGAGCTTTCGATCGAGGATGGGAAGCATCATCTTCAGCAACTCGAGAAACTCGGCGTACGACAGCGGCGAGAATCCCCAGAAGTTCGTGAATGTGCGGTTGTACAGAGTCTGCACGATACGCGCGTCACTACGCAGGTTCCGATACTTCATCGTGCGAAAAGTGACTTCCGAACGCGCCTTCACCTTCTCGAATATCTGCAGGTGGCGCTTGTACTCGGGACGTTTGTAGAGCATGTACGGGTCGTCGAACAGGTAACTGTAGAAGTCCTTGACGCCGACCAACCCCCACTTCTCGAAATGCTCCGCGTAATAGAGCGGGTTATGCGGCATACCGACCAGTGGCAGCTTGGGAGCCTCGTCGACGACAATGCCCGCGCTGTAGAACATCGATGGACTGAACGGCCCGGACATCGATGTCAGACCTCGGTCCGCGAGCCACCCGGATGCCGCGTCCAACAGCGCGTTCGCTACGTCCTGATCGTCGATCGCTTCGTAGAATCCGAAGAATCCGATGGACTCGTCGGTGTATTCGGTGAAGCTCAGGTCATGTATGGCGACCACGCGACCGACCGGTACGTCACCGTCGCGCGCAACGAACGCCCTGATGGCACGTGTAGCGGCAACGACGGCCGGCGGCTTCGTCAACACGCGATCGATGTCCATCGATTCGTCTGGCAGACCGTAGGGATCGGATCGGTAGATCTCCGTCGAGACCGAGCGAAACTCCGACCATTGCGCCGGTGTGGTGACTTCTCTGACTGTGATCATCGTTCCTCTTCGGGGGGTGAGATTTCGTCGACAGAGATCGGTGACCTCGCCACCACCGTGTGTCCCGCCAAGACATACTGCCCTGGCACCGCTTCGATTTCGGTGACGAGTTCGTCGGGCAGGAAGACATCGCACTGCGAACCGAAGCGGATCATTCCGTACTGCTCGCCACGGGAAACCACGTCACCGACGTCGACGTGTGCGACGATCCTGTCGACCCACAGGTCGGCAATCTGGGTCACGGTGACCACCGCTCCCGACACATGTTCGATAGCGATGGTCAGTCGCTCGTTGGTGAACAAGTAGTCACAACCGTCGTCGTACGGGGTATGTCTGGTGATGAAGTTGGCGCCGACGCGTGCCATCGATCGATTGACCGGGGCCGCAGATCGGTGTTGTCGCAACGAGATCGTTCCCGAAATGGGAATTCGGTTGCGGTGAACGGAGTACTCGGTCATGTAGATTCCCACCAGGTATCCGCTCGCCGTGCTGCTCACACTGGTGAACTCCTCGAGAGGAATGGTCCGCCCCTTCTTCACCGCGTGCGGAATGTCGCCCTTTTCGATCCGCTTCACGTACGTGACGAGTCCGTCGGCGGGCGCAACGATCGACTTCGTATCGGCAGGTGGCGACCTGTCCGGATCTCGAAAGAAGAAGCGAAGACGCCAGTACAGAAAGAGCCCGAAGAATCCTAGAAGGGCAGCGGCCGAACCGACCGCGCCTCTGCCTACTGCGTTCATGAGTAGCGCTGTTCGTCGACGGCCTCGGACCAGCTGACGAATGCATTCGTCAGCTGGTGGCGGAGCGGACGAGGGCACAGACCGATCACTCCGCATACCGCGTAGAAGCCGAGGGAAAGAACAGCATTGACGGACTCGGCCCGGACGTCGATGTCGCGCAATCGAACCGACGATGGTTCATGTCTCTCGATCACGTCATTCCACGGCTACGGGAGTAAGAGTCTTCAGCTCTGCCTTTCTGAAGTACAGCTCGAAGAGCTTTCGGTGATCACACCAGGAACTGTCGTGATCGACAGGGAATATCGCTTCCGGCTTGTGCACCAACCTCATCAGCTTGTCGATGTTGTCGGCCAGCATCGTCTCGGCGAACTTGGGCGAGATCCGCACGCTCACCCGGTCGACGAACTCCTCCCAGCTGACGAGATCGAGACCGAGCAATTCGGCGTACAGGTCGTGGCCGTACCCCGTGGTGTTGCTCGGGAGCAGGCGGGCCAGAGGATGACTGTGGAGTGCGTTGCCTGCCATCACGTCGCAGATCACGTCCACCGGTACGTAATTCATGCCAGGACCGTCCCAGATCGCGCCGCATGCGATAGCGACCTCGACGATACGCCAAAAGCTGTACGCCCGACCGGGATCGAGACCGAGTTCGGTACTCCCGAGGATGTACGGCGCCTCGCAGAGCGTCACAGAATAGGTATCGGATACGGACAACCAACCGAGAAGTGCCGCGTTCACCCACTTCATCTGCGCATAGCCGGAGTACCACCAGGAGTCGGGTCGACGAAAGTCATCCGGCCTCTGATAGAGGTGCCCGCCGATGCTCCCGACATAGGTGAGGTGCTTGCGTGCAGAAACGACGGTGAACTCGAGAATGCGCAGAACACTGATGAACCAGTCTTCACGCAGCTCTACGTAGCTTTCGGTGTAGTCGGTCGAACTGGCACAGTTGAACACCTGTCCGACGTCCGCGGCCAACTCGAAGTAGCGTTGCTTGTCCAGACCGAACCGAAACTTCGTCGGAGTGCCTTCGACGATGCGAATCTTGTGCGCGTCGACCTCGATCGAATACATGTCGAAGGTGCGCTGCAATCGCTCTTCGGCAGTCTCCTCCTCGGTGGGACGGACAACGGCCCACACCGTCTCGACCCGCGAGTCCCGGGTCAATCGCCCGATCAGGTGAGCGCCGAGAAATCCGTTGGCGCCGAACACCATTGCGGTGTCGGTACGAGGTGGGGGCATCTCGGCCACGCGGCGACGCGTCTGCTCGTCGATGTACGGGCGCAGTGCGGTCGGGTCACCGTTGCTGAGCGCAACGATGTCCGCGTATTTCCCGTCGAAGCGCAACCCTGGACATTCCGAGGTGATCAATGCGTCCGCATGCGGCCACTTGGGCCTGAGAGAACCGTCCCCGAGTAGTTCGTCGAAGTACACTTGGCCTCCACACAGTTGGACTTCCGGTGATGGAAGCAACGGAATGGTAAGCACCGAGAAAACGCTCCCGATTCCTTTCCTTCGATGTTTATGACTACTGATACATCCACCGGCGAACGGATGGGGATCTTCACAATTTCGACGGCTGCCGGGCTCGGACCGACGCGACGCAAAGTGGACAAAGCATCGAATTCGGGCGCGGCACAACAAAAAGGTGACACCAACCGATCAGAGAGGTTCAATCGGACTCATGACGGCAGCGCAGCCACACCCACTCTTGCAACCGGGTCGTGATCCGAGCGGCGGTGACGCGGCGCTGACGTGGAGCAGAATCGCCAAAGAAGAGCCGCGCTACCCGAAGGTCTCGGTCTCGGCCGACGTCCGGATCCCGATGAGCGACGGCGTCGTACTCCGCGCCTACGTCTTTCGGCCGGCCGATGCGTCGGGGCGCGCCGTCGCGGGCGACTTTCCCACCGTCCTCACCCTCACCCCGTACAACAAGTTGCTGATCAAGGGCATCGACACTGTCCTCAATGCACCCGTCTTCGGCCCGCTGATCCGCTCGGTGTCGCGACGATTCGATCTCACCGGCACCCCGTTCGACGGCATCACCGGGATCACTCGGGTTGTCGCGGGCGGAGCCGCGGATGTCTCCACGGTCAACAGGCATCTGGTCCGGAGCGGCTACGTGCACGTGATCGTCGACGTCCGAGGAACCGGATCGTCCACCGGCGCGTGGGACGTTCTCGGTGCACGGGAGCAGGAGGATTCGCTGGAGACCATCGACTGGGTCGGCGCACAGTCGTGGTGCAACGGGCGCATCGGAATGGCGGGCATCTCGTACTCGGCAATCAATGCGCTTCAGGCCGCCGCGAAACGCCCCGCTGGACTGCAGGCCGTGTTCGCAGTCGAAGGATCGGTCGACATGTTCCGCGAAATCTTCGCGACAGGTGGGGCACCGTCGCTGTTCATCCCGCTGTGGCTGGCGACCGTCAACGGGCTCAAATGGGTGCCGTCCGTCCGCGACCTCGATGTCGCCACGTGGTTGCGCGATCGGCTCTCCTCACCCGCGACCGATCTCCTCGACCTCGCCAGGGGTTTCGTCACGGGCGGCGATCGAAGGATCTACGACGACCCCTACTTCGACACGATCGATGCGAACATCGAGGACATCGAAGCCCCGACCTTCGTCTACGGATGCTGGCACGACATTTTCGGAGGCGCGGCACCTGATATCTACAACCGCCTCTCGCTCGAGCGAGGGCACAAGCAACTCCTCGTCGGCGACGGCTACCACGCCAATCCAGGGATCGGATTCGGAGAACCTCGCTTTCCCCCGCGGCTGGACGTGCTGGAGCGCGCGTGGTTCGACCGATGGCTGCGAGACGAGGACAACGGTATCGAGAAGTACGGTCCCGTCACCCTCCGGCAGCAAGGTGGTGGCTGGACGGCGCACGGGAGGTTTCCTGCGCCACATGCCGAGCCGAGGCGGTTGTACTTGTCCGCTGCAGCGTCCGGGAGCGCACCGCAAGCGGTGGCCGACGGAAGTCTGCACGCCGACGCCCGCCCGTCCGCCGGAACGATGTCCGTCCGACCGAACCTGCGGTCGGCGATCTCACGGGACACCACACAGGTTCTCGCCGGTCTGACGGCCGTACTCGGCGGCGGATTCACCTACGACAACCGGTTCGCCGAGAAAAGTGCACTCACCTTCACAACTGGAATTGCCCACGCGGACACCGTGATCTCGGGGCCGATGAACCTCCACTTGCGTGTGGTGTGCCACGCACCTGAGGCGCTCTGGGCGATCATGGTGTGCGATGTCGACCCGAGCGGCCGATCGACGGTTCTGACCAACGGCGCGCTCCTCGCCTCCCGCCGTGCCGTCGACGACGAGCTCTCACTGTTCGCACCGAACGGCGACTACACCCGGCCCCACCACCCGTTGACCGAGGGCACATTGCTGCCGGTGCCGGTCGGTGAGGCCATCGAGCTCGACATCGACCTGCTCACCACGGAGGCCAGAATCGAGACCGGGCATCGGCTTCGCGTCGACGTCTTCGCAACCGACGCCCCGCGTTTCATGCCGATCTTGCCCGACCTCCTCCGCACACGGGCCCGAGCACAGGATTTGGTGATCGACGCCGAGAGACCCAGCTTTCTCGTCGTCCCCTTACTCGGTGAGCCAGGCTGGTAGAGAGGACACATGCAGTCGCGTACCGGCTTCGCGCCGTCGAACGATATCGAGATCGCCTACGAGGACATGGGCAACCCCGACGATCCCGTCGTGTTGATGATCATGGGTCTGAGTGCCCAGATGACGCTGTGGCCGACCGAGTTCTGCGAACGTATCGTCGAACAGGGCTTTCGGGTCATTCGGTTCGACAACCGTGACATCGGCCTGTCGACCAAGATGGACGGTCAACGCATCGAAGGATCTGCTCTGCTGCGACTCCTCCGCACCCAGCTCGGTGCGTCGAGCAGAGTCCCGTACACGCTGCAAGACATGGCCCTCGATGCGAAGGGCCTCCTCGACTACCTCGAGATCCAGCACGTCCACGTCGTCGGCGCATCCATGGGTGGAATGATTGCTCAGGTATTCGCTGGGCTGTACCCCGATCGGGTACTCAGCACCGGCATCATCTTCTCCAGCACCAACGAAGCCTTCCTACCACCACCGGATCCCCGCGCGCTTCTCCCCCTGATGAAGGGTCCCGGCCCGGGCGCAACCCGCGAGCAGATCATCGCGCATTCGGCCAACACCCGGCGCATCATCGGCAGTCCGGCCTACCCGACGCCGATGGACGAACTCCTCGTCACCGCAGGCGAAATGTACGACCGCAATTACAATCCTGCCGGAGCACTACGACATATGGCTGCCGTGACCGGGACTGGAAGCCTTCGCCGGATCGCGGCGGAAATCGCGTCACCGACCGTCGTGATCCACGGTCGCGCAGACCGACTCATGCGTCCGAGCGGCGGCAAAGCCATCTCCCGGGCCGTGAAAGGGTCGTCACTCCACCTCATCGGCGGTATGGGCCACGATCTGCCTCGGCCGTTGTGGGACGAGATCCTCGGTGAGCTGGGGGCGAACTTCGGGCGGGTGTGAGCTGGCCGCGTCGGGTCCGCAGGGACCGACTGTCTGTTTCAGTCACTCAGAGTGTGCGAATGTCTGTTTCGGTCACCAAACCACCCGCCAAACCCCGCCCCGCCCAAACACGAACAAGGCCGGCACCCCGAGGGGATGCCGGCCTTGTGGAGTTCGAGCAGACTCAGCTCTCGTCGAGCTCGAGCAGGTTGCGCGTACGAGTCGGATCGACGGGGATTCCCGGTCCGGTCGTGGTCGAGACGACGATCTTCTTGACGTAGCGGCCCTTCGCGGAGGACGGCTTGACGCGAAGGATCTCGTCGAGTGCAGCGCCGTAGTTCTCCACCAGCTTGGTGTCGTCGAACGACGCCTTGCCGATGACGAAGTGCAGGTTGGCCTGCTTGTCGACGCGGAAGTTGATCTTTCCGCCCTTGATGTCGTTGACAGCCTTGGTCACGTCGTTGGTGACCGTGCCCGTCTTCGGGTTCGGCATCAGGCCACGCGGTCCGAGGACGCGGGCGATGCGGCCTACCTTGGCCATCTGATCGGGGGTGGCGATCGCAGCGTCGAAGTCCAGGAATCCGCCCTGGATGCGCTCGATCAGATCCTCTGCGCCGACGACGTCGGCTCCTGCTGCCTCTGCTTCAGCAGCCTTCTCACCAGCGGCGAAAACAATAACCCGAGCGGTCTTGCCGGTGCCGTGGGGAAGGTTGACGGTGCCACGCACCATCTGGTCGGCCTTACGAGGGTCGACGCCGAGACGAACGGCTACCTCGACGGTCGCGTCGAACTTGCTCGACGCGGTTTCCCGGGCCAACTTTGCTGCCTGGAGCGGCGAGTACAGGTTGTCTGCATTCACCTTTGCGGCCTGCTCGAGGTAGGCCTTGCTGCGCTTTGCCATGTCTTACTGTCCTTTGTTTCGAGTTCAGTGTGGTTGACGGGCCTGGCCGGCCCTCCCACGTTGTCGCAAAAGGCTGAATCAGCCTTCGACGGTGATGCCCATCGACCGAGCAGTGCCGGCGATGATCTTCGCGGCCTGATCGATGTCGTTGGCGTTGAGGTCTTCTGCCTTGGTCTTGGCGATCTCGCGCACCTGTTCCATGGTCACCTTGGCAACCTTGGTCTTGTGTGGCTCGCCGGAGCCCTTTGCGACGCCAGCAGCCTTGAGCAGCAGCTTGGCGGCGGGAGGAGTCTTCAGCTTGAAGTCGAACGTGCGGTCTTCGTAGACCGAGATGTCGACCGGCACGACGTTTCCGCGCTGCGACTCGGTCGCTGCGTTGTACGCCTTGCAGAACTCCATGATGTTGACGCCGTGCTGGCCCAGTGCGGGGCCGACGGGAGGAGCGGGGTTTGCCGCTCCAGCCTGGATCTGAAGCTTGATGATCCCGGCTAGCTTCTTCTTCTTCGGGGGCATTTCTTTTTCCTTGTATTCGCTCGGGTTTCTTGCGGTTACTACTGCAAGTGTGTGCGGCTCGCGCTAGATCTTGGCGACCTGCGTGAAGCCGAGTTCGACCGGAGTCTCGCGGCCGAAGATCGAGACCAGCACCTTGAGCTTCTGCTGCTCGGCGTTGACCTCGCTGATGCTGGCCGGGAGGGTCGCGAAGGGGCCATCCATGACGGTGACCGACTCGCCGACCTCGAAATCGACCTCGATGGTCGGCTTCGACGTGCTCTCGGTTGCGCTGCCGTCCGCTGCGCCTCCGGCCTTCGCGTCCTTCTTCTGACCCTGCTGAGGCATCAGGAACTTGACGACCTCGTTGATCGTCAGCGGCGACGGACGCGACGTGGCACCGACGAAACCGGTGACGCCGGGAGTGTTGCGGACCGCTCCCCAGGACTCGTCGTTCAGTTCCATTCGGACCAGGATGTAGCCGGGAAGTACCTTGCGGTTGACCTGCTTGCGCTGGCCGTTCTTGAGCTCGGTGACCTCTTCGGTCGGAACTTCGACCTGGAAGATGTAGTCGCCGACGTCGAGGTTCTGAACACGGGTCTCGAGGTTTGCCTTCACCTTGTTCTCGTATCCGGCGTACGAGTGGATGACGTACCAGTCACCGGGGGCGCGGCGAAGCGCGGCCTTCATCTCGGCGACGGGATCCTCGGGCTCGGCTGAGATGTCCGCGGTCTCGTCGACGGCGACATCGTCGCCCTCGGCCGTGACATCGCCGCCTTCGGCGGGGACATCCTCACCTGTGGCCGCGGCGACATCGGCCTTGATAGCCTCGTCGGTCTCGCGGTCCTGAGCCGCCTGCTCCGCTTCGAGGCCCTGTTTGGTCGCCTCGACATCGGCGTCGAATGCGGCCACTTCGGTGGCGTCGTTGTGCGGCGTGCTCACAGCAGGCACCCTTTCTGTCGTTTCGTGCATGTCGTAAAGATCATCGAACGTATCCGAGCGCGCAGCGTCAGCCGAACACCCATTCGATCCCTTGAGTGAACGCCAGGTCCATACCGCTGATGTACGCGACCATGAACGTCACGAATACGAGCACGACGCTGGTATAGGTGACCATCTGCTTGCGGTTGGGCCAGATGACCTTGCGCAACTCCGCGATGACCTCGCGAAGGAACTGAATCAGCCGCTTGAACACATTCGGACGCTTGGGTTCGCGGGACTTCTCGGCGCGGGTTGCGACCGACGTCCTCGCTGTTGCCGACTTGGAGACCGACACCTTCTCGGTCGGTTCACCTGCGGTGCGTGAGCGACGGGCAGTCCGCTTTCCGGACGGCCTGGCTGCGGCGGCCGGCGATGCGCCGGCTGAGTCCGACTTGCCGGAAGAGCTCTCGGTCGACGACGCATCAGGCGTCGACGAGTCGGGCGCCGACAAGTCCTCGGACTGGTCGTCGCGCTTACCGCGCTCCTCGGTCACCCGTCGTTCCTCTCAGTAGCTGACACCGTCGCTACCCTCACCGACATCGCGATGAGGGAGCCACATGGGCAGGGGCGACAGGACTTGAACCTGCAACCTACGGTTTTGGAGACCGTTGCTCTACCAATTGAGCTACGCCCCTTCGGCTCCGTCCGCCATCGGACGAAGTCGTTCTGGAATCGAACCATGCTCGATCGACGCGAACGCCGTCTCACATGACGTACGCGCTACCTTCGGCCTTCGAACCAGCACCTCGGCAGCGCGCAGCGCTGAACAACCCCAGAAATCTCAGTGTACTGCACGGGCTGTGGAACTTAGAAATCCGATCCCACGCGGTCGATCAAGCAAGGCGGACTGTCGCGGTCGCTCGACCGAAGATCTTCTTGCCTTCGGACTTCGCGGTGATAGCGATGACCGCCGACTTCGAATCGGGATCGACCGATTTCACCTTGCCGGTGTATTCGACAGATGCCGCCGAATCGGCGGGCACATAGACGGAGCTGGTGAATCGCACGTTGTACTCGGTGACAGCACCGGGATCACCCAGCCAGGATGTGACGAAACCGGCGCCGAGCCCCATCGTCAACATTCCGTGGGCGATGACATTGTCGAGCCCGGCGAGCTTGACGACTTCGTCGCTCCAGTGAATCGGGTTGGGATCACCTGACACGCCCGCGTAGTTGACCAGATCGCCGCGAGTGAGTTTGACGATGCGCTCAGGCAGCTCGTCGCCGACCGCGACATCCGCGAAACTACGAAGCGCCATGCATGATCACATCCTTGACTGCGTGGGCTATGTTCTCGTCTACTTCGCCACCGGTCCGGGCGACAAGGGTGGTCCACGTCGTCTGAACCAATTCGTCGTTCTGATCGGTCACGATGTTCTTGGTAGTGATGATGTCACTACCACTCATCTGACGGAACGATTCGAGGTAGACCTCGCACGACAGTTCGTCACCGACCGAAATGGCCTTGTGGAACTGCAGTCGCTGGTCGGTCTGCAAAATTTGGCTGGGATCGTAGCCGGAGATGAACTCCTTGAACATCCGAGATTGCGCGATGATGCCGACCAGAGAAATGAACGTTAGTGGCGCAAGAAGGCCGTCGTATCCGAGGCTCTTGGCGGCAGCCTCGTCGTGGTGAGCCGGATGCCAGTCCTGGACAGCACGGGCGTACTCGCGCACCTTCTCGCGACCGACCTCGTACGGGTGCTCGACGCGATAGTGGTGTCCCACCATCGCCGCCGCGTGCGCCGCCGGATCTTGAACCTCTGGATCCTGCACTGACTCAGTCACGCTGTTAAGTGAACCTTTTCTACCCAGGACGCAAGTGCGGTTAGGGCACGAAAAGTAAGCCTAACGCGTGGCGTCGACTCCGAACGAAGACCAGCAGCCGAGAAGGCTCGCGACTAGCGAGACTCGCGGTGCGAACGATGCGTACCGCAGTTCGAGCAGAACTTCTTCAGCTCGAGGCGGTCGGGATCGTTGCGACGGTTCTTCTTCGTGATGTAGTTACGGTGCTTGCAAACCTCGCAGGCCAAGGTGATCTTGGGCCGCACATCGGTGGAGGAGGCCACTGGATGCCTACTTTCGGGTAAATCTGATCCGGTTAATCAGGACTGTGCAATCTTCTTGTGTAGCGGTGACCGGACTTGAACCGGCGACGCAACGATTATGAGTCGTTTGCTCTACCAACTGAGCTACACCGCCTCAGGTGCTCACCACTACATCATCTCACTGCCGAGGATTTCCCCGGCGATGAGGGTGTCTGGCGAACCATCCAATCCAGCGAGCCCCCTAACGGAATCGAACCGTTGACCTTTTCCTTACCATGGAAACGCTCTACCGACTGAGCTAAGGGGGCGTTGCGACTGCGGATCTGTTCGTTCCGCATGTTGCACTCCTGACGCATGAACAAGTCGTGCGCCGAAGCCTTCAAGAGGTTACACAGTCCGAGCACCGAGTACCAAATTGCATGCTCAGCGACCTTCGTGCGTTCTCTCTTAACAGTAGAAACCCCAGCGAGAATCATCTCGCTGGGGCGCTACGGGTGGCAGATGTAGGATTCGAACCTACGTAGGCATAAGCCGACGGATTTACAGTCCGCTCCCATTGGCCGCTCGGGCAATCTGCCTGGATGCACCGAAAAGTTTCACTCTCCGACGCGGAGAGAAGAATACAACGAACGTGCCCCTCCAACGCAAACCGGGTGGATAGCGGGGGTGCGGACGGGCTAACGTCGGGGCCGACGACCGACACAGACGATTCGACTTCAGGAGTTGCACGTGGCTGATTCTTCCTTCGACGTAGTGAGCAAAGTTGACCGCCAGGAGGTGGACAACGCTCTCGGACAAGCTGCGAAGGAGCTGGCGACCCGGTTCGATTTCCGCGGGTCCGGCACCGTGATCGAGTGGTCCGGCAGCGGAGACGCAGAGGTGATCACGATCACCTCGGAAAGCGAAGAGAAGGTCAAGGCCGCGCTCGACGTCTTCAAGGAGAAGCTGATCCGCCGCGACGTGTCGCTGAAGGCCTTCGAGACTAACGATCCCGCAGCGTCGGGCAAGGTCTACAAGGTGACGGGCAAGTTGGTGCAGGGCATCTCCACCGAGAACGCCAAGAAGCTCACCAAGAAAATCCGCGATGAGGGCCCGAAGGGCGTCAAGGCGCAAATTCAGGGTGACGAGCTTCGCATCAGCAGCAAGAAGCGCGACGATCTCCAGGCCGTTCAGCAGCTCCTCAAGTCCGAGGACTTCGGTCTCGCGCTGCAGTTCGTCAACTACCGGTAGAACTCGGGGGGCTCCGCCCCAGTGGCGCGGTCAAGTGCCCTGGCGTGCACTCAACCGCGCCACTGCGGCGGAGCCGCATCAGGTGCATACCCGGCGGAGGCCGCCTACTCCCCGCGCGCCATCCGTTCGAGCCGGGCAATCCGTTCCGCCATCGGTGGGTGGGTGGAGAACAGCCTGCTGGCCTTCTCCCCCACTCGGAACGGGTTGGCGATCATCAGATGCGACTCCGCGGCGATGCGTGGCTCCGGAGGCAGCGGGGCCGCCTGCACGCCCCGCTCCAACTTGCGCAGCGCCGACGCCAGAGCGAGCGGATCCCCGGTGAGCTCGGCTCCCGATTGATCGGCCTGATACTCACGCGACCGCGAGATCGCCAGCTTGACGACGGTGGCCGCGATGGGCCCGAGGAGTGCGACCAGCAGTAGCGCTATCGGATTCGCACCGTTGTTGCCTCGTCCGCCGAACATCGACGCGAACATTGCAAAGTTCGCGAGGCCCGAAATGACGGCTGCCATCGCGCCCGCCACCGAGGAGATGAGGATGTCGCGGTTGTAGACGTGCGACAGTTCGTGACCGAGCACTGCGCGGAGTTCCCGCTCGTCGAGGATCTGCAGGATGCCGGTGGTGCAGCACACGGCGGCGTTGCGCGGATTCCGGCCGGTGGCGAACGCATTGGGATTGTTGGTCGGGCTGATGTACAGCGACGGCATGGGCTGATGTGCCGTGGTCGCCAGCTCGCGCACGATCCTGTACATGACCGGCGCCTGTACCTCGGTGACCGGCTGAGCGTGCATCGACCGCAGCGCCAGCTTGGCACTGTTGAAGTACACGTATCCGTTGACTCCGACCGCGAGCGCAACGGACAGCAGGAGAATGGTCGAGCTGTTGAACAGTGAGCCGATGAAGACGATGAGCGCCGACATTCCCACCAGTAGGCCGAATGTCTTTGCGCCGTTCGCGTAACTCATTGGTCGCCTCTTCCGAAGAAAACTCGTTCTCTCTCGAAAGATAGAACGACCGCGAGAGCAGACAAGGTTCCCGGACCCGTCCGAGCTCAGCCGACGCGCTCGACCGTGTAGTTCACCAATCGTCCGAGGGCGTCGTTGGCCTCACCCTGCGGAAGGGTGGCCAGCTCTGCGTGTGCCTTCGCGGCGAAGTCACCGAGCGTTGCCTTGGCCTTCGCCATTCCCGGCGAACGCCCGAGCAGCTCGAGGGCTTCGGCGACTGCGGCATCCTCGGTGACCGGGCCGTCGAGAAGAACGCGCAGGCGGTCCCCGTCCGGGCCGTCCTCGGTGAGTGCGTACAGAACAGGAAGCGTGTGGACACCTTCACGAAGGTCGGTCCCTGGTGTCTTACCCGACTGCTCGGATGCCGACGAGATGTCGATGATGTCGTCGGAGATCTGGAAGGCCGTTCCGACTGCATCGCCGAGACGCTCCAGCGAGGCGACATGGTCGATACTGCCGCCGGAGAACGTCCCGCCGAACCGGCCGCACGCCGCAATCAGTGACCCGGTCTTCTCCCACACGACCCGCAGGTAGTGCGCGATGGGGTCCTCGTCCGCCTTGACACCGATGGTCTCACGCATCTGTCCGGTGACCAGTTCGGCGAACGTCTCGGCGATGATGCGGACGGCTTCGGGACCGAGCGTCGACACCAGCCGCGACGCGTGTGCGAAGAGGTAGTCACCGGCGAGGATCGCGATGCTGTTTCCCCAGCGCGAGTTGGCGGACTCCGCACCTCGACGCATCGACGCCTCGTCCATGACGTCATCGTGATACAGCGTCGCAAGGTGAACCAACTCGACGACGGTCGCCGCTGTGACGATGGACTCGTCGGTCGGGTTGGGGCCGAGCTGTGCGGTCAGAACGGTGAACAGCGGGCGGAAGCGTTTGCCTCCTGCCTTCGCGAGGTGCAGTGCGGCTTCGGTGAGGAAGTCCTCCCCGTCGGACAGCTCGGCGATCATGAGCTTCTCGACGCTCGAAAGCCCAGCGGCGACGGTTCGTGCAAGCTCCGGATCGACGAGATCCACCCCGGCAACGACCGTCGATCCGGTCGTGTCGTCTGTGCTCACGATTGTTCGTCCTGTCCTCTTCGTGTTCAGCGGTTCGCTGTTTCTCTCGCGACGTACCCCGCCTATACCGTAGTGAACCTCGAGTACGGCAGCGCCGGAAGGTGCCGTAGACCACGCCCCTGGCGTGTGGGGTGCCCCTGATGCCACTGCGATACTGGATCGGTGACGTCCGCATCGCAGTTACCCATCGAAGCCGACGTGCTGGTGGTCGGCGCAGGTCCCGCCGGGTCGGCGGCCGCCGCCTGGGCCGCGCGTGCAGGTAGAGACGTCGTGCTCGCAGATTCGGCGACGTTCCCGCGCGACAAGACCTGCGGCGACGGCCTCACTCCCCGCGCGATAGCCGAGCTCGACCGGCTCGGCATCGGTGAGTGGGTGCGCGGGCGTGCCGAGAACAGAGGGTTGCGACTGTCGGGCTTCGGTCAGGAACTGCAACTCGAATGGCCGGGTGGGTCACTCCCGTCGGTGGGCAGCGCCGTACCCCGAACCGAGTTGGACGACCGAATACGCAGCACCGCAATCGAATCCGGTGCGACGATGATCCAGGGCGCCAAGGCTGTCGACATCCGACTCGACAACGCGAAGGTCGTGTCGGTCACGTTCTCGAACGGTCACGAGATCACGTGCAACCGACTGATCGTCGCGGACGGTGTTCGCTCGACGCTCGGCAAGAAGCTCGGCAGGCAATGGCATCGCGACACCACGTTCGGCGTCGCGGCGCGCGCATACATCTCCTCCGAGCGATCGTCGGATCCGTGGATCTCCTCGCACCTCGAACTCCGCGACGCCGCTGGAACGGTGCAACCCGGTTACGGCTGGATCTTCCCGCTCGGCACCGGCGAAGTGAACATCGGTGTCGGGACACTGGCCACAGCCAAACGCCCGGGCCCCGGTGCGTTGCGTCCGCTGCTGGACCTGTACACCTCGCAGCGGCGTGACGACTGGTCGTTGTCGGGCGATCTACGCGCCGTTGCGTCGGCGCTGCTGCCGATGGGCGGGGCGGTCTCGAATGTCGCGGGCGCGAACTGGGCCATCATCGGCGACGCCGCAGCGTGTGTGAATCCACTCAACGGCGAAGGCATCGACTACGGCCTCGAGGGCGGCCGGATGATCGCAGACCTGCTCGACGAGAAAGACCTCACCGAGGCCTGGCCGTCGCTGCTGCGCGAGCACTACGGGCAGGCGTTCTCCATTGCCCGACGGCTCGCCGGCCTCCTCACGGTGCCGCGCTTCCTGCCTGCGACCGGGCCGGTCGGGATGCGTTCGCGGGCGTTGATGACGGTGGCCGTGCGGGTGATGGGCAATCTCGTCACCGAGGCGGATTCGGATCTGGTCGCACGTGCCTGGAGGGCGTCGGGAAGTGCGTCGCTCAGGATCGACGCACGACCGCCGTTCAGCTAGAACAACCTGTAAGTCAGCGGACCGCTCGGTGCAGCGCGACGATTCCGCCCGAGAGGTTGCGCCACTGGACGTTCGACCACCCGTTGCCGGCGATCATGGTGGCCAACTTCTCCTGCGTCGGCCAGGCGCGGATCGACTCGGCGAGGTACACGTACGCGTCGGGGTTGCTGGAGACCGCACGGGCGACGGCCGGCAGGGCCTTCATCAGGTACTCCATGTAGACCGTTCGAAACGGCGCGAACACCGGCGTCGAGAATTCACACACGACGAGCCGGCCGCCAGGCTTGGTGACACGGGCAATCTCGCGGAGTCCGGCCTCGAAATCGGAGACGTTGCGTAGGCCGAAGGAAATGGTCGCTGCGTCGAAGCTCGCGTCTGCGTACGGCAGGTGCATCGCGTCGCCGGCAACCATGGGCACGGGCCGATCGGCGCCTGCCTGCAGCATGCCTTTCGAGAAGTCCGTCGCAACGCACCATGCTCCGCTTCGCGCGAGTTCGACGGTGGACACCCCGGTCCCTGCCGCCAGGTCGAGAACCTTCTCCCCTGGCTTCAGGTTCAGCGCGGCACGGGTCAGTTTCCGCCAGCTGCGGTCCTGCCCGAAGGACAGAACCGTGTTGGTCAGGTCGTACCGACGAGCGACTCCGTCGAACATCGACGCGACCTCGTGGGGTTCCTTCTCGAGCGTTGCACGCGAACTTGTAGCCACTGCTCGAGCTTAGCCTCAAGCCGTTCTGAGCGACCTGTGGCGTTCGTGGCCGAGGACGTCACCGTAGTGCCCGAGCAGCTCGTCGCAGATCGCGGGCCAGGTGCGGTGCAGGACCGATCGGCGTGCGGCTTCGCCGAACCGTGCGCGCATCGTCGGGGCCTCGAGTGCCGCCACCGCACTGGGAAGAAGTTCGGTGAAGCGGTCGACGGGCAGCAGATAACCGTTGCGGCAGTGTGAGACGAGATCGCGCGGGCCACCTGCGTCGGGTCCGATGACCGGGACGCCACTCGCGAGCGCTTCTTGCACCGCCTGGCAGAACGTTTCGTGCTCGCCCGGGTGGACGAAGACGTCGAAGCTCGCGTATGCCTGCGCCAGCTCGTCCCCGCCGAGCTGCCCGGTGAATATCGCCGACGGCATCAGCTTCTCCAGCGACGCCCGGTCGGGTCCGTCTCCGACGATCACGACCTGGATCGCAGGATCCTGTGCGATCACCGCAAGTCTTTCGACGTGCTTCTCCGGTGCGAGCCTGCCGACGAACCCGACGATCAGAGAACCGTCGGGAGTCCACTGCCGACGCAGAGTTTCACGCCGGGACGATGGTGCGAACCGGACGGCGTCGACGCCACGGGCCCACCGGTGGACGCGCGGAACCCCGTGCAGTTCGAGTGCTTCGACCGCCGAGGTCGACGGCGCAAGCGTCCGTGCGGCGCCGCGATGCACCCGTCGCGTCCACCGCCATGCTGCCCGCGATGTCAGACCGAGCCCGTAGCTTTCGGCGAAACCCGCGACATCGGTCTGATAGACGGCCACTGCGGGCACATCGAGCCGGTTTGCCGCGGCGAGACCACCGGCTCCGAGTAGGAAGGGCGACGCCAGATGTACGACGTCGGGCGCGAAGTCACGCAGCGTTGCCGTCAGACCGGGTCCGGGAACTCCGACCGGGAGCGAACTGACTTTGGGCACCATGACGGCGGGCACGCGGTGCACTGGGATGCGACCGTGTTCGACGGCGGCGCGGGGTTTGCCCGACGGATTGTCCGGAGCGACGACCATGGCGTCATGGCCTGTTCTTTCGAGATGCTCGAGAACCCGGAGAACCGAGTTGGTGACGCCGTTCATGTTGGGTAGGAACGATTCCGCAACGATGGCTACTCGCACGATCCTCAGTGTGGGCAGCGCTTCGGGCCACCGGGAAGCGCAGACGTTACGGGCGAGCGAAGTTCACGCTAATGGTTCTGCTCTGCCACCCACGCCGGACTTGGTTGGTGCAGTGTTCGGCGCCGAAGAAGGACCGTCTCAGCACTTAGCCATGAACAAGATCTTGCCGGTCTCGACGGCGGATCACCAAGAGGGCCGGCGCAGCGATCAACCACGTCACGAAGACGACCGAGGCGGCAGGGATGATCGCGACACTCGCGTTGCGGCCGGACACCCGCACGAGGTCGGGATCGGACTTCGCGAATTCGACGTCGATGCGCTGGCCCGCGATCAAATTGGTCGGGTACAGAACGCCGAGCTGCGGGTTATGGGTGACGCCGTCCGGAGTCACGAAGCTCACTGCCGACCTCAACTTGCCCGCAGAAAGCACCTCGGCAGTCGCCCGGCCCTCGTCGGAGGTGATCGCGCGGTCGTTCTGCCAGGCGGCGACCCCCAACAGGAACGCGAGAACAGAAATCCCGGTCGCGACGATCAGGATCGCGATTCTCGTTCGGCGCCGGGCTTTCGGGGTACTCACGCCGATAGACGTTACTGTGCGTCCCTCGAAGACCATTGTCGTAGTAGCGTCTGCTGGCATGTCTCGCGACTTCGAGTTCACGATCGTCTCCGTACACACCACCGCCGATGTGCACCAGGCACTGACCAGTGAGGAGCAATGGCTCGCCCGCTTCGCGACCGCCGAGAAAACCGACGGATACGAGCTGATCACTCACGCGGACGGTGCATTCACCGTCGACATCTCGGAAGAAGTCGGAACGTCGGAACTGCCGGGATTCGTCAAGAAAGTCATCAGGGGCAAACTGCTGATCACCCGCACCGACCACTGGGGACCACTCGTCGGAGATATCGCCGACGGCACCCTGGCGGGCGGGTCCTCCGCGGTGTCGGCCAGAGTCGAAGGCTCGATGGCCCTGCGTCCGGACGGGGAAGGTTCGATCCTCACAGTGCGAGGCACGTCGACCGTCAAGATCCCACTGATCGGCGGCAAGATCGAGTCGCTCATCATCGACATGATCAAGGACATGGTCGATCGAGAAACCCGCGAAACAATCGAGTGGGCACAGAAAGTGAACGAGGAAGAAGGCTAGAGGCGCGCACGAATTCCGGCGTGAAGTTCGCGTAGGCCCGAGCGTTCCGTCGTCACCTCGAGAACACGGATCCCGTCCGCACCACCCTCGAGCGCAACGGCCAACTCTGCGCCGTCCACGCTGCGGTGTGTGATGCGGTAAGCCGCGCACAGTGCCGCCAGATCCATCCCGTGCGGCGTCCCGAAGACTCGCTCGAACGCGCCGGCGTACTGCGGATCCCCCTGTTCCAGCAGCTCGAAGATGCCGCCGCCATCGTCGTTGGCGACCACGATCGTCAGATCCATCGGGCGAGGCTCACCGGTGCCGATGAGCAGGCCCGCCGCGTC
Source organism: Rhodococcus sp. EPR-157 (assembly GCF_001647195.1). Classification (GTDB taxonomy): domain Bacteria; phylum Actinomycetota; class Actinomycetes; order Mycobacteriales; family Mycobacteriaceae; genus Rhodococcoides. The sequence goes on along the minus strand of NZ_LVCV01000398.1, from coordinate 24,668 downwards.
ATGGAGAAACGTCAGATCACCCATCAGAGCGATCGTCCGCCCCTCTCTCGCGAGCGCCGCGCCGACGGCTGTGGACACCGTCCCGTCGATGCCCGCCACGCCACGATTCGACAGCACCCGAACACCCGATGTCGGATAGCTGACGAGCGCAGCGTCACGGACAGGGTTCGATGCCCCGAGCAACAGCTGGTCGCCGGCGCGGAGCGAGGACATGACTGTGGCAGCGACATGTAGCCCCGTCGGCTTGGGGTGCGCGGCCAACTGATCACGTACGGCGAGGTCGGCTCGGGCGGACAGGTGGGTGCACCTGGACAGCCACTCGGGTCGAGGACTACCCGAGACAACGGCGCGGGTTCCGGTCGCCAGCACGTTTCCGGAGACATCGGGCCAGCGGGGACCCGTCGTGAGTGCGAAGACGTCGACCGCAGGATCGGCAAGCAGGGATGACACCGGTCGATGCAGCGTCGGACGGCCGGTGATGATCGCCTGACGCGGCTTCAGTTGCGACAACGCGAGTGGATGCAACGGAACGCCGTGCAGCGGCGCCGTCGGCTCCGCGACCGTCGGTAGGCCTGCCAACTCGGGGCGCAGGGCGGCGCCGTGACCGGAGACGACGATGGTGTCGATCGACAGATCTATGTCGACCGGAACGTCGAGCGTCGCCTGCTGCGTCGTCGTCCAGGCGGCGCCACCTGCCCGTCCAGCAGGGGCGGGGATGACGTCGGCGAGATCGGGAACCAGCGGTTCACGGAGCGGGATGTCGAAATGCACCGGACCGGCGTTCCCGGAGCGAGTTCCGCGGGCCGCAGCAAGCACCCGGCATACGGCACTGCGCCACTGACTGTTCTGGCCTTCGCCGTCCTCGGCGAGACCGAGGCTGATCGTCGCCCGGACCTGACTGCCGAACAGTCCGAGCTGCTCGACGGTCTGGTTCGCACCGGTGCCGAGCATCTCGTACGGGCGATTGGCGCTCAGCACGACCAATGGCATGCGTGCGTAGTTCGCTTCGAGAACCGCAGGTCCGAGATTCGCGACAGCAGTCCCCGACGTCATGACCACCGGGACCGGGCGGCCCCCGCCCAAGATCAAACCGATTGCCAAGAAGCCTGCAGTGCGCTCGTCGATGCGCATGTGCAGCCGTAGCCGTCCGGCGGCGTCGGCCTCCTGCAATGCGAACGCGAGCGGCGCATTCCGCGAACCCGGACACAGAACCACATCTCGTACACCGCCGCGGACGAGTTCATCGACGACGGCTGCGGCCTGGGCGCTGGACGGGTTCACTCCTTCAGGTTGTCAGATTCCTGCCGCGCGCCACTATTCGGCCCGGCTGCAGATCGTTTGACACGATGGTGGTGTGCGAACTGTCTTCGATCCGTCCGAGATGCCGCCTGGCGGCTTCTATCCCCTGCTCACGTCGTCTGTCGTGCCGCGTCCCATCGCCTGGGTATCGACCGTATCCGCCGACGGCGTGGCCAATCTCGCGCCGTACAGCTTCTTTTCGGTGTCCTCGTCGAACCCACCTGTAGTGCAATTCACGTCTGTCGGCCGCAAGGACAGCCTGCGGAACATCGAGGCGACGGGCGAGTTCGTCATCAACCTGGCAACCGAACACCTGGCCGAACAGGTCAACGCTTCGTCGGCGGTGTACGAGCACGGCGTCAGCGAATGGGCAGAACTCGGAATCGTCAGTGAACCGAGCGAGAAGGTCGCCCCTCCTCGCGTCGCGGAATCTCCTATCGCCATCGAGGCGACGTTGCATCGCATCATCGAGGTCGGTAATTCGTTCGTCGTCATGGGACGCGTCGTCGCCCTCGCTGTGCGCGAGGAGTTCATCGCCGACGACGGGCTTCCGTCGTTCGAGAAGATCGCGCCTCTGAGCCGTCTCGGTCGCAACGAATGGGGTCTGCCGCCGCAGGTGCGCTTGATCGACCGGCCCGGCACTCCTTCTTGACCCGCTGGCTCTCCCTGATCGTTGTCACCGTCGTCCTGACGCTCGGTGCGTCGCAGCTCGGGGTGCCCTCGGCGGGCCTCTTCGTCGCCCTGTTCGTCGCCGTCGTCTTCGCGCTCGCAGGATGGGCGCCGTCCTCCGGCGTACCCAGGAAGATCGGTATCGCCGCGCAGGCGATTCTCGGCGTCGAGATCGGCACCCTCGTGCAGCGCGACACCTTGTCCACACTCGGCGACAACTGGGTCCCTGTCGTACTCGCGTGCATCGGAACCCTGGTGCTGTCGCTCGCAGCGGGCGCTCTGCTCGGACTCCGACGTGACGTCGATACGATCACCGGTTCCCTCGCCCTCGTCGCGGGCGGTGCGTCGGGTCTGGTTGCCATCGCGCAGGAACTCGGCGGCGACGAACGGGTCGTCGCGGTGGTGCAGTACCTCAGGGTCGTTCTTGTGACGACCACGATGCCGATCGTCGCAACGGTGGTGTTCTCGGCGCGAGGAACCGACGCCGTGATCGTCGACGCCGTGAAAGCACCGTGGCTCGTCGATCTGCTGTTCGTGGTGGTCTGCGGTGCTGTCGGGTACGCCGTCGCAGTGCTCGTCAGGCTTCCGGCGCCGGGTCTGCTCGGTCCGCTGATCGTTGCGACCGCGGCTGATCTGCTCGGTTTCTCGTTCGGCGCGGGCGTTCCGTCGCTGCTGTTGGCTGCGGCGTACATCGGGATCGGTTGGCAGGCCGGTATGCGCTTCACGATGGACAGTCTGCGATCGATCTCCAGGGTGCTGCCGACCGCGCTGCTCCTGATCATCGGCATCACCGTCGGGTGTGCACTTCTGGGTCTGTGGCTCACCGCGTCGACGTCCATCACCGCTTACGAGGGCTATCTCGCCACGACGCCGGGAGGGGTGTATGCAGTCCTCGCCATCGCAGCGTCGACGGGCGCCAACGTCACCTTCGTCGTCGCGGCCCAGGTGATCAGGGTGTTCATGATGCTCTTCGCCGTCCCTGTCGGTACGAAAATCGTTCGGCACTATCGGGAGAAGTGAGTGGGGGTCCTCGCGAGGCGCACGAAAACCCCCCGCACGTCCGACATAGAGTTCTTCCATGCCCGATGCCCATGCAGGCCATGCCGTAGTCCCCCAGGTCGGCAATGTGGACAGTAAGTCCTACGCCACACTGCGGGCGAGGACGACTCCCCGCGCCGAGCGCTACGAGCTGGGCAAGAGCCTCCGCCAGCACGTGTCGCGTGAGTCGATGGGCGACTGGACTCCCCCGGCGAACCGTCTGGACCCCATCAGGCAGATCGAACACTCGCACGACGGTCGGATCGATTGGCTCATTCCGGTCCGGGTCGAGCGGATGGCCGAGTCACCCTACGGTTTCCTCCGGGGAACGGCCATCGTCATGGCCCGCGACGTCGCCCTCCTCCCGTCGACCGGCATCACCCCCGTCATCAGCGGTGATTCGCACCTCGGAAATTTCGGTTTCTACGCGTCCCCCGAACGGGACCTCGTCATCGATCTCAACGACTTCGACGAGGCACACCCCGGCGCCTGGGAGTGGGACCTACGACGCCTCGCCGCAAGCATCTGGGTGGCAGGCCGGCAGAACGGACGGACCGAAGACCAGTGCGAGGAAGCCGTCGCAGCGTGCGTTCGGGCGTATCGGATCGAGGTGTCCCGCTTGGCCGACGAGCCGCTGATGTCACGCTCGTTCCAGCGCCTCACTGCAGAGAAGCTGCAGGCCGACGCGACCGAGGGCTCGTTGCGCAAGGAGATCAAGAGGGCGACCAAGAAAGCACGCAGGCGCACGAGCGACCGCGTGTTGCCGCGGTTCACCGAAGAGCACGAGGGCACCCGGCGGATCGTGGAGGAACCTCCCATCACTACGCGCCTTCCGGCTCGTGACGAGGAACTGTTGGCCCAGGGACTGGACGATTACCTGCAGACGCTGTCGCCGCATTGGCGTCGAGTGCTCGGCGGCTACACGCTGATCGACGTGGCCCACCGGGTCGTCGGCGTCGGAAGTGTCGGTCTGCGCGCCTACGTGGCTCTGCTCGAGGGCAGTAGTCCGGACGATGTGGTGTTCCTTCAGCTCAAGCAGGCGCGACGCTCGGTGCTGGCGCCGTACGTGCACGGCGAGTCGGCGTGGCACGCACACCAGGGGCAACGCGTCGTCGAGTACCAGCAGGATCTGCAGACCGTCAGCGATCCGCTTCTCGGGTGGACGACGATCGACGGTCGTCAGTACTACGTCCGGCAGTTCCGGAACATGAAGGGCACGATCGACCTCGGCTCGATCGATGCCCCCGCGCTCGTGGACTACGCAGGCGTCGTCGGCCGGTTGCTCGCCAAGGGACACGCACGCACGAGTGGGGCGTCGATGATCGCGGGGTACACAGGCGATTCCGACATCCTCGATATCGCGCTGTGCCGGTTCGCGCGGCTGTACGCCGATCAGACCGAATCCGACCATGCATTGCTGGTGGAAGCTGTGAGGAATGGCCGCTTCGATCAGCCGTGACCTGGCGCTCCACGCCAGTGGCACGGTTAAGTGTCACAGGGTGCACTCAACCGCACCACTGGCGACGGAGTCGCCTACGCGGCGTACTTGGTGACCAGATCGCCCAGACGCGGCAGTGCCTCGGCGACGTTCTTCTGAGCCGACCCCCGCAGGCTGCCGTAGAACTTCTTCACCACGCTCTTGTCCGTGTCCTCGATCCGCGAATCGGTGACCGACAGCAACGCGTTCGACACCTGATCCGAGTTCGCGACGAGGTAGTCCGCGAACGAACCGGCCGGCGCCGCGTTGTACGACTGCCAGAACGGCTCGAGCTGGTCGACGAAGTCAGGCCACAGCGCCTCGACGGCCTTTTCGATGTACGACGGTCCGACCTTCTTGACCGCGCCGTACCCGCCCTTGACCGCGAGGCCGCTGGCTCCCTTCTTGTCCGAGACCTCGGCGTCGATCAGCGCCAGAACGTCGGACAGTAGAACATCGCGCTTCGACTCGTCGAGCAACGATTCCTTCAGTGCAGCAACCACTTCGAAATTCCTCCCAAGATTCTTCGGTTTCCGCGCACATCAACGTCGGCGTGCGGCCGTCGGAAGATTACCGCAGCTACAGCAGGTAGGTCAGTTCAGGAACGCGTACGTCCGCCGAACTCGCTCGTGCCACCACCGGACACGCTCGTCCGATGCTGCCAACGCTTCCAACCTGGACGAGTCCGGTTCGACCGAGCCGGCGAGCAGAGTTCCGTCGACGAGTTCCTGGCCCGGACAGACGTCGTCGACGAACAAGCTGCCGGTTCCGAGTCCGCACGCGAACTCGAGCTTCGGGATCGCCGCGGCGGCAGCGATTCCGGCCGAGATTCCGACCGCAGAATCCAGCGCACTCGACACGACGACGGGCACGCCGTATTCACCGAGTTCACCCGCCAGTTCCAGCAGAGCTCGCATCCCGCCGAGCGGTGCGACCTTGACGACAGCGACGTCCGCGCCCCCAGCCCGCACGACGCGCAGCGGATCCTCGGCGCGCCGAATGCTCTCGTCGGCTGCCACCCGCAGTCCCGGTAGTCGGCGACGCACCTCGACGAGCTCGGGAACCGTCGCACACGGTTGTTCGGCGTATTCGAGTTCGCCGTCCTCCAGAAGCAACGACAGGGCCTCGACGGCCTCGTCGACGGTCCAGCCGCCGTTCGCATCGACCCGCACCCGCGGCACGACGGCACGAACGGCCCGAACCCGCTCGACGTCGTCGGCGACCGTCTGTCCCTTTTCGGCCACCTTGACCTTCGCGGTGTCGACGCCCGGGTATCGCGCGAGGATGCCCGGAACTTCCGTCGCTGGGACTGCGGGGACGGTCGCGTTGATACGGACTCGTTCGCGGTGCGGCTCGGGGGGTCCATCCCATGCCGCTTCTATCCCGGAACGCAACCACGCGGAGGATTCCTGATCGTCGTACTCGGTGAACGGCGAGAATTCACCCCACCCTGCGGGACCGCGGACGAGCATCACTTCGCGCGTGGTGATGCCGCGGAACTTGGTGCGCATCGGCAGCGAGAGAACGTGCGATCCGTCGAGGACTTCATCGAGCGACGGGATCACGGCTGACCTTTCAACAGCTGGACCATCAGTGCGTCGCAGTCAGCGAGGACGTTCCCTTCCGTGTCCTTCAACACCGCGCTGATGAACGTCTTGCGACCTTCGACGCGGTCGACGTTGCCCTCGATCACGAGTTCGGTGTCGAGCGGGGTGATCTTGCGATAGTTGATGTGCAGGTACGCGGTACGGCTGATCGGCCGGCCGTAGGCGTGCTGGATCATTCCGAACATGTCGTCGAACAGCAGCGGCAGCGTGCCTCCATGCGCGGCCCCGTTGCCGCCGAGATGGAACCGGCGGAACACACCCCGGCTTCGCACTCCCTCGGCGTCGAACTTCTCGACGGTCCACGGCAGCATCAGCAGAGATCCGCGGCCGGGCAGTGTGATGACGCGTCCCGCGGGCGACTGCCCCTCGGGTACCTGGAACGACTTCAGCTCCTCGTTGATCGCTTCGACCCGTTCGGCGAGGTCGAGGGTCACTTCCGGTGTCGGCGCGGTGCTGACCGCGAGATCCTGCAACGTGCGCAGCGCTTCGACCAGGCGACCGAATTCTGGCCCGACGTCGGCGGGGACGTACTTGGGGAACCCGCCGTGGTGCTCGTACTCGTCCTGGCCTGCCTGTTCGCTCATCCCAGCACCGTAACCTGCGGCAGCTTCTCGGGTATTCGCGACCGGGAGAACCCCACGATCTATCGTGGCGCAGGTGACCTTCACTCCTTCGCTCTGGCAGACCGTTCCCGGGTTCGACGACCTCACCGACATCACCTATCACCGACACGTCACCGACGACACTGTGCGTATCGCGTTCGATCGACCGGACATTCGAAATGCGTTCCGCCCGCACACGGTCGACGAGCTCTACCGGACGCTCGAGCATGCTCGAGTCAGTTCCGACGTCGGAACGGTGTTGCTGACCGGCAACGGCCCCAGCTCCAAAGACGGGGGGTGGGCCTTCTGTTCGGGCGGTGACCAGCGAATTCGTGGCCGCAGTGGCTACCAGTATGCGGGTGGCGAAACCGCAGACACCGTCGACAAGGCGCGCGCAGGCCGACTTCATATCCTCGAAGTGCAACGCCTCATCCGGTTCATGCCGAAGGTAGTGATCTGCCTGGTCAACGGCTGGGCAGCGGGCGGCGGTCACAGCCTGCACGTCGTCTGCGATCTGACTCTGGCCAGTCGCGAGCACGCTCGGTTCAAGCAGACCGACGCGGACGTCGGCAGTTTCGACGGAGGTTACGGAAGCGCTTACCTCGCGAAGATGGTGGGACAGAAGTTCGCTCGCGAGATATTCTTCCTCGGCGATACGTACACCGCCGAGGAGATGCATCGAATGGGCGCCGTCAACCGCGTCGTCGATCATGACGAACTCGAGAACGTGGCCATCGAATGGGCAGCGAAGATCAACGCCAAGTCGCCACAGGCTCAGCGGATGTTGAAGTACGCGTTCAATCTGCAGGACGACGGTTTGGTCGGCCAGCAGTTGTTCGCCGGCGAGGCCACTCGGCTGGCGTACATGACCGACGAAGCAGTCGAAGGCCGTGACTCGTTCCTCGAGAAGCGCGACCCGGACTGGTCCCCTTTCCCCAGATACTTCTGAGGAAGATGTCCGTTTCCCGTTCGCCACGCCCGCGTCACGGTCGCGCGCCCGACAGTGCTGCGGCGGCGATCGCCTTGTGGTTCGTCCAGCCGCACGACTACGAGTGGATGAAGGAGTTTCAGAACTCCCACGCGTCGGGAAAGATCATCGGGATCATCGTGGCTTTGTCGGTGATCAATGTCAGCGGCATGTCGCTCGTGTCGTTGTTCGCGGACGGCGGCCCGACCGGAGCTGCTGCGACGGCACTGACGCTGACGCTGTGCACAGTCAACCTCGTCATCGCGGCACTGTGGATCGTCCGACCGTTTCCCGGACGCCTCGGCGTCGTCGCCTTCGCCATCTACGCGGACGTCGGCGTCGCGGCCACACTGTCGGTGTTCGATCTGCAGTACGCACTGATCGGCTGTGTCCTGTTCGCAGTGATCGGCGCGTTCGTCACGTTCTTCCTGAGCCCTCGGTGGGTGGTGACCCACCTCGTGTTCACCTCCGCCGTCGCTCTGACGTTCACCGCAGCGCTGTACCTCCGAGGCGAGATGGAGACGCTTACTCTTTTCGTCCAGGCCGACGTGGTCCTGATCGCCATCATGAGTGTTCCGGTCACCACGCACATCTTCCTCACCACGCTGTCTGCCGACGCGCGCAGTTCCGTTCTCGATCCGCTGACGGGACTGCTCAATCGCCGAGGTCTCGACGCCGCGCTCGAGGACCTGTGGGCGCAGGGTCGACGAGAGGGTCAGTGCGCAGCCGTCGTGGTGGTCGACATCGACAACTTCAAGTCCGTCAACGACATTCACGGGCACGACGCCGGAGACGCCGTCATCTGCTCCGTCGCCGAGCGTCTGACCTCGCATGTCGCACGATACGGCGTTCTCGGACGCACCGGCGGCGAGGAATACCTGGCCGCCGTCGTCACCTCCAGACTGCACATCGACGCGTTGATCCACGGCATCCGACGAGCACTACATGGAGAAAACGACACCATCCCGGTGACGGTGAGTGTCGGGGCAGCCATTCTCTACGCGGAGTCGAGTCTGTGGAACACCAGTACCGACACGGTGCGCGTCGCCGCTCGGGTGGCGGACTCCAAGATGTACGAGGCGAAAGCCGCGGGCGGGAATCGCGTCGTCACGACGTTGATCTAGAACCGTCATTGGATCCACAGGTTTTCGACAACACACATTTCGGCAATACCCATTCGATGAGCAACAACCGAACGAGCACAGACCGTCAGACCCCGTCGCCCGATCACCGTCGACCTCCGACGGTGTCGGACGAATCGATTTCCGCCGTCGGCAAAGTCTCGGAAGCGTTGGAAACCATCGAACGCGCCCGCGGCCACCTCTACTCGTTTCATCAGCTGATCGGGCACGCAGATCTACAACTCGGGGAGGCTGTCGATGCGCTGCGAAACGCCGGCCACGCCGAGCAGGCCGATCGATTGAACTCCGAGCTGATCGGACGCAATGTCGTCGACGGACGCTGGTCCTTTCAGATCGTCGAGGAGTTCGACGACCTGTACTGGTCGGAGTTCCGCAGCCACGAGCAACAGGTCCGTGAGGAACTGCAGGATGGAAAACGACACGTCTTCGAGGCCGAAATGAAAGAGTCGCGGCGCACCCACGGTAAGCCTGGGCACGAGGCGACACCCTGACCCACGGAACGTGTGGTATCGATGAGCCGTGGAAATACTGAGCGGCCGAACGATTCTGCGTCCCGTCGACTACCAACGGACCCTCGCCTTCTATCGAGACGGTCTCGGGCTCGCCGTACACCGCGAATACGGCGCTGGAACGGTCTTCTTCGCCGGCCAAGCCTTGCTCGAGATAGCCGCGCACGGAGGATCGGAGTCACCGCAGCGGTTCGACGGCGCTCTGTGGTTGCAAGTCCGCGACATCGAATCTGCCTCGGCGGAATTGCGGAGCCGCGATGTAGTGATCGAACGCGAAGCGAAACAGGAATCCTGGGGGCTGATCGAGTTGTGGCTTCGAGACCCGGACGGCGTGCCGATCGTCTTGGTCGAGATCCCCGCCGACCATCCCCTGCGGTGCGACGTGCGCGGCTAGCCGACGCCGCTCACGAGCCTTCGGACAGCCGAGGCCGATTGCGGGCGAGACCACAGAAATCCTTGCGCGAGAGTGCAGCCGAGTTCGAGCGCGATCTCGGCTTGCTTGGGGGTCTCGATGCCCTCCATGACCATGACCAACCCGAGATCGTGTGCGACCGAGGACAGTGCGCGCACCAGCGCCCGACCACGATCGGTATCGATGAACTTGGTCAGTTGGGCGTCGATCTTGATGCCGTCCGGCTCGAGGGTGACAAGACGCTCGAGCGAGGACCAACCGGAACCGAAATCGTCGAGCAACACTTGAAATCCAAGAGCGTGCACGTCGTCGATGTGTCTACGGATGAGGGGGCCGTCGCTGACCGACGATGTCTCGGTCAGTTCGAGCAAGATATGGCGCGGCGACACGGTGGAGTGGGCAACGGCGCTCTGAAGCTGCGCGACGGCATCAGGATGTGCAAGGTGCCTGCCGGACATGTTGACGCTGAGCCTCAGGTCCGGCTGATACTCGTGCCACACCTGCGCCTCCTTCACCGCAAGTCGGAGGACTTCGAGGTCGATGTCGATGATCAACTCGCTCGACTCGGCGAACGGAACGAAGTCGACGGGTGACACGAGCCCTCTCGTCGGATGATGCCACCGCGCAAGAGCCTCGAATCCGATGGTGAAACCGGTACGCAGATCCACCACCGACTGGAACCACGGCACGATCTGGCCCGCATCCAACGCACCGGCCAAGTCGTGGTCGTTGTCCAGTTTGGCCGAGGTCGAGCCCACTCGCCGATGCAGGTCGAGTTGTTCTTCGAGAACCGACCCGTACTGTTCGAGCTCCTGTAGTTGCCCCTCGCTCAACTCACGCGGCATCCGGTCGAGCAAGCACAGTGAACCGATCACCAGTCCTTCGCGGCCTCGGAGCGGAACCGACGCGTAGGCCGCAATCCCGTTCTGGTCGAGGATGTTGCGCTGACGGACGGTGGCGTCGATTCGGTTGCGGGTGACGACTGCAGGCTTCTCGGACCGCACGACGTCGTCGCACAACGTCGTGGAACGTTCGACCGCAGACACAGGCGGTCCGCCGATGTTCACGAGCGTGTATTGGGTTGTCTCGTCGAGGACGTTGAGCTGCGCGATGGCGAACCCGACGCTTCGCGCGGCAAGTTCTACCGTGGAACGCAGCGCAGGGGTAGTCGCTTCGAGGTCGAGATAGCGGCGAGCCGAGTCGCTCTGTCTGCGCGTCTGCGATCGACGGTTCGGCAAGGTTGAATCATCTTCCACCTGCGTCTCCAATCGAGGCTCCGCGGGCCACCCCCGAGCATGGCGCGGCCGAACGTCAGCTTAGCCGCGGACTGCGTCCGCGCCAGCGTGTCGTCAGACGGATGGAAGCCGGGTGTGTAGCAACCGGTGCCGGAGCAGGGCCGCAGCGAGTCGCGATCCGTCTGGCGAGACAACCGCGTCGGCGCGTCCCGCCCCGGCGTAGGACAGAGCGCCGAGCGCGGTCAGATCGGCCAACACACCGTCGCCGAGTGGTTGTTCGGCGTGTGCGGCCTGCGTTCCACCGACGTGCGACCACCCCTCAGCGGTGAGCAGCTCGGTGAGCAGCTCACTCGAGCCCTCCGGGCGTCGACCACGGGCGACCTCGGCGAGCACGACTTCCGCAGCAATCGTGTCGGGGTGGTACACGGTGCCGATGGTTCGGCTCACGAGTATTCGCCACATCCGGTCCGCACTCATTCCGCGGGCGCGGGCGGTCGGGAGCAGTCGTCCATGGTGTTTACGGACCAACCCGAGCCGCAGCAACAACCGTCGAATACGCAGTACTGGCTCGGTGTCGAGTTCTTCGCCCGTGGGAAAGGGCCATTCCCGCGGCGTCCACAGGGTGCCGACGGCGCGTTCGACGACGGCTCCCGGGAGGTAGCCCCGCTCGTCGAGCGTGATTCCGTCGCCGACGATGCCGAGCAAGCCTTCGAGCCTGCGGACACACGAGTACGCCGGTTCGGCGGCATCGTGCAGCGGCACGGACAGGTCGCGATAAAGCTCGGCTCTGGGTGGGCTGTATCGCGTCCACAGTGCGATCCGGTGATCGAGTAGTTGCTCGAGCAGTACTCCGCCCGCACGCTCCGACCGCAGTACCGAATCGGTCAGTTGCCTTCGCTTGGCCACCTGAGCCGCGGGGCGCGGTGGCCGGCCACCCTGCCGCGTCGGCGCGAATTCCCCTGCCACAGCAGCAACTTCGAGAGTTTCACTGATGAGATCGGCCACCGAGCGTTCGACGCCGGCGCGGTCGTCCAGCCAGGTGATCAGATCCGTGTCCTCAGGGCCGATTCCGGAGTCTTCGACGGCGTCGAGGACACGCTGCTGCCTCGTTGCTTCGTCTTCGCCGCTGCCGGTGTCATCACCGAGCAGAATTGCCCGCGTCGTAGCGCTGCGCGCGATGTCCGCATATCTGGAGTGTCCGAGCCGGTCCAGCAGGTCGGCCAATGCCTGCGCAATGTCCCATGCGCGTGCCGAGTCGTCCGTGACGTCCACGAGCCGGGACCACAGAAATGTCTGCACCGAGTTCTGCGTCGGGCCGCTCCGGGGCGAGATGCTCCGCAGTCCGTCCCACCCGATCTGCGCATCCGCCGCCGACGCTGGATCCACCGAATCGAGGTACGACAATGCAGCCGCGACCGCGTCATCGAATTCCACGCCTTCCACTGTTCCACAGCGGGACCGGTCTATTCGTGGGGTGGTTCGCCGGTGACCTTGTGGTCGGCGAAGTTGAGCCCCTCGCGGACGAGACGGGCCAGGTGTCCGTCGCTGAGTCGGTAGATGACGTTGCGGCCGTCCTTGCGGGTATCGACCATGCCGGTGAAGCGCAGTTTGGCCAGGTGCTGGCTCACTGCGGTGCGGGAGGCTCCGGTGGCAGCGGTCAGCGCGCTCACATCCGCAGGACCGCGGTCGAGTAGCCACAGGATGTGCAGCCGGGTGGGGTCGGACAGCATCCGGAAGGCGTCGCTGGCCGTGGTCAGTCGCGCGACGTCGGGTTCGACCGCGTGGTCCAGACTGATCTGCGGCTCATGTTCCGGTGCTGGCATCGAAGATGGTCTCCCTACGCGGAGGCGACGACCGAGATACGGAGCCACTCCACAGTCGCGCTGCGGACAGTGCTGCAAGTGTAGCCAAGACCGATAGAGCTATCGCTGCTACGACCTGGCCGATCTGCGCGCCAATCCACCCCGCCACCGGGTACGTGATGAGAAACGCAGCGTGTGACAGTGAGAATTGAGCCGTGAAGATCGACGTACGCGACCCGTCGTCGGATTCGCGGCGCAGCACCCGGGCTGACGGGGTGCTGATCATCGAAGTTCCCGCGCCCAGTGTTGTCCACACCAAGCCGAGATGGATCCAACCCGCAGTCCCGCCCGAGGCGGTCGCAGCCACGATGGCTGCCGCTGCGGTCCCGACGACAGTGACCACAGCGCCGGTGAGCATCAGGCGTCGATCCGATATGAATGTCAGGACTATGGGAATGCACAACGCGGCCGCCATCGACCCCGCGCCGTAGAAGCCCAATGCGATGGCGACTCCACTGTTGGAACCGCCGAACAGATCGCGGACGTAGACCACGGTGTTGACCACGACCAGCGCTGTCGCGGACGCGACGACCACATTCAGAGCCAGCAAACCACGCAAGGCAGGGTTGACGAGGAACGCTCTGACACCGGTTGTCGCGCGATCCATGAACGGTTCACCTCGTTCGGGCGCAACATACTTCGGCAGAGTTGTTCCGAGGACCATCACCGCGGAGATCACGAACCCAAGGGACGTGCCGACGAACAAGGTGTGGAAGCTGATGACCGTCAGCAGTACGGCGGCGAGGAGCGGGCTCAACAAGGATTCGAGGTCGTACGCGAGTCGCGAGAGCGTCAGTGCTCGCGTGTACTGGTCCTCGTCCTGGACGACGGACGGAATGACGGCCTGGAAGGTTGGGGTGAACGTCGCCGACGCCGCCTGCAGAACGAAAATCAGTACGTACACCTGCCACACCTGATCGACGAACGGCAGCGCCAGCGCGGTCGCCGCGCGTACGGCATCCGCCGCGACCAGAACTCCCTTGCGTGGTAGCCGGTCCGTCAACACCGAAACAATCGGCGCGACACCGACATAGGCAGCCATCTTGATGGCGAGCGCAGTGCCCAACACAGCGCCTGCGGAGCTACCGGCGATGTCGTACGCCAACAAACCCAGCGCCACCGTGAGCAACCCTGTGCCCACCAGAGCGACCACCTGAGCGGTGAACAGGCGGCGGAACGCCGGAATCGCGAGAACGTGGCTCGTCTCGGACGGTGCTGCGGGCATACTCAAAACATACACACGTGTGCGCAAGTGCGCACACGTGAACTGGGTCGATTTGGTTTCTCTGTGCGGGTCCGCAGGACAAAGCATGGTCAGTCCCCCGACTCCGGCCGACCGATCGATTCTGATCGAGCGCGTCACCGACCAGTACGCTACGTCCGGTGACGAGTGCCTCAGGCGAGTTCAAGCAGGTGCCCCGGTCGAAAGTGATGGCGAAACTGACCCCGGTGCGGTTGGTCGCACTGGGCTTCGCTGCTGCCATCGCAGTCGGCACGGGGTTGTTGATGCTTCCGGCCGCGACTGAACTCGCTAGCGATACCGACGTGCTGGGTGCGTTGTTCACGGCGACGTCGGCCATGAGCCTGACCGGTCTGATCGTCGTCGACACACCGACACACTGGTCCGGATTCGGCCAAGGGGTCATCCTCGCCCTCATCCAAATCGGCGGGTTCGGAATCATGACCATTGCGTCGCTGGTCGGTTTGATACTCGCCGACCGAATCGGCCTGCGGGGTCGACTCAACGCTGCCGCCGAAGTACGAACCTCGGGGCTCGGCGACGTCCGAAGCGTCGTCATCGGAGTTGCCCGCACCAGCGTCATCATCGAAGCGACCGTCGCCGTCGCACTAGCTGTCCGCTTCGCCGTGGGCTACGGCGAATCACCGACCCGTGCGCTCTGGCTGGGGATCTTCCACTCCGTCTCGGCGTTCAACAACGCCGGATTCGCCCTGTTCAGCGACAACATGATCGGCTTCGCCACCGACCCCTGGATATGCATCCCGTTGCTGGTCGCAGTGGTACTGGGCGGTCTCGGTTTTCCGGTGCTCTTCGAAATCTATCGTCATATGCGACGGCGTTCCCAGCGGCGATGGTCGCTGCACACCCGACTGACACTGTCCGTCACCGCCGTCCTACTCGTAGTCGGCCCGGTTCTGGTGTTAGCGCTCGAATGGTCCCGCACCCTGACCGAATTCGGATTCGGGAGCAAACTCCTCGTCGCGGCGTTCCAAGGAATCATGCCGCGCACCGCCGGTTTCAACAGCATCGACTATGCCCAGGCCGACAACGCCACTTTGCTGGTCACAGACGTATTGATGTTCATCGGCGGCGGCAGCGGCGGAACTGCTGGAGGAATCAAGGTCACCACGTTCGCGATACTGCTGTTCGTGATCATCGCCGAAGTCCGCGGCGATCGAGCCGTGACGGTATTCGACCGGCAAATCGACGCACGAGTTCAACGCCAGGCACTGACAGTGGCACTCGTGGGCGTCGCGCTGGTGATGATCCCGGTGGTGGCTCTTCTGGCGGGAACGGACTTCGACCTCGACGTGCTGTTGTTCGAGGTCGTGTCCGCATTCGCAACCGTGGGGCTGTCCACAGGCATCACCGCCCAACTGCCCGCATGGGGCCAACTGATTCTGGTTGTCCTGATGTACTTGGGGCGCATCGGCTCGATTACCCTCGTCAGCGCCCTTGCCGCACGAGAGCGCGACCGCCGGTACGCACTTCCCAAGGAAAGGCCGTTCATTGGCTAGGAAACCGTCCTCCGACGTGGGCGCCGTCCTCGGCCTCGGCCGCTTCGGCAAGTCCCTCGCACTCGAGCTGATGTCACAGGGCACCGAGGTCCTCGGCGTCGACACCGACGAGGCCGTCGTCCAACGAGTTTCCGATCGCCTTACCCATGCCGCCGTCGCAGATACTACCGACGAGGAGTCGTTACGGCAGCTGTCGGTCCACGAATGCGACCGTGCCGTGGTGGGGATCGGATCCGACCTCGAAGCGAGTCTGCTCACTGCGTCCGCACTGATAAACCTGGGCGTCACCAACATTTGGGCCAAGGCGATCAGCAACGCCCACGCAAAGATCTTGAATCAGATCGGCGTTCATCACGTTGTCCGGCCCGAACACGACATGGGCAAGCGAGTCGCCCACCTCGTGCGAGGCCGGATGATGGACTACATCGAGTTCGACGACGGGTTCGCAATGGTCAAGACCTCGCCGCCGTCGTTCCTCATCGGAGACAAGCTCGGTCAGAGTGCAATCCGAACCAAGCACAAGGTCACCGTGGTCGCGATCAAACGTCCAGGTGAGGGTTTCACCTACGCCACCGCAGACACGGTGATCGCTGCCGGTGACACCATCATCGTTTCGGGCCAAGTCCGCGACACCGAACGCTTCAGCGAACTGACCTGAAGCTGCCTCTGGCGTCACTGCTTCGACGAGGTCGCGGATCCGTTCACGATCTAGTGTCGAGCCTGTGAACATGCTCGAAGAACTGCAGATTCCTACCGGCGACGCCGCGGCCGAGATCCTGCCGCGGCTCGTCTCCGTTCTGGCCGGCGCTTCACCCGCGGTGTTGCCGGTTCCTGCCACCGACGAGCGCGAGGCACAGCGGCTACGTGACGCGCTGGTCCCGGGAACCGAGATCGAAGCAGCTGCGGCCCTCGTCGTCGCGACGTCCGGCACCACCGGCACACCCAAGGGCGCCATGCTGTCGGCGTCTGCGCTGCGGGCGAGCGGAAACGCGACGCACGATCGCCTCGGCGGTCCCGGAACGTGGCTCCTCGCGCTGCCCGCCCACCACATAGCCGGGATGCAGGTGCTACTGCGCAGCGTGCTCGCGAACACAGATCCGGTGATTCTCGACGTCGGTGCGGGTTTCGACCCCTCGGAACTACCGGCTGCAGTCGCTCGGATGTCCGGCCGCCGGTACACCTCCCTGGTGCCCACACAGCTGGTCAAGGCTCTCGACGATCCCGCTGCGACCGAGGCGCTGACGCAGTTCGACGCCGTGCTGCTCGGGGGCGCGGCGACTCCGGTTCCATTGCGGGAGAGAGCCGTCGCGGCCGGCATCTCGATCGTCCGGACCTACGGCATGAGCGAGACAGCGGGCGGATGCGTCTACGACGGCGTGCCCTTGGACGGCACGCGTCTCCGCATCGATTCTGGGCACATCGATTCGGGTCGCGTCGTGCTGGGCGGGGCGACCGTGGCGCTCGGGTACCGCGGCTGGCCGGACCATCCGGCGTTCGCCGAGCACGGATGGTTCCGCACCGACGATGCAGGTCGGCTGACGGACGGTGTTCTGTCGATCGAGGGCAGGCTCGACGAAGCCATCTCCACCGGCGGTCTCACGGTGGTGCCGCAGGTCGTCGAAGCCGCGCTCGCGACGCATCCTGCGGTGCGCGAGTGCGCCGTCGCGGGTCTCGACGACACCAGGCTCGGCCAGCGAGTCGTCGCAGCAGTCGTTGCGTCTTCGGCCGTGACGCTGGCCGAGCTGCGGGAACACGTTGCACTGACGTTGGATCCGACGGCGGCTCCCCGCGAGCTGTACCTGGTCGATGCGCTCCCGATGCGGGGGCCCGGCAAGCTGGATCGCGCTCGGCTGCGGGCGGTGTTGCAGACGCTGGCACCTCATCGGTGAACCTGCAAGTGAGACAGCCGACGGACACCGTGCAAGCATTCGTACATGAGCACACTGGTCTGCTTTCACGCCCATCCCGACGACGAGGTTTTCAATACGGGCGGCGTCATGCGCCTCGCGGCCGACGCAGGCCATCGAGTAGTACTCGTCACCGCTACCGACGGTGCCCTCGGCGAGTTTCCCGACGGCATCCTGTCCGACGGTGAAACACTCGCCGAACGACGGCGGTCCGAGCTGGCCGAATCGGCGGACATTCTCGGGGTGAGTCGAATAGTGATGCTGCACTACCTCGACTCGGGCATGGCAGGGACTCCGGAGAACGGCAATCCCGACGCTTTCTGCAACGCCGACGTCGAGGACGCGGCCGGCAAGCTGGCTGCGGTGTTGAACGAGGAGAACGCCGACGTTCTGACGATCTACGACCCGAACGGTGGGTACGGGCACCCCGACCACATCGCGGTCCACGTCGTGGGGCTCCGCGCGGCCGAGATCGCGGGCACGAAAAACGTCTACGAGACAACCACCAATCGTGATCACTTGAGGGCACTCGTCGAGGCGAATCCGAACTGGTCCGAAGAAAACAGTCCCCCCGACATGGACTCCTTCGGACTGCCCGAATCCGAGATCACGACCATCGTCGACGTCGGTTCGGTCATGGATGCAAAACGTCGGGCGATGCAGGCGCACGCAACTCAGATCGGCGACTTCGGTCCGTTCCTCGAAATGCCTCTCGAGATGCTGCAGACAGCATTCGGCCGGGAGTGGTTCCGACGGGTAGGCGGTGGTCCCGGGCTCACCGAGACGGAGTTACCCCTCTAACCCCCACCTGCGTCGTTCGACCGGCCAGACACCGTCGGCGACCAGGCGCTAGGGTCACCACAATCGCCTTTCAGTCGGTTATGAGTCGGAAAACAGACCGTGAGACGGTATGGTGAGGCCCGAGGAGACGTACGCCGCGGCGGATGCGACGTGCTGTCAGGGGATGGGAGGCCACGAGCAGCGATGGTTTCGTCAGTCGGCATGTCCATGGGCACCAGCGGGATACGCGCGGTCCGGACCACCGACGGGCGGTCGTTCGCGGCCGAGTGGTTCCCGTCGGCTGGTCCGGTACCCGATGCCGAGGACGTTGCGCACGCAATTCGCGCGATCGTCGATCGGCCCGATGCCCCCCATTCACTCGGCGTGGCGTTCCCCGATCCCGATTACAGCGCCGCTCTCAAGACCGCCCTGGTCGAGGAGTACGTCTCGGAAGTGCACATCATCTCGGAGATTGCCGGGACGATCGAGAAGCTACGGTCGGACCCGGGGTTCAAGTACCGCACGGTCGCGCTGTACGACCTGGGAGCGACCGGCCTGGAGATGACCGTCGCCGACATCGACAGCGGAACCGTCTACGCGACGACGCGGTCGTCCGAACTCAGCGGTTCCTCCATCGATTGGGCTGTCCGCGAACACCTTCTGACTCTCGACATCCTCGCGGTACCTCGCAACCAAGAGGAAGAGGCCTCGCTGCTCGAGTTCAGCAAGGAGATCAAGGAAGCGCTCTCCACACACGAGGCGACGCAGACCTCCGACGGACAGTTCCGGCTCATGGACCGTCGTATGTTCGACCTACAGATCATCCGACCGGCCGAGCGATCCGCAATCGCGCTGCGCGATCTGGCGGAGATGTCGGAAATCCCACCCGAGGTCGTCGTCGCGATCGGTGGTGGCTCTCGGATTCCGCTCGTCCAGGACGTGCTGCGTCGCTATCTGCACATCCCGGTGATCGTGCCGGAAAACCCAGAGTTGCTCAGCGCCGAAGGCGCAGCGCTCTACGCGACGCGGGTCGACGAGGCCCGACCGCCGACGCCGACCGCAGCCAGGCGCAACGCAAGAACTCTGCTGACGCCGCTCCTCAGGTTCGGCCTACCGTCGATCGTCGCCATCGGTCTGCTGTCGTGGATGTTGTGGCCGGATGCAAGTGCCGACCGTTCTGTGGCCGGCACCCCTGTCACCACCATCGCAGAGACGGCGTCGACGACGAGAGTCACGGCGTCCGATCGGCCGGCAGCGACATC
Source organism: Rhodococcus sp. EPR-157 (assembly GCF_001647195.1). Lineage (GTDB taxonomy): Bacteria > Actinomycetota > Actinomycetes > Mycobacteriales > Mycobacteriaceae > Rhodococcoides. The sequence goes on along the minus strand of NZ_LVCV01000398.1, from coordinate 5,143 downwards.
GACGGCACCTACCTCGGCTCCGGTGGTGGCAACGACGACCGTCCCTCCGAGCCCCGATCCCCATGCGCCGACTCCATACGTTGCGCGATACGACACCGACGCATACGTGGCGCCGTACGCACCTCCGCCTCCGGCCCCTGCTCCGGCACCGGCTCCGTTCCAACTCCCGCAAATTCAGCTGCCTCAGATTCAGCTACCAGCACTTCCGCGTTTGCCGTTGCCCTGAGCGACTCGGTGCCTCGTGGCAGCGTCGTACCTCGTGCAGACGGGCAGTCTGCGATACGCAAAGATCATGCAATGGCCACGACAGCTCACTGGATCGAGGGCGCACGCCCGCGAACCTTCCCGAATGCGATTGCACCCGTCCTCGTCGGCACCGGCGCCGCAGCCTCGCTCGACGGCGCGGTGTGGTGGAAGGCGTTGTTGGCACTCGTCGTATCGCTGGCACTGATCATCGGCGTCAATTTCGCCAACGACTACTCCGACGGTATCCGCGGAACCGACGACGAGCGGGTTGGCCCTTTGCGGCTCGTCGGATCAGGCCTCGCATCTCCGCAGGCTGTGAAAGCTGCCGCCATCGGCTGCTTCGCCGTCGGAGCCGTCGCGGGGCTGGCGCTGGCGGCGACGTCGGCATGGTGGCTCGTCGCGATCGGTGTCGTGTGCATCGCGGGCGCGTGGTTCTACACCGGAGGGGCGAAACCGTACGGGTACAGCGGACTCGGTGAGGTCGCGGTGTTCGTGTTCTTCGGGTTGGTCGCGGTGCTCGGCACCCAGTTCGTTCAAGCAGGCCGGGTCGACTGGGCGGGCCTCGTCGCAGCCGTGGCAGTCGGGTCGTTCTCCAGCGCGGTGCTCGTCGCCAACAATCTGCGCGACATCGACACCGACCCGGATTCCGGAAAGCACACTCTCGCCGTGCGGTTGGGAGACACCCGAACCCGGCTGTTGCACCTGGCGCTGATGGTCGTACCGTTCGCGGTCACCGTGGCGCTCGTGGCCCGCACTCCGTGGGCGCTCGTCGCGCTCATCGCGCTCCCCCTCGCCGCTCGGGCGAACAAACCGGTACGAACGGGCGCGACAGGGTTGGCGCTCATACCGGCCCTCCGCGATTCCGGGCTCGCAATGTTGGTGTGGGGTCTCTCGACCGGAGGTGCGCTGGCGTTCGCCTAGCGCTTGTCGGGAACGAATGCCCCCAGCAAGAAGTTCACGATCGAGATGATCAGTGCACCCCAGAATGCGGCTCCGAATCCGGTGATCAACAGTCCGTAGTCTGTTGCCGTCGAGATCCACGCCGTCAACATCAACATCAGGGCATTGATGACGAGGGTGAACAACCCGAGCGTCAGAATCAGAAGCGGCAGCGACAGCAACTGCACCACCGGCTTGATGAAGGCATTCACGATGGTGAACACCGCTGCAACTCCCGCGAGGACGATCAAATCCCAGCCGGTGCCACGGCCGGAGCTGGCGAGGTCGATTCCGCCGACCCACTGCGCTGCAAGCCAGATCGCGACTGCATTGATGACGAGCCGTACGAGAAATGTCATGCCAGACACCCTAGGTGGTGAGGGCCGCGGTAGCCATGGATGGTGGTCGGGCTCTCGCGGTCGCTCCGCTCCAGTGGCGCGGTCGCTCCGCTCCAGTGGCCGCGGTCGCTCCGCTCCAGTGGCGCGGTTGAGTGCACTGGCGTGCGCTCAACCGCGCCACTAGGGGACCAGGGATTCGATCCGCTCACGCAGCCGATCAGGCTGACGCACGATGTCGAGGAAGCCGTCGTCAGCGCCTCGAATCAGGCCGAGCAGCAGGTGCTCACAGCGGATTTCCGAATCCTTGTGCGCGATGGCCTCACGCAACGCCAGCTCCAATACCTTCTTCGCGTTGGGCGCGAAAGCGATGTGCCCCGACTTTCGACGCAGCCACCCCTTCTTCTCATCGGCAGGTCGGTCGAGCGCACCTTCACCGAACGTGGCCTCGAGGCTCGCGCGGACCGCATCGAGGTCGATGCCAATCGATTCCAGCGCCTTCGAATCACCATCACCCAGCGCAATCCCGTCGGACAGCTTCGATCTCACCGACTCGGAGGTGTACCCCTCACCGTCCAACACGCCGCGGAGCCCAGGTTTCGCGGATGCGATGACACCCAGAAAAACATGAACAGGTTCGATTCGCGTTGCCTTCAGGTGCCGCGCTTCCCTCTGGGCTGCGATGACGGCCTCACGCGCATCACTGGTGAACTTCTCGAACATCTTCGCGCTCCTAGTTTCCGTTGTGCTTCTTGTGCACGGCTTGCTTGCTCACTTCGAGCGAGTCGGCGATCGCTTGCCATGACCACCCCTGCCGTCGCGCGTTGCGCACCTGAATCGCCTCCAGCCGCTCGAGTAACCGGCGGAGCGCGAGGACGGCCCGAAGGCCCTCCTTCGGATCCGGGCTACCTGCTGCGGCCGCGAGTGTCGTTGCTTCCGTCATGAACGTCAACGTACGTTGACAAACCAGTTTCGTCAACCTTGATTGACGCGCCGGTGCGAACCGGTGACGCCGCATACCCTGGAAGTCGTGAACACCGCGAACCTCTCCCGGACCGAGACCCGACGTCGATCACGGCACATCTCCAACGTCGCCTATCGCGTCGAGTTGGACCTGCGGAGCGCAGCCGATGCCCAGCGAGACAGCTTCGGCACACGAACAACCATCACGTTCGACGCCAGCACCGAAGCGACGTGGCTCGACTTCATCGGCCCGGAGGTTCTGTCGGTAACTATCGACGGCACGCCTGTCCCCGTCGACCACGACGGCTCCCGGATTCAGCTCGTCGGACTGGGCCGCCACAACACCGTCGTCGTCGATGCCCTCGGCAGGTACAGCAGGTCCGGGGAGGGTCTGCACCGCTTCGTCGACCCGGTCGACGACGAGGTGTACCTCTACACCCAGTACGAGCCCGCCGATGCGAGACGGGTGTTCGCGAACTTCGAACAACCGGACATCAAGGCTCCGTTCACTTTTCAGGTCACGGCACCCGAGCGCTGGGAAGTCTTGTCGAACCGAAGCGGCAACCGTTCCGGCCAGACGGTCACCTTCGAGCCGACGCTCCCGATCTCGACGTACATCACCGCAGTCGCCGCAGGCCCGTACCACCGGGCGGAATCAACCTGGTCCAGGGGCACATTGACCGTCCCGTTGGCGGCACTGTGCCGATCCTCGCTCGCGGAGTACTTCGACCCCGAGGACATCTTCGAGATCACCAAGCAGGGGCTCGATTTCTACCACGACAAATTCGGCTTGCCCTACCCCTTCGGCAAGTACGACCAGATCTTCGTACCCGAGTACAACCTGGGAGCGATGGAGAACCCGGGACTCGTCACGTTCACCGAGTCCTACGTATTCCGTTCGGCTGCAACGGAAGCACAGTACGAGCAGCGCGCCAATACGATTCTTCACGAAATGGCCCACATGTGGTTCGGTGACCTCGTCACGATGGAGTGGTGGGATGATCTGTGGCTGAAGGAATCGTTCGCCGACTTCATGGGCGCCTTCGTGTCTGCGCATGCGACGCGATTCACCGACGCATGGGTGAGCTTCGCGAATCGCCGCAAAGCGTGGGCCTACCTGCAGGATCAACTCCCGACGACACATCCGATCGTCGCCGACATCCCTGATCTCGAAGCCGCGAAATTGAACTTCGACGGCATCACCTACGCCAAGGGCGCGAGCGTGCTCAAACAGCTCGCGGCGTATGTCGGAGAGGACGCGTTCTTCGAAGCCTCGCGCAGGTACTTCGCCGAATTCGCCTACGGTAATACGACGCTCGCAGATCTACTCATCCATGCATCGGCGGCATCCGGTCGCAATCTCGACGACTGGGCCGCAGCGTGGCTGCAGACGACCGGGGTGTCGACGCTGTCATGCACCGGCTCGGCAATCGAACAGACCGACCCACGACCACACCGGCTCGCGATCGGCCTGTACGACGAGGATTCAGAAGGCAACTTGGTTCGCGTCCACCGTCGCGAGATCGACATCAGCGCGGCGAGCACGCCGATCGAATTGCCCAGCGCCGCACTGACTCTCCTCAACGACGACGACCTGACCTACGCGAAAATGCGGTTCGACGCCTCCTCGCTCGCAACGATCGAATCGTCACTCGATCGCGTCGCGGATCCTCTCGCGCGCGGCTTGATCTGGTCGGCTCTGTGGAACTCCACCCGCGACGCCGACCTGGACCCCACTACCTACGTCGAGATCGCATCGAAGTTCGCGGGTTCCGAGACGAAGGTGGGTGTTGCCAGCGCTGTCGTTGCCAACGTTCAGTATGCGATCGACCACTATCTCGACGATCCCGACACCGCTTCGCAGACATGGATTTCCACCTGCTGGAGCCAACTCGAGACGTCCGACCCCGGCAGCGATGGACAGATCGTGTGGCTACGAGCAGTCGCGGCCGCATCCCAGGCGTCGGACGCCCGCGCCGGGCAGATCGAACGACTTGTCGACGGCACCCTGCCCATCGAAGGCCTCGAACTGGATCCAGAGCAACGGTGGATGCTGATTCGTTCGCTGAGCGCCCTCGGCCACACTTCCAGGGCATCTCTGGATGCCGAATTGCACAACGACAAAACGGCTTCCGGACTGAATTCGCACCGAGCCGCGGTCGCAGCACAGCCGACCGCGGAAGCAAAGGCCCGAGCGTGGTCCGATCTGACGGAGTCGACCGAACTGTCCAACGACGCGGTCGACGCCACCGTAACCGGACTGCGAGCAGGTGGACGGCGAGACCTGCTCGCCCAGTACGACGACCTCTATTTCGACGCCATCGCAGAACTGTGGTCCACGCGCAGCATCGAGATCGCACGACGGCTCGTCGTCGGCCTCTTTCCTCAGCAGGAGTCGACGGATGCAGCCGATGCCTGGCTGTCCGCGCACGAATGGGCGCCGGCCGCGTTGCGCAGGTTGGTCATCGAGCAACGCGATCATCTCGCCCGCGCACTGAGGGTTCGCCGGGCTTTCGGGCAACCAGGGTAAGAATCTTGCCGTGTGGACTGACATAGCCCATCCCCACGCATTCGCGGAGACTCGCCCATTCGCAGCCTGCATGTAGACGGGTCCCGCAATACGCACCGCACTTCAATCCCGGGGCGTCGACGCCGGAAGG
>NZ_LVCV01000397.1 GCF_001647195.1 Rhodococcus sp. EPR-157 | reverse complement strand
CGGATTGACGCTCAACAGGTTGCCGCTCACGGCGCTGCGGATGGTCTGCGGGGTCCTCGACTGGGCACGGGTGACAGCGATCGCATCGGTACTCGGCAAAGCCTCCGATGCCACCATCGAAGCCCTCGAATTCGAGGCCCTCGCGCTCGCGGAGTCAGTCGGTCCGCGGAGCCTGCGACTGATGCTGTGGCAGATGTGGATGGAGCTCGACCCGCAGGAAGCATCGACGGTGCGGTCGGCGTCGGTGAAAGGACAACGCGGCATGTCCCTCACCCAAGAAGGCGACGGGTCCTCCCAGTTGAAGGTCACCATGACCGATGTCGAGGGCGCCGAAGCCGAAGCGTTGATCGAAGAACTGGTCGGATCGGTCTGCGCTCAGGATCCACGGTCGGCGCGGGAACTACGCGTCGATGCACTACTGGCATTGCTCCACGGCGAGCACGCTCTGCAATGCCGCTGTGACCGCGGTGAAAGGTGCCCGCAGTTCGGGGTCGCCGATCTCGCGGACGGTCGGCGGGGACATCTGATACAGATCTTGATCGAAGTGGAAACACTGCTGGGGCTGAGCCAGACTCCCGCGGTCCTCGCCGACGGGACACCGCTGGATCCGGAGTTGGCGCGGATGCTCGCCGAAGACAGCACATGGCAGGGCCTGCTGATGGAGCTGACCCAGTCCGAGGCCTTCCAGACCGCACGGCGTGCACGGTCGGCCGCGGATGCGAGGACGGCACAGACAACCGACACGGCACAGGACACCGACACCGCACAGGACACCGAGACAAGCAGTAAGACCGACGGCGATGGCCCGGACACCGAAGATCCAGACGACGATCCGGACGGCGGCGATTCTGACGGCGGAGGCACAGGCGGCGGTCCAGACGACGACGGTCCAGGCGACGGCGGTCCCAGCGACAACGCCCCGGACACAGTCGGCGGTCCGGACACCGATCCGGACCGAAAGACGCACTCCGCGAACGACACCACCCCACCACCGACATCCGAAAAACCCAACCCCGACCCCGACCCGGATGCTGGAGCCGGGCCCGATAGTGCGACCAGGTCGTCCACCCGCGGCGCCCGGTTATGGCGACTACTCTTCCGCGGCCGAATACGACCCGCAGGCACCGTCCCACCACACCGACCCCACAACAACAAAACCCACACCAACAGCAGACATCACACCGGAACCGGCTCCGCCCCCGGTGAGGAATACGCACGCGCACAACTGATCACCGCACTCCTCGCCGCGATCAGAGACAACCCCGCCCTCGCCACCGGCCTGCACCCCGACGGACACGGCGGACACGGCGGACCACCACCAGGAGCACTGACCTACCGACCCAGCAGCGAACTCGCCGCCCGCATCCGCATGACCTACAGCACCTGCACCCACCCCGGCTGCGACATCCCCTCCACCCGCTGCCAACTCGACCACATCGT
>NZ_LVCV01000396.1 GCF_001647195.1 Rhodococcus sp. EPR-157 | reverse complement strand
GACGTGTGCCGTCGAAGTTCTTCAGCCGCCACAGGTCCAGACGCTGCCCCGTCAACGGATGCATGTCCCGGATGACGACATCCTCGACCAACGGCTCGGAACCCTCGCTGGATGGCCTCAGAGTCAACTGACGCGCAGTTCCAGACCCGTACACAGTCAACGTGATTCGACGCCAGACTCCCGAATGCGTCTGCCCGGCAACGATCTCACGTAGCTCCGCGCTCAGCTCGTCGTCGCTCACCGGAGCATCAGGCCAGGACACATAGACGTCGACGACCCGAGTACCGGGGGTGGACTCGGCAAGGCCGGCGATCGCCGACAGCGCCGAATGAAGCCCGGATCGATCGGTGCGCGTAGCGATGACATGCTGATCGACACCACTGAGCGAGAATGCCCCAGTGACGAATCGGCAGTCGTCACGGTCGAAGGCGTGAACGTCCTCGAACTGGTGAATTCCGTAGTACTGCCTGGTCATCGCCTCCAGCAACGCATGTGGATCTATATCGTCACCGAGGAGGTCGATCAGCGGTTCTTCGACGTCGACGACTTCCTGCATGCGGGCGGCGTAGTCGGGTGCGTCGGGGTTTTCGGCGAGGTATTGCAGGCTGCCGCGGACTCCGTCGTAGACCTGATCGCGTGCCCGACGGATCTGTGGGGCGTCGAAGAGGCGGAATCGGAGATTGCGTGCGACGTCACCGATGACGGGGTAGCGGGCTTGGGTGGCCACGATCAACCGTTCGAGGACGTCCCCGATCCCTGACGTCGGTTGCGCTGCGGTGTCGGTGAGCCAGTGATCGAGCAACGCTGCGATGACCGGGACTTGATTCTCGATCCGCTGCAACGCCAGAAACACCCGGTAGACCGCTTCTTCGAGCTCGGGACTGCGCTCGAGATCATCGGCATCGTAATGATGCAACACCCGAGAAAGCTTGCTGCGGAACGCCTCCGGCAAACCCTGAATATCGGAATCCAGCGAATGCAGAAACGAATGAAAATGCTCACGCGGAGAATGAACACGTTCGTCGGTGTTCTCCTCATCCATCGTCGGACGATTACGCGAAAGCTCGCAAATGTCGGCGAAAGTGTTCAGCAACGCCAACTCCGCTTCCAGCACCGCAGTGTCCTCCCGCGGCACCGCACTGCGTAGTCGTTCGTAGTCGGCGAGCAGGACACGAGCCCGCGGTGCACCGACATCGAAACCGGTGATCAACGCCGACAACTCGTTCAGCCGCGCCAACGCCCGGCAACTCGCGCTCTCACCCTCGACGCTGGGAACAGTCCGAAACTGAACCCGCGCGGTCTGCGAAGACGCCTTCTGCTCCCCGGCCTGATCGACCCGCAACAACGCAGCCCCGGAATCGACCTGCCCGTTCACCGACGCCAACACCTCCCGCACCGTCCCCGCATACGGGGAACGGACCGCGGTCTCCATCTTCATCGACTCGAGCACCACCAACGTCTGACCGGCCTCGACCTCATCACCGACCGCGACAGGGACAGCAACCACCACCGCCGGAGCAGGCGCACGCACCAACCCCGCTTCGTCCTGACTGATCTGATGCGAAATCCCATCGACCTCGACCAGGAAATGCGCGGCACCAGCAACCGTGACCACGGAGAACCGCCGATCCCCCAGAGTCACACGGCTCTCGTAGTGTCCGAGGCGTTCGACCTCGACCTGCAGATCACCACTGTCCCCGTCGACCTGGTAGCGGTGCGGTCCGATCTGACCGACACCGAGCTTGTAGGCCTGACCCTGATAACTGAGCTCCACCGTCCGCCCGATGGTGTGACTGGCCCGCGGACGACCACCGCGAGCGGAGGAGAGGAACGCAGCCCGCTCGCGGGCCTCGCCGGCATCGTAGGCATCGATCGCAGCAGCGATGATCGCGACATCGGCTAGCACCGTCGGACCGACCGGGGTCCCCGCATCGGTGCGATCGAGCCACCCGGTATCCGCGGACGCAGAGATGACCTCTTCTTTGTCGAGCAAACCCAGCAGAAACGACTTCGTCGTCGTGCCGCCGTCGATGACGACCGTGGTCTCGCGCAGCGCGTTGCGCAGCCGCGCGAACGCCTCGTTACGGTCCCGGCCCCACGCGATGACCTTCGCGACCATCGAATCGTAGTCCGGGGGAATGACATCGCCCTGAGCGATACCGGTGTCGACACGGATACCGGAACCGAGCGGGAACTTGAGCAATTCCACACTGCCCGGTGCCGGCGCGAAACCATTGTCGGCGTCCTCGGCATTGAGCCGGGCTTCCACAGCATGACCGAACTCCCCCGGGCACTCACCCTCGAGAGCCCCACCGTCGGCGACGAGGATCTGCAACTTCACCAAATCGATACCGGTGGTGAACTCGGTAATCGGATGCTCGACCTGCAGACGGGTGTTGACCTCGAGGAAGGTGAAAATCTTCTGCTCAGGCTGATACAGGTACTCCACCGTCCCCGCACCGGCATACCCCGCAGCACGAACCAACTCCGCGGACACCGCCCGCAGGTGATCGGCCTGCTCCTGACTCAACAACGGGGACGATGATTCTTCGATGACCTTCTGATTGCGGCGCTGAATCGAGCAGTCCCGCACACCCGGCGCCCACACATTGCCGTGATTGTCGGCGATGACCTGCACTTCCACGTGGCGGGCGTCGGTGACCAGACGTTCGATGAACACCACCGGATCACCGAACGAGCGTTCCGCTTCACCCTGAGTCCGCTCCAACGCCAATTCCAACTCGTCCTCGGCATAGACCTTGCGGATACCGCGGCCACCACCACCGGAACGGGCCTTGATGATCAACGGATACCCGATCGCCGCAGCGTGACGACGCGCATCCGCGCGGGTCTGCACCGGACCCCCCGACCACGGCGCAACCGGAACACCGACCTTCTCCGCCAGCAATTTCGCTTCGACCTTGTCCCCCAACAAACGCATCGCCGCAGCAGAAGGACCGATGAACGTGATATCCAACCGAGCAACGATGTCCGCGAACGTCGGGTCCTCCGCCACGAAACCCCACCCCACCCACACCGCATCAGCACCCGACGCCACCAACGCCGCCTCGAGAACCCCGTAATCGAGATACGCCGACCCGGACTCGGGCTTGGCCAGCGTCACAGCCTCATCGGCCTGACGCACGAACATCGCCCGCCGCTCGGCCTCGGTATGCAACGCCACCGTCCGAATGCCGTAGTCGTACTCGGCGTTGAGTTCCTTCACAGCCCTGATCAGGCGAACAGCCGCCTCACCCCTGTTGACTACTGCAATCCGCTTGAACATCGCATTCCTTGCTTCGCTAGGAGGTTTCGAACTCCAGGTTCGGGGACACCCGCCCCTCGCGCGCAGCGAGGAGCACATCATGTTCGTGCGATCAGAGTCGCCTATCGCGCCGTCCGTCACCAACCGCCGAGCACGACAGCGCGCAGAGGATCGACCAACTTTCCGCATAGACAACGACTTTGACCCACGAACGCACACCTATGACAGCACGACGAATACTGTCGCCGGACTTCGAACGCAGACAACACGATCGAATGCCCGACCAGCAGACGCTGCGACGAGTCACGGCATTCCTGGCCGGCGTTCCTGGACCGATCCTGTTGCGCAGCGGTCGGTTAGGGGAATCTATACTCCAGCGACACGGCCACCGTGCGGCCCTGACGCCGTCACACGACCACACGACCGAAGAGGAACCGCAAGTGCACACATCAGCCGCCCTGTCCACTGGCCCGTCCAGCGTGTTCACCCTGACCGACGTCGAACTGTCGGACCTGCACGACAGCGAAATCCTCGTACGCATCGAGGCCGTGGGAGTCTGCCACACCGACCTCACCACCAAGGCGTACTCGGCCGACGGGGCACCCGCGCTCTACGGGCACGAAGGTGCAGGAACAGTCGAAGCGGTAGGGCCCGCCGTGGACGGAGTCGCCGTAGGAAACAAAGTCTTGATCAGCTACAGCAGCTGCGGACACTGCACTCGCTGCACCAGCGGCCACCGGTCCTACTGCGAGAAGTTCAACCACCTCAACGCCGCCGGATCGCGCCTAGACGGTAGCTCGACGGTGACACTCGACGGAACGCCCGTGTGGTCGTCGTTTTTCGGACAATCCAGTTTCGCCCGTCACGCGATCGCCTCGTCGGAGAACGTTGTCGTCGTCGGCGACGATGTAGACCTGCTCGCCGCCGCACCGATGGGGTGCGGATTCCAGACCGGCGCCGGTGCAGTGATCAATCTTCTGCGTCCCACCGACACCTCGAGCGTGGTCGTTTTCGGTGCGGGCGGAGTCGGGATGGCGGCAGTGATGGCGGCGAAGGCTTTGGGTGTGCCCACCGTCATCGCAGTGGACCTGTCGGCACATCGACGCGAGGTGGCCTCGAATGTCGGCGCAACCCATGTAATCGACGGCGCTGCAAAAGATCTCGTCGATCGGATCCGCAAGATCACGGGTGGCGGCGCAACCCATGCGCTCGATACCACAGCAGTTCCCGCCGTCATCGGAAACGCTCTGACCTCTCTCACAGCGCTAGGCACCCTCGTTGCCGTGGGGGTCGGAAGTCCGAAGGTCACCATCAACATGATGGACTTGATCGGCAGCGGAAAAACCATCCGTGGGTGCATCGAAGGCGATGCCAACCCAGCTGAGTTGATCCCACAGCTGCTTCGGTGGCACGCCGACGGCAAGTTTCCGGTAGAGAAGATCATCACCGTCTACCCCTTCGAGAAGATCAACGATGCGGTCGCCGGCATGCACGAATCTGTCATCAAGCCGGTGCTGCAGGTCTCCTGATCGACTCACGGGTGAGGTGTCGCCACCGGTATCGAAGTTGGTGGAAACAACAGTGTCTGACGCCCCGAGAACTAGACCTGAGCCACGATCGGCGCGACCTCGGTGCCCAGCAGTTCGATGCCGCGAAGCAGATCACCGTGAGCCAATCGAGGATTCGTCATCTGCAACGACAGTCGGTCCACACCGCCCAGCTGCTCGCTGACTCGCACGATCTTCTCGGCCACCGTCTGCGGATCCCCCATGAAGAATGCGCCGTCGGGACCGGAGGTGGCGTCGAACTGATGCCGGCTGGGCCGGGCGAACCCGCGCTCCCGAGAGATCTTGGTGAACATCTCGTTCCAGCCGGGGTAGATGGTGTCTGCTGCGGCCTGGGTGGTCTCGGCGACGAAGCCGAAGACGTGCAGCCCCACCTTCAGCTGCTCCGGTGGATGGCCAGCTTGCGCTCCCGCGCGCCGGTACAGATCGACAAGCGGGGCGAATTGACGTGGTTCCCCACCAATGATGGCGATCATCAACGGGAGCCCCAAAAGCCCTGCACGGGCGAATGACTCGGGAGTTCCACCGACGCCGACCCAGATCGGCAACTGATCCTGCAGCGGCCGCGGATAGATGCCCTGACGGTTCAGCGCCGGGCGGTGCCGGCCGGACCAGGTGACCTCGACGTTGTCGCGGATTTGCAGCAGAAGGTCCAACTTCTCGGCGAAGAGTGAGTCGTAGTCCGCCAAGTCCAGGCCGAACAGTGGGAACGCCTCGGTGAAGGAGCCGCGGCCCACCACCAGGTCGATCCGGCCCTTCGAGATCAGATCGAGGGTGGCGAACTCCTGAAAGACTCGCACTGGATCGTCTGCACTGAGCACCTTGACGGCACTACCGAGCCGGATGTTCTCCGTTCGCGCGGCCGCGGCAGCCAGAATGATCGATGGGGCCGAGTCGTAGTACTCGCTGCGATGATGCTCACCGATGCCGAACGAGTAGAGCCCGACCTGGTCAGCGAGGGCGATCTCCTCCAACAGATGACCCATCCGCTCTGCCGGAGCAATCACCCGACCGTCGGTCGGATCGGTCACGGAAGAGACGAAACTGTCTACGCCCAGATGCATGGTAGGACCTCTCGATTCGGGATGGACGACTTCATAAGCATCAATGAAGATTCAATTATTCCGGGGGAAGGCGAGCAGGCGGCGTTCAACCAGACCACGGTTCCGTAGACACCACTCATGGGCCCGCTCACCGTCGTGACACCGTCACCTATTTCGAAACGTCCATGTATCCACCGTACCGAGTGTCGGACCGAACGTGCGAGCGCAGACCGGAGTTCATGCAACTGTGTGCGCCGCTAGGCCCCCTCGGACAATACGAGATGCTCAGAAAAGCAGGGGCGCAAGGACACTCGCGCTCTGCTGCAGCGAGGAAGCGCGCCCGATGAGAGCGTCGATGCGGGCGGACGGGCCGGCGAGGCAGAGGGCGCCAGCGGTGTCTCCGTTCGGGTCGCGCAGCGGTACCGCCAGGCAGGCGAGATCCTGTTCGAGCTGACCTACCTGGACAGAGAACTGCCGATCACGGATCGTGCGCATCTCGGTGTTCAAAGCAGCGAGATCGATGACAGTTGCAGAAGTGAGCTGCCGCAACTGAGTCGAGGGTAACGCCTCCTGCCAGATGGTGCGGTCCGAGAGAAGGAGTTTACCCGCGGCCGACGCGTGCAGATAGCGCACCAATTCCCGTTCAGAGCGCACGGGGTGGTCGGGGTCGGAGTCGAGGACCCGCAGCGGCGTGTTGTGGAATGCCATGACGTGGACGGCGAACCTGATGCTGTATCGGAGGTCGTCGAGTTGCCGACGCGCTGCGGTGGGAATGGTGGGCGCCGATGCGGCGGTGACGAGCTTGTCCAGGCGTGCGCCGAGCCCGAAGCCTCGCAGGTCGGAGGTCCGCACCAAGTACTCCTCGGCGACCAGTGAGTTGATGAGCCGGTAAGCAGTGGCCTGAGGAAGGTGCAGGGCGGCGGCTATTTCCTTGGCGGTGACCCCCAGGCCGAGTGCTGCGACCACCTCGAGGATGTCGAAAGAGTTCGAGACGGTACTCGAGTGGCGCCGGGACGGGTCGGTGCGTGGACTCATCGGAACGTTGCTGCGGGCAATAGGTCGCTGAGCTGGGTCTCGTCGTAAATGCCGACCGACTCGAGTCGATGTGGAGCCAGTCGACGAAGCGCAACGGTGTAGAGCACTGCCACGGCCATGATCAAGGCGTACGCCGCGATGAGCACAATCCCGTCTTGGATAGCAAAGACTACGGCGTTGACGACCAGAACCAACAGGATGGTGGTGGTTGCGACACCGAGCACCCAGACATAGGGGGTCGACTCTCCTATACGCCGCAACAGTATTGGTGCTGACAAGCACCCGGCGAGGTAGCTACCGATATATCCGCATGCGCTCAATGTCAGGAAAATTCGCAAACCCTGGTCAGGGGAAACACCGGCAAGCAATACCGAGACCGGGACAGCTGTCACCACGATCATCGAAGCGCCGATGGCGGAGGCAGGCGTTTGAAAACGTGGGTGCGTGCGACCGAGAGATGAAGGAGCAACACCCTCGCGGCCCATGCAGAACAGCACTCGAACGAGCGCGTTGATCGACGCGAGGGTGCATGCAAAAAACGAGGCCGCGATTCCCAGGTCGAGGACGGCTGCGAGACCGGTCGAGCCCTGAAAAGTCAGCAGAGCCACCATGGGCGTGGCGCTCTCGCGCACCGAATCGGGGGCGTAGGCGAGAGCGATCGCCTGCACCGGCAAGGCGATCAAATATAGCGCCGCGGCAGCGACGGGGGTCCACCTGATCACTCGCGGCACTGACAGAAATGGTTGGCGAGCCTCACCGCTCAGCGTCGTCGAGCTTTCGAAGCCGACAAAGGCGCTGACTGCGACGATGATCGACAACGCGGTACTTTGCGCGTTGCCCTCCCAATTCATGGCAGCAGAGGGAGGGGCGCCGGCGCGAGTCGTGGTGACCACAAGCAGAATTAGCAGGGCACCGACGAGCCCAATGGAAACGCATTCGACCAGCAGGGTAATTCGAGCCGAGACTTGAATTCCGCGAATCATGACCAGGGTGGCACCCGCTGCCGCCACCACCATCACCGCAATGATCACGCCCACGGGAATGGCTCGAACCAAGCCGGTAGCTACGACGATATGCGAAAGGTAAGTACCGACGGCGATCAAGCCGGCCATGCCTACCGTCGCATATCCGACAATCGCGGACCATCCGGTTGGCACAGCGACAGCCGGACCGAGCCCGCGGGCGGTGTAGCTGTAGATTCCGCCAACCGATGCCATTCTCTGGGCCATTGGCCGCAGGCACGCCGAGACGAGCAGGATGATCGCAGCCGCGCAAGCGAAAGCCACGAGCGCACCGCCACCGCCTGCGGAACTGATCACTAGTACAGGGATCACCGCCGCAGCACCTGAGGGTGCAACCGCTGCGACGGACTGCGCGAACACCGGTATGAATGGCAATTGGCGGCGCGGCAATCCCTGTACGGGTGAGTGCTTGGCGACCAGCGCCCGCTTGTGCGGCGAAGTTGTCATGTTCCGATTGCTCGTCTCTGCAAAAGCAGCGGGATTGCCTGATCAGCAGCTGCGATCGGCTCTGGATGTGATCGATGTAGTGCCAGGGTCGAACTCGAACATTGCTCTTGGATGACACAAATGTTTCATTCATGTTAACCAGATCGAGAATTTTCCGCGTCGAAGTTCTCACCCTGGTTCTCACCGACGAGTGCCTGCCGTCACAGTGCAGGGTTACGGTCTTGGTGGTGAGCGGTTGGTCACAGCCACTGCCTTCGAGCAATACCTCGAAGGCATCGGACAGCCGATGACTTCACCACGTATCGAAACCGTGATTACGCAGATCCCCCACTGATCGCTTCATGATGGGCCGGCGGCCGTGCCGACCGCAAAAGCCCGCCACCATCGAGGCCTTCGTCGTGATGTCGACGCGTGGACGATCTATCCCCAAGGAGCGAGGCACGCATGTCTATTCAGGAAATCGATCGCACAGCCGCGACAGCGAGAACCCATCCGCTCGATCCTCTCAGCCGGAATGAAGTCCGTGCGGCGGTGTCAGTGCTGAAAAGCACACAGGCCCAGTCCGACAGCTTCAGGTTCGTGCAGGTGGAGTTGAAAGAACCCACGAAAAGGGCACTGCGTGGCGACTTGTCGCAGATCCGCCGCGAGGCAAGCGCAGTACTGATCGACCGGTCTACGGGATGCGGTTACGAAGCGACCATCGACCTCGAAAACGAAAGCGTCGAGCGGTGGGTGGAACTGCCGAAAGGCGTTCAACCGCCGATCATGCTCGACGAGTTCGAGGAATGCGAGGTCAATTGCAAACGGGACCCCCGCGTCGTCGAAGCTCTGGCCGCGCGCGGGCTGACCGACCTGGATCTGGTCTGCATAGAGCCGTGGTCGGCAGGCTATTTCGGCAAGGACGACCAGGGTCGCCGCCTGATGCGCGCCCTCGTCTTCACCCGCCTGGACGCCGATGACAGCCCGTACGCGCACCCGGCCGAAGGATTGATCATCATCTATGACCTCAATAGCGGTGAGGTTGTGGAAGTAGAGGACAACGGCCTGATCCCGGTCCCCAGACAGACCGGCAACTATCTGCCCCAGCATGTCGGACCAGCACGTACCGACATCAAGCCCCTCGAGATCACCTCCCCCCACGGCCGCTCGTTCCAGGTCGAGGGCCAGCACGTGACCTGGGGTGCCTGGAGTTTTCGTGTCGGCTTCACGCCTCGCGAGGGCTTGGTACTGCACCAACTGAAGTTCCGGGACGGTGGCGCGGATCGATCGGTCATCAACCGTGCCTCGCTGGTGGAAATGGTTGTGCCCTATGGGGACCCGTCTCCAGTTCAGCACAAGAAGAACGCCTTCGACGCCGGCGAGTACAACATCGGCGCTCTGGCCAATTCCCTTGCGCTCGGTTGCGACTGTCTCGGTGAGATCCAGTATTTCGACGGCATCGTCACTGACAGCCACGGAAACCCGTTGACGATCGAGAACGCGATCTGCATGCACGAAGAAGACGACTCGATCATGTGGAAGCACTACGACTACCGACAGGACACCGCCGAAGTCCGGCGTTCACGAAAGCTGATCATTTCCTTCATAGCCACCGTCGCCAATTACGAGTACGGCTTCTACTGGCACCTCTACCTAGACGGCACCATCGAGTTCCTCGTCAAGGCCACCGGGATCCTCTCCACTGCAGGCCAGCAACCGGGCACCAAATCGCTGTACGGGCAGACCCTCAACAACGACGGCCTCTACGCCCCCATCCACCAGCACATCTTCAACGTGCGGATGGACTTCGAACTCGACGGCACCAAGAACGCTGTGTACGAGGTCGATACAGTCGTACCCGAAGTCAACGACACCCAGAACATCTTCTACACCGTTGACCGCCTTCTCGAACGAGAACACGACGCAGTACGACGCGCCGACGCCGACAAGCACCGATTCTGGAAGATCGTCAACCATGAACAACGCAACATCGTCGACGAACCGGTTGCGTACCGACTCCAGCCCACCGACGCAATTACGTTGTCCGCCACTCCGGACTCTTGGGTGGCCAAGCGAGCAGGGTTCGCCACCAACAACTTCTGGGTCACCGCATACGAAGAGGACGAACGCTTTCCGGCGGGGGAATACCCGAACCAGTCCCGCGGCGGCGACGGCCTACCCGCATATATCGCGGGCAACCGAAGTATCGTCGACGAAGACATCGTGGTCTGGTACACCTTCGGCATGCATCACGTGGTGCGCCTCGAAGACTGGCCGGTCATGCCGCGACAGCACGTCGGGTTCATCCTCCAACCCCACGGATTCTTCGATCAGAACCCCACCCTGAACCTGCCTCGTCCCGCGCAGAAGACCGAGGGCGCGCATTGCGGATGCGAGGACCACGCGTGAGCACACATCCGCACGCTGCCTCCGGTCATCCCGCGCAGTCGGGCACGACCGGTGCCCACGCCGCAGGTGGAGTCGACTACGACAACGTCGCCGACGATTACATGCTCCGCCGCCAACTCCGTCGCGGCACCGCCGGGCCCGTCCTGCTGATCGGACTCGGCGTGGGCTACGTCGTCGCGGGTGACTACGCCGGTTGGAACTTCGGAATCGGCTACGCCGGCTGGGGTGGCATGCTCATCGCGGTTGGGCTCATGGGCTTGATGTACACCGCGATGTGTCTGGCACTGGCAGAGATGGCTTCGATCATCCCCACCGCTGGCGGCGGTTACGGCTTCGCCCGTCGCGCGATGGGGCCCTGGGGCGGCTTCCTGACCGGTACCGCGGTGCTCCTCGAATTCGTGCTTGCCCCGGCCGCAGTGGTCACTTTCATCGGCGCGTACATGGACACTCTCTTCGGGATCAGCGGTCCGCTGGTGTACGCGGTGTTCTACATCGCATTCATAGGTTTGCACCTGTACGGCGTCTCACAAGTGCTCAAGCTGATGTTCGGTATCGCCATCGTCGCAGTGATCGGGTTGCTGGCCTTCTCGATAGGAATGATCCCGCACTTCGATGTCAGCAACCTCGTCGATATCGCCCCGACCGACGCTGTGGGCGCCAGCAGCTTCCTCCCGTTCGGCATCGTCGGGGTCTGGGCTGCATTGCCCTACGCGATGTGGTTCTTCCTCGCAGTCGAAGGTGTGCCCCTCGCGTCCGAGGAGGCCCGCAACCCGGTGCGCGACGTCCCCAAAGGACTGATCGGTGGTGTGCTGGTGCTGCTCACCCTTGCCGCACTGTTGCTGACCCTCGGCCCCGGCGGTTCGGGAGCGTCGAATCTGCAGGACTCCGACAATCCATTGATCGACGCTATGGAAACCGCGAACGGCGGCAGTACCTGGCTGAGCCAGTTCGTCAACGTCATCGGTCTGGTGGGTCTGGTGTCGAGCTTCTTCACCATCACCTATGCCTACTCGCGGCAGACGTTCGCACTTTCGCGGGCCGGCTACCTGCCCAAGGTGTTGTCGCTGACCAACGGCCG
>NZ_LVCV01000395.1 GCF_001647195.1 Rhodococcus sp. EPR-157 | reverse complement strand
TCTCGGTGTTCGGGGCCACCGTCTCGTACATACTGATGATGATCTCGCACATCGTTTTGCGGGTTCGGGAACCGAACTTGCACCGCCCCTACCGAACCCCCGGTGGGATGCTCACCTCCGGAATCGCTCTGGTTCTTGCAGTCGCCGCCCTCGCCGCCGGGTTCATGGTCGAACCCTCGGTGGTGTTGTATGCGGCCGCCGCGTACGCAGTGATGATCGCCTACTTCGCGTTCTACAGCCGACACCATCTCGTCGCGAAGGCACCAGAAGAAGAATTCGCGGCTCTCGAAGCGGCCGAATCAGAACTCGACAACCGATGATCGCGGTCCGGTCCGCTTCGAATGACAATGCGGACCGGACCGTCTCCTCCCTCTCAGCACGACTGTCGCGCAACTCGAGTGCCGAACCCCAACGGCACCGCCCTCTTCGTTCCCGGTATGGCCCGGCTCGACCACGGTCAACTTGGATACCAAAGGAGTGTTCTATGGCCACTACCACCGCAGACGCCGCCGGTTGGCGGCCGACGGTGCCGGCAAATCCCGTGCGGGCAAACGCCGCTGGGAGAGTCGCCGCCCTTCTAGCATTCGTGTGCGTGGTCGCACATATCCCGGTACTGCTCACCCATCTCGCTCTCTTCCCCGGCACCAGCCTGCTGATGCTGGCACTCGCCGTCGCCTGTGTGGCCTGCGCCAGGCACCTGTGGACAAAGCCCACCATCCGCGACTGGTCCACGGCGGGTGTGCTTGCCGCTGGCATGCTTGTTCTGCACGCAATGCTGATGTTCTCGATGACTCACACCGAAACCACAAGCGGTGCCGAATCTGCAAGTGCCACCGGCCATCATCATGGTCCAGCCGCCCGGCCAACAGAGACCGCGTC
This sequence comes from Rhodococcus sp. EPR-157, assembly GCF_001647195.1. Lineage (GTDB taxonomy): Bacteria > Actinomycetota > Actinomycetes > Mycobacteriales > Mycobacteriaceae > Rhodococcoides. The sequence continues at coordinate 23,181 of NZ_LVCV01000395.1, read as the reverse complement.
CATGCTGGACGGACCGGTCGAGGTTCTGTTTTTCGCCGCAAGCGCACTCGCGCTGATTCAGGTTGCGATGGCGACGATAGTTGTCCTGCCAGTCACCTTGCGGCGCCCACGTGCGACCCGGGCAACATGAAGACTGCGGGTTGACCGCAGCTATGTCCGCCCACGTCCCGAGAGTGTTCTCGTTCAGCTCGATGAGGCGGCCTGCACGGTCACCTCACACCGCACCAATCGAGTGCTGTGAGAGCCAAACTCTTCGTCGCGGAGATGATTTCGTCCACATCACAGTATTCGTTCGGCTTGTGGGCGTTTGCCAGATGGCCCGGCCCGTAATTCACAACCGGGATATCTGTTCGAGCAATCCATGTCGCATCGCAGGCGGCGGGAAACGCTTCGACTATTGCGGTGAGGCCGGTCCCCTGTTCGTGAGCGCTACCGAGAGTTCGGACGATTTCGTGATCATTTTGGGTGCTGAATCCTGGAAACTCGACCAGCCACTCGTAGGTGGGTGGGTGATCCGCCAACCAGGGGTCCAAAGAGACCGACCGGTTGACGAAACTTTCGATCTCGAGCTTCACTGCATCGGCGTCGTCCTCCGGTGGATACCACACGATGAAATCGATTTCACAGTACTCGGCGAAGACAAATGGAATGTCGATGTCTTTCCCACGTCCATGAATCGTTCCGGGCATGACGACGAAGTGTCCTGGCTTGAACAGTGGGCGCTGCTTGCCCAGGCCCCATTGCTCTTCGATCCCGTACAGCGCTTGCAGGACCAAGTAGCCTTTGTCGATCGCGTTCACGCCCGCCCGTGCACCGGCCCCGCCGGCCCGTATCAGCTCGCGGCGCAGCCCTGGATGCCCGGCGAGCCCCTCGACTCGGACTCGACCCCACAACAAGCTCGCAGCGGTTGGGTTGATCGTCAGCGGGGAATCGAAACTAGCGGATGGCTCGACGACTATTGCCGCGTCCGCTGTGTATCCGTTCTCCAGCAGGCACCCTGTCCCGACTTCGTGCTCGCCCAGTTCTTCGCCTGCGACGGAATGAACCACGAGGCCACCGGCCAGGTCGATACCCGACGTTCGGATCGCTTCGATCGCACTGAATGCGGCAACCACTCCGCTCTTCATGTCGCTTGCCCCTCGGCCGTGTATTCGGCCGGAAACTACCTTCGCGACGAAGGGGTCACCAGTCCATGTATCGAGGTTTCCGGCCGGCACGACGTCGATGTGGCCGTTGAGCAACAGCGACCGCCCAGTGCCGCCGCCCTTCACGACGCCCGCGAGGTTCTCGCGTTTCGCTACGCTCTTGACCAATTGGGAGCTGTCGAACAGATAGCCGAATCTGTCGCGGAGCAAGAGGTTCGCCTCGGATTCCTGACCGAGATAGTCTTCGGGCCGCACGCCAGGATAGTTCGGATTCACACTGGGGACCTCGACCAATCGTTTCACGTCGTCGACAATCCTTTCGCGTGAGACCTCGATCGCTGCGAGTACCCGACGAACTGCATCTTCTGTCATGTCCGCGTCCTTTCGAGATTGATGTGATCGTTGAGGGATTGGCTGGGTGGAGAGCATCAGCCTCGGATCCGCTCTCGCTCTCCACGCCATTCGCGGTCGCGCAACTCGTTCTTGCGAGTCTTTCCGGTCGAGGTCTTCGGTAACTCGGGTAGAAATACAATCTCTCGTGGCGCTTTGAAGGCTGCAATGTGGTCTCGTACGTACTGCGTCAGATCGGAATCCGAGATCGTGGAATCTGTTCTGAGAACCACGAACGCTTTGGGTCGCTCTCCCCATTTCGTGTCCGGGACGCCGATCACGGCGACGTCCAACACCGACGGATGGGACATGAGAACCTGCTCGACTTCGATCGTAGAGATGTTCTCGCCGCCGGAAATGACGATGTCTTTCGCGCGGTCCATGAGCTGTATATAGCTATCCGGATGCATGACTCCCAGGTCACCAGAGTGGAACCAGCCCCCGGAAAAGGCCTCTGCGGTGGCCCCGTCGTCGCCGAAATACCCTTTCATGACGATGTTTCCGCGCATGACGATCTCGCCCATCTCGATACCGTCGCTGGCGACGTCGATGAGTTCGCCATGCGGACCGCGTCCAGCGCGGACCACCCGCACTGGGCCGGAGGCGAGCATTCCCACGCCCTGACGCGCCAGCAGCCTCGCAAGTGTGTCCTCATCGAGCGCGGACCACTCTGCCTGGGGTTCGCAGACTGCACACGGGCCGTACGTCTCGGTCAGGCCGTACACGTGCACTATCTCGGCTCCGAGTGCTCTGACTGCCCGGATGGTGGTCGGGCTGGGTGGAGCTCCTGCGGTAGTGATAGTCAGGCTGCGGTCGAGTGGATGCGCCGCTTCGGCAGTGGCGAGCCTCGTGAGAACAGTCGGTGCACCACTCATGTGGTCGATCTTCTCGCTGTCGATGAGTGACCACATCGCGTCACCGCGAACCGCACGGATGCATACGTGAGTTCCGGATGCGGCAGTCACCGCCCAAGGCCCGCACCAGCCGTTGCAATGGAACATCGGCAAAGTCCACAGGTATTTGGTGTCGGTGTCGAAGTGCTGATGGTGAATCTGACTGAGAGAATTGAGGTACGCGCCGCGATGGGTGTACATCACTCCTTTCGGACGACCAGTGGTACCCGACGTGTAGTTGATCGAGATCGTTCGGGTCTCGTCGTCGACCTCCCACGGCAAAGGCTCTTCGGCCCCGCGTTCCATGAGTGCTGCATAGGTGATGTGAGACTGCTCGGTGTCCACGTAACCACCGTTCTGCTGCGGAAGTTGAACTTTCTCCCGCACTGTCAGCAGGGACGTATTCTGCAGCTGTTCGAGCAAGTCGACTTCGCCGAGGAGAAGAACAGCCTCGGAATGGTTGCATATGTACTCGATTTCCGGTGGCGACAGTCGTGTGTTGATTGCGACCAGTACGCCGCCGATAAGCGGAACTGCATAGTGTGCCGCCAGCAATTCGGCCGAATTGGTTGCCAGATAGGCAACTCGGTCACCGGGTCCGACTCCTGACCCGCGCAGACCATGCGCAAGACGTGTCACTATGGACGCGAGGTCGGAATACGATATGCGCCGCTTCCCGTCCACGATCGCGGTCTTGTTGGGATGTACCTGGGCCGAGCGCTCGAGAAATTTCAGAGGCGTTATCGGCGTGTCCAGTCCTGTCACGAAGGCTCCTTCCATACGAAGCGGTGAGGTCGTTATCGTTGCAAGTCAGCGTGTTCAGTCGCTTGCCGTCGACTGAATCTGCTTCTACTGGGTCTGTGCGGGCGTTCGCTGAAAGGCGCGCCAGGTCATCGCGCGAGTACTGGGGTCGTCGGTGACGCCCGGCTTCAATCGATGGATTGCCTGGTTATGTGGTGAGGATTTCACGACTTCAGGATTCGAATAAGCTTCATCCGAAATTTGGGCGAGTACTGCAATCCATCGATCCAAGGACTCTTTTCCATACATCTCGCCGGCCTCGGGCGTGAAAGGCTCAGGTATCAGCCATGGTTCGTGGCTGGTCCACATCGCGTCGATTCCGAAGTCAGTCATACGGTTTTGCACGTCGTGCACGTCGACACCGGTGTCTTCTTTGAGAGTCTGCATGCTGTAGCGCGTCATTTCGAGGCGGGGGCTCGTACTCTCCGGGTGCGACCGCGTCACCCCGCGGATTGCGAGTAGCCCCTTCTCCATGTAGTTGTTCCCCAAGACGGAGATGTCGGACGCTTGGGCTATCCCCTCGGCGCCCATTGCTCGCACCCATGCGTACGCTTTGAGAATCACAGGCACGTTGCCCCAGAATTCGCGTATCTTGCCGACACTGTTCGGGCGGTCGTCATCGAGGTGGTAGCGCTCACCGTCGAAGGTGACAAGCGGGGCGGGCAGGAACGGGGCGAGCTCAGCCGAACACCCGTAGGCGCCGGTGGCGGGCCCTCCGACGCCGCTCTTGGGTGCGCCAAAGGTCTTGTGAAGCATGAACATACATGCATCGAAACCTATTTCGCGGGGTCGAATCTTCGACATTGTTCCATTGAAATTGGCGCTGTCGTAGAAACAAAGGCCGCCAGCTTCGTGGACGATCTCCACCCACTCCTTCATCTCCGGGTTGTAGACGCCCATGTCATCGGGATTGCCGACCATCAAAGCGGCGGTCCGATTCGACACAGCAGCCTTCAGCGCATCAAGGGACGGGTAGCCGTTCTCGTCGAGCATCAACGTAATCACCTTGAAGCCTGCGGCGGCAGCCGTCGCGGCGTTGCAGGGGTGAGTTTGGATAGTTGTGATGATTTCGTTTCGCTGTTCCAGCTCACCCCGAGAGGCATGGTATGCACGAGTGACCGAGGCGTTGACGAAAGCCGCTTCCGCCCCTCCGCCAGCTTGAAACACGAACTGGTCCATCCCTGAGAGCTCACGCAGGATGAGATCCATCCCGTGCACAATTTCCAGTGTTCCCTGGAGCGTGTCCTCGTGCTGCAGCGGATGTACCTCGGTGACTTCCGGCCGCCAGGCAAGCGCCTCGTTGACCTGCGGGTTGTATTTCATCGTGCATGTTCCGAACAGACTGACACCCATCATTCCCAACGTCTGTTGTGACAAGCGCAGGTAGTGGTACAGGACCTCGGGCTCGGACATCTCGGGCAACGCCGGACGGTCGCGTCGGCGGACGGCAGTGGGGATCAGGTCGACCGCTGCGCCAACCCGTGCTTCGATGCCTTCCTCGGCCTGCGCGATCACCGCACCCCGACGGCCGGGGTATCCCATTTCCATGATGACCGGTTCGTTCCAAACCGGGGCCTGAATTTCGTTGACCCTAGTACTCATTGTGTAATCACCTTTCCGAGAGCGCCCACCAGGCGATCGATATCAGCTTTCGTATGAATTTCTGTGACGCAATAGAGTGCGCTGGCACCTAACTCAGGGAACTCCGATGTCAGATTTTTCCCACCGAAGATCCCACTGTCCAACAATGCAGCGTTGATCTCGTCGACGGTCTTGCCCGTGTCATCGAAGTTGACGACGAACTCTTTGAAAAATCCCGACGGGAAGGCGACACGTATCCCCTCGATCTCGGACAACAACTGTGCCGCATAGTGCGAGCGCTGCAGGATGGTCCCCCCGATGTCCTCGAACCCTTGGGGACCCATCAACGCCATGTACGTGGTTGCAGCGATGGCCCACATGTACACCGAATGACCGGTCCAGTCGTTTCCTTTGTCTCGCAAACCATAGGAGGATTGCTCGAAAAGACTGAGACCGAATCCGTACTCCCCAGTTTTGATCGTTTCGGCAATGCTGATGAACAAAGTGGGGTACTGATGAGCGTAGCGATCCTCGTGGCGTGAGGCGATGAAACCACCGACTCCTCCGCCAGTGTGCATGTGAATGCCAAGCGGCTGAATTGTTCCGACAACGATGTCCGCGCCGAAGTCCACTGGAGATGAAAGAACGCCCAGTGAAATGGGATCGACACCGACGATCGTCTCCGCGCCCGCGGCACGCGCAATAGCCGCGATCTCGGCCCCTTGCTGCTCGATTACGCCGAGATAGGATGGCGTCTCGAAATAGACCGCCGCAGTCTGCTCACCGACTGCTGCCCGGAGATCGTCCAGGTCGATCAATCCGCTGGCAGGATCGTAGTCGACCAACCGGACTCCGATGTGGCTCTCCATCTCCGTCGGTTCACAGTAATTGCGGATGACGGACAACCGCTCTGGATCGATCGCACGGACAACCGCGACTTCAGCGCGTCGAGTAATCCGGGCAGCCATTCGCAGGGCATGGCCCGCAGCGGAACCCCAACTCCGGACAGGTAGCCCCACCAGATCGAGTTCGAGCAGCTCACCCAGTTGGCTGCAGAACTCGAACCATGCTTGATTGCGGCCGTGATCCGAGCTGGGCTCGCCGAAGACCGAGGTAAGCCATTCGTTTCGGCGAACCAGCTCGTCGCACGCTGCGGGCACGTGGTGTTGCCACAGGCCTGCCCCAAGGAAGTTCAAGTTCTGCTCGCACGTTCGGTTCTTTGCGAGGATGTTCACGATATGCCGTCGGAGTTCAGCTTCACCGAGCGCGGGCGGCAGATCGAGTTTCCGAGTCGTGCGATGGTCGGTGGGTATTTGCTGAAAGAGCTCCTCGATGGTGGCAACGCCTATCGCGTCGAGCATCTCCTGTTGAAGCTCGGGCACGGAATTCGCCATGTACGGATGTGCTGGGGAGTTGATCATCGATACCACCTTGTGTCTCATCTCATTGCCTGGTTTCATGAAGCGACTTTGTAAATCACGCTGCGATCTTCGCCCGTCCGAACTTTGATATGACCGGCAAGCCTCTCATCCAATTCGATGTCCCCGGTATCGACACGGAGCGGCTCACCGCCCAGCGCAATCAGTTTCTCGATAGACGAAAGAACGACAACGTTGCCGGGTCCGGCTTTGCGAATTACTTTCGCACTGATTTGCTGGTTGCCGCGCCCGAACAGGCTGCCTTGGCCGCCGAGAACGCTGACGATTATTCGACTCTCTCGACCACTCATCAGTCGAAGTAGCGCACTTTCGTCGACGTCGGTTCCGATCACTTTTCGGTCGAGAACGGCATCGACGCCCAAGAGGGTCGAGTGCAGATTCAACGCACTGGCAATGCGTTGTGTAGTGGTTCCCGGGCCAAGAACATACAGGCAGTCAGGACGCATCTCTCGTGCCAGCTGGTCAGCCGCGGCATCCATATCCTGCTCGCTCCCGGGACGCGAGCCAGACTTCGCGTTCTGGACGAGATGACGCTCGAAAGGGCTGCGCGCATAGCCATAGAGGCGCGCGGACACTCTGTCATTGCGAATCGCCGCCTCGTCGAGGTCCATGATCTCTGCCTCGCGTAGCCTGGCCGCAGGATTTCGGGTCAAGTACAGTCCAGCTAGTCGGCCGGCGTTCGCAGGGTTCGTGCCGAACACTGCCGAGTGCATCTTCACACCGGCGGGCACTCCGACAACGGGGACTCGATCGCCGACTGACGAAAACAGATCCCGTGCAGTGCCGTCGCCACCGACGAACATGATCAGATCGACCGGGACAGCAGCCATGATGGCCGCGGTTGCGCGAGTGTCGGCAGCAGTTGAGCAATCAGCCCGCAGTTCGTACACTACTTCCGGTGTCAGACCTACTGCGCGCACTGCATCTTCACCCATTTCAGCAGGACCGGTGAGGAGCCGGAAAGCTACTGTGCCAGCAGCGAGTTGCGTCAACGCCTGGCCGGCTCTTGCTTGCGCTGCAGGCCGGGCGCCACGTGATAGCGCTTCGCGGAGTATGTCGGCTCCGTCGGTACCCTTGAGACCCACGGTGCCGCCCATCCCTGCCACCGGGTTGATGATCAGGCCCAGTGTGGGCGGTGTCGCGTCCTCATCACCTGCGCAGACTACTTGCACGTCGATCTCCTATCAGAAAGCCGCACAACGCGATCGATTGCTACGGTGCGAATCGGAGCGCGGCGGAGACAATAGTTGCCGATCCCATGGAGTGGGTCGGCGCCGGCAGGCGGTCACTCAAAGGACCAATTCACCAGGCCCCTTGTATTCTTGGATCATGTTTCCGCCATCGACGGTGATCAGTTGACCGGTGACGTACGAAGACTCTTCAGATGCGAGAAAGCCCACAAGAGCGCCAATTTCGCGAGGTTCCCCGCTTCGCCCAAGCGGGGTGTTTTCGCCGCCGGTGCGCATTCCGGGAGTCAACGCTGCGGTGTTGACGTACCCGGGCGCGATCGCATTCGCCGTGATTCCGAACTTGCCATTCTCCAGTGCGATCGACTTGGTGAGTCCGACAACACCTGCTTTGGCTGCTGCGTAGGCGCCCAGGCCCGCGATAGCGCCGACAGGCCCGGTCACCGAGGAGAAGTTGACGATTCTGCCGTATCTCTTTTCGATCATGTGCGGCAAAACAGCACGTACACAATTGAATTGAGTGGTGAGATTGATGGCGAGGGTTCGCTCCCATGACTCTATCGAGGTCGTGGCAAGTATCGGCACATCGAAGTCGACATCGTCACCCTTCTTTGCCCGAGCTGCAATCCCGGCAAGATTCACCAAGCCGTCGATGACGCCGGCTTCTTTCACGACCTGGTCGATCAAGGCGACAACATCTACATGATTCGTCAGATCTACAGTGTTGGACCGGACATCGAACCCCTCGCGCTCGAGATCATCTCGGCGCTCGTGGACCTGCTCGGAGATGTCCACCAGCGTCAGCAGTGCACCCTTTTGCGCCAGCACCCGGGCGCTCCCGAAACCGATGCCTCGACGATCGGCGACTCCGGTGATGACGATATTTCTGTTCTCCAACTGGCCGGTCATGGTGTTTTCTTTCTGTAGAACGATGCCGCTCGCCAATTCGGTGAGCAGAAGATGGCGTGCAAGCGCGCAACGAAGTCTCGGAGGTTGTCGTATTGGTTCATCAGATGCGACACCCTTGCGGAGTCCGCATCACATCCGTTGTAGCTCTGATTCTGTCGGAGTTCTTGCGACGAGAGAAACAACGAGTCCATCCTGATTCACGCACTTTTGTTGTGGATTGGTGTGATCGGACTCGACGTTGCATGCTCAGATCTCTGCGTGCCGTTGTGGCTTCAGCAAGCCGAGTAACTGGCCACTACAGATTTCTCGCCGCAGACCTGCCCAACAACGCGCTTGCTGCTCCACCGACGAATGCGATGGCCAGCACCGCGATCAATGCCACTGCCACGCCGTAGCCGCCGACCAGCAACGGAAAATTCTTGACTACCAAGAATACGAGTCCCCCGAACGCCACCAGCGACACACTGGGCGCAAGGAACGTCGTCAGCCATGATCCTCGTTCGTGTCCACGGAAGAACACCATGACCGCCAACGAGGTCAAAGCCATCAACACGATGATTCCCAGAGTCGCTGCGCCGGAGAACCACGTGTAGAGATCGAGTACAGGGTCCAACCCCAGCCCGACGGACCCTGCAATAGCGAGCAAGCAGTACATGGTGACAACCAGAGATGCTCGCGACGGTGCGTGATGGCGGGGATGGGCTCGACCCAACGCTGCGGGAAGCAGACCTGCCGCGCCGAAGTTGAATGTGAACCGAGCGAGCACGTTGTGGAAAGTCAAGAAGCAGCCGAACAGACTTATCAAGACAAGAATCTGAACGGCGTCCTGCCCGAAGACCCCTAGGAACGTCCATGCGAGTTCGGTGATCAGGGTCTGCGGGGACTCGGTTGCTTTCGCGACGAGACTGTTGGGGCCGGTACCTACCGCGACAGCGAAAAGACTGAATGCGTAGAACAATCCGATGGCGATGATGGACACGTAGGTCGCTCGGGGAATTGTTCGGTGCGGATTGCGCGCCTCGCTCCGGAAAATAACGGTGGCCTCGAAGCCCACGAAACCGAAGAAGGCGAACATCAGGCCGAGCGACGGCGTGCCTTCGTTGAAATGGAGTGGGTTCAGGGGCGATGTGGTAAATCCCTCGGGCCCGCCACGGAACACCATGACGAAATCGAGCACCAGCATGATCGCGACTTCGAGCACAAGCGAAACACCGAGAACCTTGGTACTCAACGCGATGTCGCGGTATGACAACACACCAGTGATGAACAGCCACAACGTGCTCCACGCCCACCACGGAATCACGGCACCGGCGAAGTACTCGACGGCACTTGCTGTCGAAGCGCCCAGATATCCTACGAGCGCGACGAACAGCAGCGCATACGACACCAGCGCCAGTGTGGCCGCCCCCCGGCCGAAGACGTGGCCCAGGCCTGCACGAATGAAGTCGTAGAATGCGTTGGCGTCTGTGACTTCATGGGCCATTCGAGTGAAGCCGACGGCGAACACAGCCAAAGCCAGCGCCGCGACAACGAAGAACAAGGGTGACACAGGACTTTCGCTGGCACTGACCACAACTGGAAACACCGCTACTGCGGCGGCAAGCGGGGCAGCACCGGCAGCGACCAGGAATACGACACCTCGGACGCCTATGCCCCTGCCGATAGGCACCTGGTCGGTGCTGGTACCAACACCGACGACTGAGCCAGAAGATGTAGAGGACGATTGTTGAGACATAGCTGCCTACCTGACGTGGTGGTCATTCTCGCCGATCGGGCGAGTGCGAGATGATGATTGGGGGTCCAAGCGATTCAGTCGTCGAGCACCGCACACGCGTTGGACGTGCGTGGTCCCGAACGCAGCGCCTTTCCGTCGTAGGCGAAAGGTGACGCTCCTTCACAATCGAATCGATAGACCCGCAGAGATGCGCGTCACATTCGATGTGAGTGTGCCGCAGGACGCAGCGGCGAGGGAAACAGAATTCTCGCTCCGATTTACGCCGGTCTGTTGTGAATCGGCGGCGGGCGGTCCATGATGAGTTGCGTCGCAACTGCACAGACCGAAAGCGAGTTCGATGGATGTTCATACGCGTCGTTTACGGCACTTCGTGGCGGTGGCAGAGACCCTTCACTTCACCCGTGCAGCAGAGACTCTCTACGTTTCGCAGCAGGGTCTGAGTCGCAGCATCACCGAACTCGAACACGATGTAGGCGTACCGCTACTCAACAGGACAACGCGAACCGTCGAGCTGACGGACGCCGGCAAGGCCTTCCTCCGTTCAGCGCGTGAGGCCCTGGTAGTTCTGGACGCAGGTGTGGCAGACGCACACCGAGCGCACTCCAAAATGTCAGGTGTACTACGCATCGGGTTTTTCGCCGCGTCAGCACTGGAACTGACTCCGTTGATCATCTCGGAGTTCAGGAGTCGGCACCCCTCCGTCAGCCCGCGGATCGAAAGCTACGACCTGACAGATCCCTCCTGTGGTCTGCGGTCCGGAGAGACCGACGTGGCGTTCTTGCGGCTACCCATCGATCTGACCAACCTGAACACCGAGGTGTTGTTCACCGAACCGCTCGCAATAGGGATGACGAGCTCGCACCCTCTTGCTGCACAGGAATCGGTGCGCCTATCCGATTTGCAGGATCAGGTGATTTCGGCGCCGCGTACCGACGACGCACGTTGGCGCGCGTTTTGGACACTGCGTGATCTCGGGATCGACGACGACCGTTTGCCCCGCATCAGCAGGGACACCGCAACAATGGACGAAGAACTGGACAACGTAGCGGCCGGTGTTACTTTGTCGGTATCTGTGCCGAGCACGGACCGATTCGCACACCGGGCGTCGCTGGTGTACCGAGTTCTAGACGAAGTGCCGGGATCGACGCTCTGCGTCGGATGGCGCGGACAACCGACTCCCCTGGTCCAGGCATTCATCGCCGTCTCGAGAAAGGTCCGCGACGAGCGCCGCGACCTCGTAACGCGAATAGAGAGCGGTAGTGCCGACTGACGAGTACTTCTCGCCTACAGTGTCGCCCAGCAACTCGAGGGTGTGCTGCACCACCTCGACGTATATGTGGCCGCCCCGAGCAAGCTAGAGAAGACCTCGTGAAGCTCGGCGCCACCGTTGCCGCCCCACAACCCGACCCTGAGAATTGGACAGTCATGATCGACCCGCAACGTCACCCGTTCTGCATCGTCAAGGCCCCCAAGGACTGACCTGGGGGCCTTGATCGACCGACTGACCTGTAGCCATCCGCGGTGTCAGCTGTGTCCTAACGAAGACGTGACCGATTCGTCTTGTGATACCGAGCCGTGGCCAGCGGGGTCCGTACTCCGAGGACCTGGGCCAGCGATGTCGGCTCCGGGTTCACGCGGACCCTGATCCAGCCGGAACGGGGGGTACTCATCGCGCATCAGAGCCGCGTAGGCCGCGACGCGAAAGGCCCAGCGATTGATGCCCATGATGAAGTCGCCCAGTTCTTTCGGATATCGACCGACGAACAGAAGGCTCAGTCCGACGATGACGACGAGAATGCCGAGTAGGGAACTGAAGAGGTAAGGGCGCGCATTTTCTCCGTCGACCACGTAGAAGCCCGCATACCAGCCACCTGCCAGTAGAGCTAGGACGATGTAGTGCGGGATGGCCAGCAACCACCATTTGACGAGGACGAGGCCGCGCGACAGTTTCTCGGGGTACTCGACATCGAAGTCGGCCGGATAGTCGGTGCGTTGCAGGGTGAACGGAGGGTAGCGATCGGTTCCAAGGGCCGAGTAGCCGTAGAACTGCACCCGCCACGCCCAGCGGAGCACGCCGACGTTGAATTCGAACAGAGTGCGCGGATATCTACCGGTGAACAGGATGGCAAAGCCAGCCACGATGGTCGTGACGAAGAATGCGATACCGAGAAACATCAGGACGATGTAGTGAGGAATGGCCAGCAGCCATTTCACCAACCACAAGCCACGAGACAGGGATGGGTCGCGGATACCGGTGAGTGTGGCCGGGTACGGCGCGATTGGGTTGGAAACCTGCACCGACACACCAGTTGGTTCTGTGCCGCCCGAGCTGGCTTCGACCTGCATTTTCCGGCCCATTCCGACCGTGCTCACCACGATCAATGGCACTCCAGCGATGAGGAATACCGCCGCAGCTCCCAGTACCGCCAGGGTCAGCGCACCGAGGAAATCGAGATGAGCCCCGGGCTGCAGCTGCACCGCCACACCAGGACTGGCATCTGCGTTCATCACGACAGCGGTCCAAGAGCCGTCTCGCAGATCCCACTCGAGTGTTTGGACGCCGGGCCCGCTCGCGCTCGAAGACCACAGTTGTTCTTCGACGGGCGGAGTGGCCGCACGGTCTCCCGGTATCTCGTCGTAAGTCACCGAGAATGGATTGAACGAGACTTCGTCGATCCGGGCGCGGGCAACACCATCCAAGTATCGCGAAACTTGATCAGTTGGGCCTATCCCGATGAACACCTCTGATTCGGTGTCGAGGGGCGTCGCCTTCAACGTGACGTAACCAAGGTTGTCGATACCCAGCGCGTCGAGGCTGCCCTCGGATTCGAAAATGTCGAAGTTGTCGGAGATGAGCGCACTGGACGTAGTTCGATACTCCTCTGTCGGGAGTGTGGTCTCGTCCCCGTCGCGCTGAACGAAATAACCCCAGGACAGAAAAGCGCCGGCGGCAAGCAACGCGATACCGATGAGTGCGAAGAGACTACCGAAAACGAGCATGACCACTTTGCCGGGTTTCATCGAGGCTCCTTCGATGGATGACGGTGGAGATCGACGACAATCGAGAGATCGTCGCGTAGCCATCGTGCGATTTCGACGCAGGCGGCGATGAGGGTCCGTGGTCACCAGCTTGCTGGGATTTGGTCACACTTTGCGGGCGACAGGTAGCGACGCAAGCGTCGGAAGCCGGCAACGACGCGCGTCAGGAAACCGCTGACAGCGCGCTACGCAACTACAACTCGACCGCGTTCTTCGGCACTGCGCCGGGCACAGCCGACATCTCGAGAGCCCATAACCAATGCCGCGGCACTGGGCGGCGCTTATCGCCTTGCGGAATCGCTTCGCTTACGCGGGTCGACCGACGAACGCAACACCCCCGGTGGAGCGGGCCGCATCACGGTATTCAGCAATTTCGTGCCGATGGCTGGCCTGGGCAGTCAGTTGCGACGCTCGGTGAGGTGCACGGTCACCACATCGCCGTCGGACTTGCCGATCGCCTTGCGGACCGCAGAGTTGACCGGGAGCTTGTGTGTACCGTCGCCGAGCGCCATGAACGCGCCCTGGAAGGGGTGGCCGTCGACGGTCCCAGTGACCTTGACCAAGCCGTTGGTGCCGAAAATGGTCGCCGAATCGGGCAGCTTCACGCACGTCCACGTGTCCCCTTCCTGCGCTTTGCCGAGGGTTGCGGTGAAACGGATGTCCAATGGTCCGGGCATGGGATGCTCCTGCCGTGCGTTGGTGGTCATGATGGATACAGACCATGTCAGACGGTCGAACTCATCGCTGCCGTCAGGCCGGTTCGATCACTCGGTTGTGCCGAACCGTGACAGCGAGACTGGATCCTCTTCGTCTTCGGGGACGGCTGCACCTCGAATCGACCCACCGACTGAGCTCCATCAGCGACCGCCTGCCCGGCGAATTCAGTTGCGTTGGCCCGCGCGGAGGCCGGGGGCCATCGCGATGTCAGTCAGTTGCTGAACCGTCAGGACGCTGTCGGCGGACGCGTCGACTCGGCTGCCGTCGGGCGCGTATACCCTTACACGACTCTTGGTCTCGCCGAACGTCGTGTCGACGGCGGTGCCGTCGCCGAGGGTTCGACGCTCATCGACGTACCCGGCAAAACACGGCCCGACGGGTTGGTCGGATGTCGATAGCATGACGGTCAGGTCGCCCGCCGCCCCGCCCAGTGAGATAGTTCCGTGCGCGGTGGCGTCGACGTCGAACGTGAGCGGCGGAAACATCGGATCGGGGTTCACCGTGGTTCCAGCGGGCAGCGCCTGAATCAGGGCGTCGGACATGGTAGTAGCGTCGAACCCGGTTGGCGCGGAGTCGTCGCCGACGAATGCGTAGTTGATCCGCTGCATGTCCTCGGGCTGGATGACCTCGTCGCAGCCGGGAATCGCGACGGCGTCAGGCTGCGGGTCGTCGAGCAGCCCCGCGACAACGATGCCCACCGCGACGATGCCGACGACGACCGCCGCCGTCGACCACGCCGATTTCGAACCACGCTCACTTGCCATCCTGTCACTGTGCCTCGCCGGTGATGGCTCTGCTCGGCCGGGGCTCGAACGCCGGATCCGCTCGTGTTGGTCGCGCACGATCCCCACGGACCCAGACCGTGCCGTCGTGCATAGGGTGAGGGTCGACGGCAGCCGGAGCTCGCTGCACGTGCAACGCAACTATGCCCAAGTCGAGGGCGTCACGGATCCCCAGACCAGCGTCGACGAGGTCGCTCCGCTTTTCAATCGACTCAGGTCGATCGACGAGCTCGTCAGTGGTGTTCGCTCGCGCTGTCAGTCGTGTCGACGGTTGCACGCACGTCGACGCCGTAGATTTCCGGAAGCTCGGTACTGCAGAGTCCACGAGCCTCGCTGGCGGAGACACCCAAAGCTCTGAGCACACGCTCCGTCGTGCCATCGACCGTTGTCGCCTCGTCTCGCTCAGGTTGGGCGAGCAGCAGCCGCCCCATGGACAGCAGGGAACCGGCCACGATCGCGAGTGCGAGATCTGCGTCGTCCACGTCGAATCGTCCTTGGGCGAAGGCTGATTCGATATCGCGGCGTGAACGCGGCGCCAAACCTCTGGCTGCGGCGAACGCCGCAGCCTCGGAATTGAGCAGGACGAGACTCAGTTGCGGCTCGAGGCGGAAGAGTCGTCCGGACAACCGAAAAGACTGGGTGAACTTCTCGACCGGGTCGTCCAGGCCGACAGTGAGTGAATCGAGGTAGTCGCCGATGGATTCGAGTGCTGCATCGATGGCCGCCTGCCACAGCTCCTCTTTGGATTCGAAATAGTTGTAGAACGATCCGTTGCTGACGTCGGCGGCCTGGGTGATTTCCAGAACGGGTGCGTTGGTGTTGCCGCTGGCCAGGAAACCTTGCGCAGCCTTGACGAGCGCGGCTTTGGTGCGAGCCTTCCGGCGCTCGATTCGGTTGACTTCGGCCAAGGTGTGCTCCTGCTCGCGGGATGTAGAAGGGCAGCCTATCGCGGAACAAAAATGACGAATTCGTCAAAAAAGCTTGACGGGGGCGGCTCCCATGGGTGACGATATCGTCAAAGACTGGCGAGCATCGCCAGATCCGTGGCTGTCTCGAGGACTTGATGACAACGAACTTTTCGATCCCGCAGTACCGCACAGACATCTACTCCACCCAGAGCATTCTCGATCCGTACCCGCATTACGCGACGCTGCGCGCGCTCGGCCCCGTGGTGTGGCTTCCGCATCAGCAGGTGTTCGCCATCTCGCGTTACGCCGACTGCAGGGCAGTGTTGCTCGACGACGAGACATTCGTCTCGGGGGACGGCGTCGCACTCAACCCGGTGGCCAACAGATTGGGCCGCGGCACGACACTCAACAGTGACGGCGACGAGCATGCAACGAAGCGCTCGGTCCTGGCTCACCGCCTGACCCCCAAGGCAGTGCGAAAGATGACGTCGGCGGTGGAGGAGAAGGCCGAGAGCATCGTCGACGCGGCCCTGAGCAAGCAGTCCGTCGACGGTGTCGATGACCTTGCGACGGCGCTGCCGATGTCGATCGTGCCCGATCTCGTGGGTTGGCCCGAGGATGGGCGTGAGGATCTCCTACGCTGGGCGGGAGCAACATTCGACTCCCTCGGCCCCGTCAATAGGCACTCGGTCGCCGCAGTGAAGGGCGCCGCCGAAATGCTGGCCTTCTCGAGGCGGGTGGTGCGAGAACGATCGGTAATTCCCGGGAGTATGGGCGACGACGTTCTGAAAGCTGCCAACGAGAACAAGATCGCCAAGTCCTCGTGCCCGGCACTGATGATCGACTACCTCGGACCCTCGCTCGACACCACCATCGGTGCGATCTCCGGTGCACTCGACCTGTTCGCTCGGCACCCCAAGCAGTGGCAGGCGATCCGGCAGAACCCGGATCTGATTCCCAATGCCGTCAACGAGGTCGTCCGGTACGAATCGCCCATCAGGGCCTTCTCGCGCCGAGCTGTGCGCGACGTCGAGATCGACGGATCACGAGTCCCGAAAGGTGCACGCGTACTGGTGATCTACGCATCGGCCAACCGCGACGAGCGCGAATGGGACAACCCCGATGCCTTCGACATCACCCGAGACGCTGCTCGCCAGCTCGGCTTCGGATCCGGCGTGCACGGTTGCGCGGGCCAGGGTCTCGCGCGCTTGGAAACGCAAACCATGCTTCGGGTGCTCGCGCGACGGGTCGAACGATTCGTGCCCGCCGGAACGCCCAAGCGGGCCGTCAACAACGTCATTCATCGATACGAACGTCTGCCACTGCACTTGGTGGCGGCAGAAGGGACACAGCTGTGAGAATCGACGTCGATTGGGATCGGTGCGAGGGCCATGGGATATGCGCCGACCAGGCACCGAAAGTGTTCAGTTTGGACGACGAAGGCGAACTGCACTACGCATTCGACAACGACGACATTCCCGACGACCTCGCGCCCTCGGCGCGGTCGGCCATCGGTGTGTGTCCGGTCGCGGCATTGAGAGAACAGGCGTGACGTCGGTCGCTCGCAGCATCGTCATCGTCGGAGATTCCATCGCCGCATGCACCGCAGCTCGTGAGCTCCGTGCTCGCGGGCACGACGGCCCACTGATCATGATCGGTGCCGATCCCGACGGTTGCTACGCAAGACCGCCGCTGTCGAAGCACGTCCTCAAGGATGAAGCGGTCAAAGCGGAAACGTGGGACCTGTCGGATCTCGATCTCACGTCGATCGTCGATCGCGCGGTGTCGGTGAATACCGAGGCACGTACCGTTACCACCGCCGTCGGCACCGACATCTCCTACGACGCTTTGATCGTGGCCACCGGCGCGGCCGCGCGTCGTATCGCGGGTCCGGATCAATCGGGAGAGACCGTATTACGGACGTTCGCCGACGTCCGTGCACTGCGCCCGACATTGGACGAGGCTCGAACCGCAATCGTCGTCGGAGCCGGCTTCCTCGGGATGGAGGTCGCCAGTGCCTGCGTTGCGCGCGATATCGCGGTGACCGTTGTCGATATCGATCCTCCACTGAAGCGGCTCCTGGGCCCCTACCTGTCCGACGCGATCGTCGCGAGGGCCGCAGCCGCATCGGTCGAGTTCGTACAGGCTGAGACCCCGGTCGCGTTGACCGGAGATCGCGTCATGGGCATAGAGATCGCAGATCGAATTCTCACTGCCGATCTGGTCGTCACGTGCGCCGGCGATGTCCCCGAGACAGGGTGGCTCGACGGCTCAGGTATCGCCGACGGGCGCGGGGTGGGTATAGACGAACTCTGCGCGACAGCGGTTCCCGACGTATTCGCTGCCGGAGATGTCACCTACTCGCGAGAGGCGTCCGGCCGAGCACCGTTCTGGTCGAATGCGGTCGCGCAGGGCAAAGTGGCCGCGGCATCCGCGCTCGGTCTCGAGCCGACGTGCGCACCTACCGACGATTACTTCTGGACCGAGATCCTTGGGCTGTCGATCAAAGTTGTCGGTCCACTCCCCCTGCTCGGTGAGCCGACCGTCATCGAAGGCTCCGTCGCGGACGGATCGGCATTGCTGCAGTGGAGTCACGACGACGGCCGCACCACCATCGTTGCCTTCGGAATCAAGAAGTCCGTCGGTCTACTCAGACGGTTGGCTCGCGAGACCGTTATCCCCACCACATAAGGAAATGCTCATGAATTTCGTCTCCCCCTCCAACCTCGCTCGTCGGCTCCCCGAGGCGGTCGGACTCGCACGCGCCGCGATCGGCATCGCCCATATGGTCGCACCCACCCGAGCCAACGAATTGCTCGCCGGACCCGATGCTGCGGTCGCCACCACGCGAGCTGCTGCCCGCACCTTCGGAATTCGCGAAATCTACATCGGCGGCGGACTGTACGCCGCAACCAGGTATGCCCCGAAGACGGTGCGCACGCTGCTTCGCGCAGGCGTGGCCGTCGACATCTGGGATACCGCAGCCTTCGCTCTCACCGCGCACTTGCCCCAGAGGACGCGGGTGGCCGGCTGCGCCATTGCCGGTGGCTTCGTAATTGCCGGTGCCCTCGCGGACGTGCAACTCGCCCGGTAGATGCGGTCAGCCTCTGCCCTCGGCTCGCGGAAATGCGCCCATTGCGTCCCCTCCCCGGGGAGGCGACCGGCGTCCGCTCGAATACCGCCTTTGCGGACCTGTACAGATCACTCAGAAGGAATGGTATGACCAGCAACAACATTCGCGTGCTCCGGGACGTCGATATGGATGTCGACGTTGTCATCATCGGGTTGGGTCCGACCGGTGCGACGGCAGCGAATCTTCTAGGACAGCGGGGTATCACCACAGCGGTGATCGAACGCGACATCTCGATCTATCCGCGCCAACGAGCCATAGCCTCGGACGAGGACGCGCATCGTGTCTGGCAGGGGCTGGGTTTGTTCGACGAGATGCTGGCCACCATGTCCGCTGACGTCCGCGTGCATTTCAAGCACGGCGACAAGACGTTTCTGTCGATGTTCTCGGCAGAGAGCCGCGATCAGGGCGTGCCGGGCATGGCTTACTACCACCAACCCGAACTCGAGCGCGTACTTCGCGAGGGAATCACCCGGTTCCCCACTGTCACCGTTAGATCGGGTTTCGACGCCGTCGGCCTCAGCCAGGACGCCGACTCGGTCACCATCACCCTGCGTCCCGTCGACGGCGGCGGTGACGACCAGCTGATCAGGTCGCGCTACGTGATCGCCGCCGACGGTGGATCGAGCTCGATACGCAAGCTACTCGGTATTGCTTTGCCGGGCAAGCACATCGAAGAACCGTGGTTCGACATTCAGCTGCGAGCGTGGTACGACCTCCCTGCCGATGCCCCGTTGGATTTCACTTTCATTTCCGACCCCAGGCGGCCTGGTGTGGACTGCCCGTGTCCGATGGGCTACCACCGTGTCGAGTACCGGGTCAACAAGGGTGAAACAGTCGAGCAGTTGCAGACCGAGGCAGGCCTTCGCGGTCTGCTGGCCGAACGCGGAATCGACTACGACCAGGTAGAAATCTTCCGTAGCTGGGGTTACACCTTTCATATCAGGCAAGCCGAACAGTGGAGCAAAGGGCGGGTTTTCCTGGCCGGGGATGCCGCGCACATCATGCCGCCGTTCGCCGGACAGGGCGTGTCGTCCGGTGTCCGTGACGCCGCGAACCTCTGCTGGAAGCTCGATGCAGTGCTCAACGGTAGCGCCGATACGGAACTACTGCAGACATACGAAGCCGAGCGCCGACTCAATGTCGAACAGCTGACCAAGTTTTCGCTACGGATCGGCCGCATCGTGATGCTCGAGAACGAGGCCGCAGCGCGCATACGCGATGGCCTCTTCGTGGCGGCGTCGAAAGTACCCGGTGTGTCGCGCCTACTCGCGGGCAATGGGCTCAAGCCGCTGTACAAACTCGGCACCAAGGGCGGGTTCTTCGGTATCGAAGCATCGCGCCGCAGTCCACGCGGAACATTCATCAAACAGCCCTGGGTGGTGGGATCGGACCTCACACCCGTACGCCTGGACACCGTGCTCGACAACAAATGGACCTGGGTCGGCTTCCCGTCAGCGCCGATCCCAAAGCAACTGGCGGAGGCCGGAGTTGCCGAGGTGAAGCTCGAATACGCCTCGTCGATCGCCAGCCACAAAGTCGCCGCTGGCCATTTCGTGGACAGCGAAGGTGTGCTCGAGCGGCAGATGCGACGAGCCCGCGCCGACGGCTTTCTTGTTCGACCCGATCGGTTCATATACTGCAGCGACCACGAGTTCGCCCCGGGAGATCACCGCAGGGTGGCCGCGGCCGTGGTGGGTGGACTGCACGTTGCCGAGAACCGGGCCTGATGCTCACCGGGCGAGATCAACCGCGCATCGACGATGCACCCGAACATGGGTTGTGGCGAATGCGCGGCGCCTGTCGCCAACTACCCAGTGACATCTTCTTTCCCCCGCCCGGGAACCATCGGCTTCGATTGGAACGGCAGGCCAAAACGATCTGCGGCCGCTGCCCTGTCCTCATGCAGTGCCGAAGCTTCGCCATCGCACACCAAGAACCACACGGCATCTGGGGCGGTCTGACGGCCCGCGAGCGAAACCGGACGGCACGCGCAGTCCTGCGCGGTAGATCGCGACCAACACTCAGACAGAACGACATTCGATAGGGATGACGCTGTGGTCACACCACTGGTAAGAATTCAGCTGATCGCATTCGTTGTCGTCGCGGTGATCGGCATCGTCTACATCGGCGGCAAGTACGTCCGCCTCGACAACCTGCTCGGCTTCGGGCAGTACCGCGTGACCGCGGAGTTCGCAGACTCCGGCGGCATCTTCACCAACGCAGAGGTCACCTACCGGGGTGTGCCCGTCGGGACCGTCGGCACCTTGTCTCTGACCCGCGACGGTATCGATGTGGAGCTGCTGCTCGACACGGGAGGTCCGAGCATTCCGGCCTCGGCGCTCGCCGTTGTGGCGAATCGATCGGCCATCGGCGAGCAGTACGTCGATCTACAGCCGACACACAGTGACGGGCCGTTCCTCGAGGAGGGGTCGACCATTGCTCCCGTGGACACTCGAACACCCGTACCGGTCGAGAACGTGTTGGCCAGTACCGATCAGCTCATCAAGACCATTCCCTTGGACAACCTCGCAACAACGGTCAGGGAACTCGGTGCCGCGTTCGACGGCAGAGGAGAAGATCTGCAGGTTCTCGTGGACTCGCTCGGCACTGTGTCGGAGACAGCCGAGGAAGCACTGCCAGAGATGCTCGGACTCATCCGGGACAGCCGAACAGTACTCGACACCCAGTCCGAGCAGTCGTCGGCGATCGGGCAATTCAGTGCAGACCTGAACGCCGTTACGGCACAACTACGCAGCAGCGACCCCGATATCCGGCGCATGATCGAGACAGGCACCGCCGCAAGCGATCAGATCGGCGCACTCGTTGCCGACGGCGGTCCTGCCCTGACCACGAACCTGAACAACATCAATTCGCTCACCGCCCTGTACGCCCCCAGATCATTTGCCCTCCGGCCTCTACTGATTTTCCTGCCGGTCATAGCTGCGGCGGCGTCGACACTCGTTCAAGGCGACGGCACCGCCCACCTCAGTTTTGCCGGCCTGGAAACCAACAATCCACCGCCATGCACCATCGGATACGAAGAGTCGCAATCGATCCTGGATGCGGAGAAGGCGAAGAACCCGAACTTCGATCCCACCAGAGAGGACTATCCGTTGAACTTGCAGGCGAACTGTCTGACGCCTCACGGCAGTGTCACCGGTGTCCGTAGTTCCAGCCGCATCGTGTACGCGGATCCGGAAACGCCGCAACCCTGGGACAACAAGCCGAAGGGCGATCCGGACAAGCTCAACCTCAATCCCATTGCCACGCAACTCGCACCCCTGATCGGGGCCACCCCGCGTAGGTAGAGGGCCAAAGCGCAGCCGCGATTGCCGAGAAGCCCGCGGCAAGAGAGCATGGTCGACGCCCAGAACAAGCTCTTCGGAACCGAGCTGTTCTGGCTCGCCGTCGACCGCTGGCACTCGCCACCGACACACCTCCAGCGCCTGCCACTACCGGGCGGTGCGACCGCTCAGCGTCCGCTACGACTGGCTCGACTCCCCCGGTAACCAATCCGGGTGGGTGCTGACCGACACGGCCGCAGCCGCCATGTACGGCGCACCCGTGGCATTCCGCGAAGACCAACGACTGGACTTCTTCGTGCCCGATCAGACGACCGTCCGCCGCGCTGTCACACCGCGCGGATCCGCGGACACCACCCGCGAACGCCCGCGCCTCCGTACGCGTGGTACCCGTTCCAGCCGTGGCGCCGCAGCGAATCGAACTGCACTTCAACACACTCGAATGGCCTCTGGCACATCCAGTGTTTGTCGCTCTCGACCTCGCGCAAGAACGCCGGCCGAGGGCGAGAAGTTCTGGACACGTGGACACCTCAGGGGCGGACCCGTGTCTGAAGGCTTGTTCGGCGCGGGACGGTGCGAGCAAGGCCGTGGACCACAACATAGAGTCGGGGCGGCGAAGCCATCGCTGTCCACATGGATGTCGCAGACCTTGCCTCAATAGTTCTGCGATGATTGTCCGATGCATCGGATCCGGCTGATCTCCGCTCTCGTCGCGCTGACACTGCTCGCGGCGGGATGCGCCGACGACCCTCCGCCCGAGCCGGCACCGGTGGTCGTGGCCTTCGACGACGGTTGGGGCCAGCTATTTATCATGAACATCGACGGCTCCGGCTTGCGCCAGGTCACCCCGACCGTGGGCGAGGACAGCCGGGACCCGAACTACGGTTACGGCGCCGCCCTCTCTCCCGATGGCGAGCAGCTCGCTTACGCCCGAGGCAGGTTCATCGAGATCATCGACCTCGAGTCGGGTGAATCGACGTCGGTGTACGAGGGTGGCTATCAACCGACCTTCTCTCCCGACGGATCCAAGATCGCGTTCACCGCGAACGGCAGCATCAACATCATGAACGCCGATGGATCCGACAGACACGTCATCGCGCAGGAAGAGTCGGCCTTCGGAGCCACGTTCTCCCCGGATGGCTCACGGGTGGTTTACGTCATCGGCGGGTACCTTAACGAAGCGCCTGTCGACGGCGGAGAATCGACGGTGCTTCTGCGCG
>NZ_LVCV01000394.1 GCF_001647195.1 Rhodococcus sp. EPR-157 | reverse complement strand
GAGATCTACGCGATGCCCTCCGGCGGCGGGGAGATCACTCCTCTCACCGTTACCTACGCCGTACATCCGAAGTTCACGCCCGACGGCTCGCGCATCCTGTACGACCGGGCGGTCACACAGACGGGTGAACTGGTGACCGACGTCGCTACAGGCTCCCAGCCTGAGATTGCATCGATGAACCCCGACGGGTCCGACCAGAAACGGCTGACTCCACGCTCTCTCAGCGGTCAGATGCCGACCGTGGGCGGGGGACGTTGACCCGCAAGCTACGTTGCACTCTTGGGTTCGCTCGATTTCCCCACGCGTCCAATCCGCAAGATCGATTACGCCGAGGAATCTGAGACCCGGGCCAGTATATGCGCCGAGTTTCTGCTACTGGCTATGTCGACCACCGCGGGCGACAATCGCCCGCGAGAATAGTCCGGCCAAGACGTGATCGATATAGGCACGGGCGTCCGCGGTAGCGGTGACTGGAACGTGCTCGGTGAAGTTGGCTGTCACGCACTGACGACGGTGAAAATGCTGTTCGTGCAGCTGTCGGACTGGGTTGCCGCAGAACCAGACCTCGAACTTGCAGTCGATCCCGACCCGGGCCTCGCTTGACCACCGAATCCGCAGCCGCCGTCGCCAAGAACGCGCCTCGACAGCCGATAATCACGTCTTTACGTCAGTACGTCGCCGTCAGGGCATCCTCACCCCGGCTGCGTCCTCTGCGCCGGCATCGGAGCACCGAGCACTGACGAACTACGACCACTTTTGATTTGCAGGGTTTGCAACAGCCCGCCTGGAATACTCAGGCGCACCACTAGCGGCGGCGCAACATTTGTGTCAGGCTGTTTCCATGACTACCGGAAAGGCTGACACAGCCTCCATCGCGTGAGCGCCGTGCAGATCCCCTCGACGTCTTCGTCGCACGGGACATTCACCGAAGACCCCCATTCAGAACTCATCCGCAGTGCCGTATCCATCCGCAGTGTCGTATCCATGCGCGACACCTATCTCGGTCACGGAATGCGCGCCGGACCATCGGATCGACACTCTGCCGAATCTGCTGTGGCTCAGCTGTATCGACATGCCGACCTCCCCGTTCCTCGATTCGTATGGGAACCGTCTCCGGCAGCTGCAGCGGCCCGCATCGCCGGAGACAACCTGGCTTCCGCTGTAACCTTTGCCGTCGAAGGCCCCACCTGTGCATCGGCTCGCATCGCAACATTGCTCTCCGCTTCACGCTCCCGAATGGACGCATGCATCCGGCTGCCGGTGAGCGAACGGCCACCACCCCGGTGGCCGATGACGATCCGGTCTCAGGCGCTCAGAGCAGCCCAAGGTCGCACAGCGGCTACAGTACGAAATCAGCCACCCGAAGTGTCGGTCCGCGCGGGCATCGGACTCAACCCGATCATTCGATCGACGGTATGGGACTCATTGCACACCAGCCTGTTCGACGGCGTTGCAGCCGCCATCAGGACACTGATTCCTGCCCTCGTCGGCGGAATCCCCTGGTACGGCCAGCAGGAAGCACACCGCATCGCGTACTACGACATCTACCGCAGCCTGGGTCTCGCAACCTTCCAACCACAGGACAACGAACTGCTCGACGCACTTGTTGACCTGACCGAATCGACGGGATGGTGGTGGGCGTTCGACGAGGTCTGCGTCATGTCCGAACGACCGACCGTGCTGCACTCCGAACCCATTCCCGATCGAGTACACGGTGAACGACGGCTGCACCACCACGACGAACCGGCGATCCACTTCGCTGACGGCAGTGCGGCATACGTCCTGAACGGCACGATTGTGCCGGATTGGGTGGTACTCGACCCGAGCGTCGAACGCATCACCGTCGAACGCAACGTCGAGATCCGCCGCTCCGCAATCGAACGCATCGGGTGGGACAACTACATCGACGCTGCAGGACTCGCCCTGGTCGACACCGCCCACGACCCAGGCAACGACGGCTGCACCCTGCAGCTGTTCGCCACCCCTGCCGGCTGGGGTGGCGAAGGTCGAGTGCTTCTCGCTGTCAATGGGTCTCGCGAACGCGACGGCCAGCGCAGACGCTACGGCCTGCACGTTCCAGGTGAATTCTCCTCGGCACTCGACGCCGCAGGCTGGACCTACGGCCTCAGCGGAGAAAACTACGCACAATTGCTCCGCCGAACCTGAACCTACTCTCACACAAGGTGACTCAGATGAACCAGAACATGACCCTGTCCACATTGACAACGATGACCGGCCTCGATGTCTTCGACTATCTCGACAAAGAAATTTCGGTGCCGATCATCGACGGCATGCAAGCCCAAGGCGACCTCATCGTCGTTCCGTATGCGCTGCTCGAAGGCGTCGTCTCCACCGGAGTGTGGACTCGAATCGACGACGTGCCCCTGTCCGGAATCGAGTTGCTGCGCAGCGCAGCCGGCGGAAATCCGCACAGCCTTGTAGCCGACGGCGGCCGATGCACGTGGTCGACACCGGTGAGCGATACGCGGCGTCTGGCGCTCGGAATTCTCGACAACACGGTGACCGCCTACCTGATCCACCCCGAACACGGAGCCACCGGAATTGCCCCGGGTCGCTACGTCATCGGCAGGCAACGTGAGCGTGGTCGAGGTGGGTACTTCGAGTCGGCGCAGTTGGTCGCCGACTGAGTGCGGCTCCGCCGCAGTGGTGTGACTGAGTGCTACCACCGGCTGTAGCCCAACGACTGTCGAGCAAACAGGCAGCCCGGTGGGGGGTGCACCTGGACTGAGCACATGCAGCGCGGGAACCCTTTCAACCGGCTCAAGCAACTGCCGCGGATACCCACGGAAACTGGCCGCGTGCGATTGTGAAGCTCAAAAGATGAGTAAGCGATGACTGGAGCGTCCACAAGCGTCCATCAGCTACCCGGCGGGGCGAATCCGCCCCAAGATTCGCAGGTCAGCAGGATGGCAGCCGGCACCTGACTCCCGCAATTGCGATTGAGAGTCAGGTCTTCTATGGCCATAGTGCGCTTACAAACTCGCAGGTCACAGGGTTAGCGATCTTCGTGGATCTTGGGCATCCCCAAGCTTCTCAAGGCAACAAAAGTGCTCCTGACCAGCGTATTCGCTGCTCAGGGGCACTTGGTGTGCGCCATCAGGGATTCGAACCCCGGACCCACTGTTGAAGCGAACACAATGTGTATGGAACCACCCATGTCCGCACACATTCGCTGAGATGGGGATTCAGGAAGTCGAGAGACCACCGCCGTCCAACTGGATCCAGAGGTATACAACTCGAAAAGATGAGAAAATGATGACCCTGTCGAGTCCACCGCAAGCCCCCCGTCCCGCCAAGATCACGATCGCCCAAGTAGACACTCGAACCCACCGCATCCAAAAAGATGACCCGACCTCCGCAACGGCCGCAACTGTGCATCGCATTCACGTACACGCGTCCGGTGCCGATATCGCGGGCTCTGCCCAGCAAAGCATGTTCGGTGTTCGGTATTGACCGAACACCGAACAGCATGCGATCCTCAACAGATGAAAGCGACCGACGCCGAAGCGCACGTGATCGACACGTTCACCGCTTTGGGCATCGCTGCACACACTGATTCTGCGTCACCCGACGACAGCGTCGAGGTAATACTCGAACCCGACACCATCAACTTGCCTCTCATCGTGAAGTACCGCTCACTGGTCACCGACCTGGTGGCGACACAGTTGATCGTCGGCACGAAGAACAAGTACATGAAGGCAACACTGTTCGTCGTCGCCGACCGAATCACCGCCGCGGCCCGCGACGTACTGCTCGACCACGGGGCCGGCTACCTGGACCTGCGCGGCCGGACCGCGATACGGACGCGAACATTGATCCTCGACACCGACATCACACCGATCCAGGGCCGGGGTCAGCGATCCTCTGCGCTCACTGGAAAAGCCGGAATCGAAGTTGCATGTGCCGTCCTCACCCAACCGGACCGCACCCTTACAGTCCGCGAATTGGCGCGCGAACTCGGTCGCTCCCCCAGCACCATCTCCGAAATCCTCGGTGCCATGCGACGAGAGAATCTCATCGACGCGAAGAACAGCCTCTCCGGCACCGAGCTATTTTGGCTCGCAGCTCACCACTGGACCAGCTCGCGTACACACCTCTTGCGCTTACCATCACCGGGCGACGCGACCGAACAGCGACCGCTGCGACTGGGGCTCGACTCCCCCGACACCCAACCAGGGTGGGCACTGACCGACGCAGCAGCTGCAGCCGTGTACGGCGCATCCGTCGCTTTCCGCGCAGACCAACGGCTAGACTTCTTTGTCCCTGACCAGACAGTCGTCCGCCGCGCGGTCACGCTGCTCGGAGCCGCAGAGACCGCCGCAACCGCCCAAGCCTCCGTGCGTGTCGCGCCCGTTCCCGCAGTAGCGCAGCAACGGATCGAGCTCGACACCAACACCCTCGAATGGCCACTCGCACATCCCGTGTTCGTCGCACTCGACCTCGCACAAGACGCCGACCGAGGCCGAGAAATCCTCGGCACATGGACGCCCGACGGGTGGACCCGTGTCTGGTAAAGACGTCGTCTTCGTCGGTGAGGCAATGACTGCGGTCGTGCACGGAGTCTCCGTAGTCAGCGAAATCCTCGGCTGCCGACCGGTGATCGTCGGCGGCCTCGCCGTGCTGTCCCGCCTCTCTCGCCCCTACCGTGCCACCGTCGACCTCGACGTCGTGGATCGACGTCTCGGGTCGATCCCACACCTCGAAGTCCTCCGAGGCTCCGCCGGAGCGGTCTCTGTAGAACCGGCTGCCGTCCTCGTTCCTACGGTGCGCGGTCCGGTCAAAGTAGACGTCCTCGAAATCCGGCAAGTCGAACTCGACCACCCCAGCGACGATCCCGGCGACCGCCTCCACGCCTCAGCCCACGCATGGGCGAACGACACCGCAACCGAGCTGACCATCACAGCTATTCGATCACCGAAAGACCCGCCGATCGCAGTCAGTGCGCTGGTCGCAGAACCAGGCCCACTGATAGCCATGAAACTCCAAGCAATCATGAACCGCTCCGAAGCCAAACAAGGCACTGACCTACTCGACATCCTCCAACTCACTCTCGACGACGCAACCCGACCGATAGCGCTCGAACAGATCAGTTCAGTTGAACAAGCTGTCGCACAGGACATATGGATCCACATCGACTTATGGCTAATTCAACGTCGAGACAAGGCTCTGAGGTGGATTCACGCAGTCGGCGGTCAAGACATCACCATCGACGACCTCGAACTCGTCGCCGAGATGCTGACCGACGCGACACACAGGTAACCACCGGCCGAACAAGGCGCGGCGGGCTACATCTAAAGCAGGACGCTGCGCGATCGATAAGAGCCAGCGCGTTGCTGGTCGGAGTTTGCCGGAGGATAGTTGGTCGAACTCTTACGTTGGATCCATGGTTCGAATACCCTGGGGCCAGAACGTGTCGATTCCATTGATGTCTCACCTGAGCTCGGGCGACACCGTTCTTCCAGTGAAGAAACGAGCGCACAACCCCGCGATGGTGCCACAGCAGTGTGCCATCTACGGAGCACCAGTTCCGCACCCTCGCCTTCTGCACTGCCCTCGACCCGCAGGCGGCAATTGACCACCTGGGTGGCCGTGGTCTACAACCGGCCGTCTGGGCTGGCGACGGCAGCCGCAAATCTGCCTCATGGTAGACAGAGCCACTACAGGGAGACCACGCAGTCGACAACACAGAAAGCCAACACATTGAAGCGAATGCTCAAACAAGTGCGAGCTGCTCTGTCAGAAGACAGGTCTAGGCTCCTTGTACTTCTTTCGGCGATGGGCGCTGCTCTTATAGCGGGTACATTGCCGGAATTGATAAAAATACTCCCCGGTTCGAACTGGACCATGGCCTCTATTTTCGTCGTGGGACTTACAATTCTTGCGGTTACATGGATAAATCTCAATGCTCGATCAGGCGTCGGTGTCGCAATTTTCCTTCCACCCACTACAACCTCAAATTGGTCGGACAGGGAACTGCTACACACGGCCTCGCAAGCCCGACGACAACATGTTAATTTTTTCTACTTGAACATCAATGATCTACAAGGAGAACTAGACGATCAATTCCGAGTGGGTCTGGCGCAACGAGTCCTGGAAGCCCGACTGAATGAAGAACGGTCACATAAATCCAGCCATATATCTTTCTACCTTTCTAGCAGCCTTGCGGACGCTTACATGCTCGGACAGCAAACATTCCGAAGCAATGACCCTGCAAGACTGCACGTAACCCAATTTACAAGCATCTCCGTCAATCAGGTCAGCCGCGGATTGAACGCGTCGACACCTCCAGCGATAAATCTGACGGGTACTTCTACTGGTCCTGCCGCTACATCCGACGGCGGCGAAGTGAGTACGTACTTATCTGAAGATTTGATTACGTTCCCCGACGTTCCGCATGAGGCAACCCATCGAACTGCCCTTATAGTCTGCCTTATCGCGAGCGATACGATGGTCGGCGAGGCGAAGATTGCCGCATCAGGGCAACAGCAAAGCGCATCACGCAAGTACGAAGTCACCGCCAACGACGTATGCGGTAGGGCGCTAATCTTCCGACTCAGCGTGCCACAAGTGCCGACCGACAGCGAAATCTATAACCTGATCATGAGGCGGATATCCGAAAAATGGAGCCTCTTTGTACAAATGCAGTCGAATACCCATTCCAGCACTCAGTCGGAACGACTGTTCATCGCGAGCCCCGTATCGATTGCTTTCGCCCTGGGCGCACTACTTCCACAATCGACCAAAGCCGTTAAGTACACCAACTGAATGAACTTACGAAAGAAATACAGCAAATTTCTCAAGAAAGGGCAGGAATCATGTTTGCGATTATCGACGGAGACGACATCGGACCGACAATCGAAGCACTTCTATTGAGCAACGACCTGAACGGATTCGTAGAGCGCTCTGCCGAAATTACGACTTCGATCAAGTTGTTGGCTAGAAAATTGAACGAAATATCACAGGCGTCGCTCCTATCGCTAGGAGGTGACAGCATGTTGTTTGAGGTATCGGACGTGGCGAATCGAGAATTTTCTGAGTTTTTACATTACTGGAATGCTAATTGCAAAGTTAAAGTATCCGCGGGATTGGGTCACGACCTACAGTCCGCGTTTCTTGCCTTGCGTATGGCAAAATCAACCGGCAAGCAGCGAGTTATAACGTTCGGAACGTTTTGATCCTTCTCGTCATCTGTCGGTCCATCTTCGAGCCAATGCGAAGTTCAGTGAACAGAGCACACTAGACCTTAAGCGCGCCTTGAAGGTATACGATTCGAGCCTGTTCCACGTGATCCTGAGACGATGCAAGTACTTGTGGGTGTTCCCCCGGTAGCAATGCACTTTCCCCTGACGGAGACCTTCAGGTTCTTCGCTACCTGGTCAACCGCCACCACGAACCGATCGCTGCAAGATCCGTTGACATGGCATCGACGAGTTCTGCCCGCCTGGCGTCCGAATTGGAACGCCTGTAACCGACACCGAGGGGAACGTCTCGTGGCCTCTTCAACGGTGGCGTAGACCATGCCTCGGTCATTTTTGGACCTGCTTCCCGCTGCGCGGCATTGACGAATTGGTCGTACGCCACTGCGACTGCCGCCGGGGCATGCAGTCGGAGCAATGCTTGGTGATGCGAAACTGCAGTCTTGCAGTCCGAGAGTGCGCTGGACAATGCAGACCAGTTGTTCGGGTCCTTCGTTTTGCGCCGGATCCGGTACGGGCCCTCGAGATAAACCTCGACTGCTCCGAGAGCATCCGCGTACAGGTCAGCTCTTTCGCTCCTGCGCGCGATCTTACGTTGGATGATGTAGCCGACCACCGCAACGACTGCGGCAAGGGCCGCCGCGAGGAGAGTGGCGGCGAAACCCGACCAGTCAGTCCCCGCTCCTGCACTTTGAACGCATTCCACCGCGTGATCGGCGACCAATGTCACGCTGCCTCCCCGGCAAAACCGTGTTCGGCTTCGTCTCCCAGCCAGATGCCATCGCCGTCGCCTCCTGTGGCTCGCCAATGCGCTTCGTACCCGAGGTGATCGACGATGAGATCGAGCAGGTCCAGTAGCCCCTTGTCAGCCGTCCAACGGTGCTGTGGTGGATCGTCGGGGTAGTACAGACACAGTGCATCGTCGACCGGCATCCGGTGCTTGGACGGCAGGCCGCGTTGCGCCCAGATACGGGGATAGTCCTGCGCGGGCAGATCGTAGGTGTCGTAGGACGGCTTTGCGTAAAACACGACCGAGGCGTCGATCAGATTGGTCGGCCCGACCACATCCAGGGGCACGCGGTACTCCAGGGCATACGGGCCTTCGACGACCTGCAGGCGGTGCCCAAACTCCCTGCGCGCAGCTGACTCGAGGTGGATTCGCCACGCCGGGCACAATCCGTACCAAGGGTCGGGCACTCCGAACTGCCTGTTCAGCTGAAACAGTGTTCTCCAGTCTGCGGGCCTGTAGTCGGGGTGCCCCGGCCGTAGCGCGGGTAACGGCGCTTTGGGCGACATTGGGCGTGTTTTCTTGTCGACCGGCGCCGAGCGGGTCCCGGCTCCGCGGCGCGAGCGCCGAGCCGGGGACGAACTCATGGTGCCCAAGATCTGGTCGGCGTCCGGTTGCGAGTCTGCGGGCGGTCTCCCACGGTAACGCGTGACGTCCGCGCCGCTCTCATGTCTGCGGTCCTCTGAAGCTGCTGTGCCGTGACCGCCTTGGTTTCCGGTGGTGGGAGCATGTCCTTGTCGTTGAAGAAGCTCGCGAGGGCTTCCACTGCGAGCACGTGGTAGCCGTCCTTCTCAAACGAAATGGCATCGGCGAGCTTGTCCCGCGCCTTGCTCAGCTTCGTGACCAGTTCAGCGCGGTCGCCCGGGATGCTGATCGCGCCGGCCACGTCTGCGGGGTCTGGCGTCTCTCTCCATGAGAGGTCGCCGATGGCGTAATCAAACCACGCGAGCATCCCGTCGAGCTGGTTCATCGAGTCCGTGAGGCTATCCAGGCCCAGGGCTTTGATGTTCCAACTGCACAGCGGCTTCGAATGTCTGCGCGCCCAGTGCTTGAGCAGGCGGACAGTGCGTGAGTAGTTGTATTCGCTTCTCTTGGCCGCATCTCGGACCAGACCCGTGTGGGACTCCGGGTCGGACCGGTCCCAGTTATCGTAGTGCGGGATCCACAGCCCCGACCCCGTCCAGCAGTCGAGCGCGACGATCACGTCCGCGCTGAAGTCCGCGACGTTTGGATCTACAGGGTCTCCGAACGACACATATACCGAGCGCTTTCGGCCGCCGACGAAGACGCGCAGGTTGGGAAATTCCTCCTTGTGGGCCGTTCGGATCGCTGCGGCAGCTCGCTCCTGCAGCTCGGCCGGTCCCCTGCCGTACGGCCCGTAGGAGCCGTCGGAGTTGGGGACAACGACGCCGAGGTCGATGTCTGTGAGTGGGGTGAGTGCGTCGCCGTGGGCGATCGACCCGTTGACATACGTTCGGCTGTCCGCGCCGAACTCGGACTTCAAGGTGCCGGCCAGCAAATCCCTGCGGCGGCGCGCCTCGTCCAGTTCGTCATCATTGACCTGGATCCGCTCTCGCGCGTCCTTAAGGACCTGCAAGAGCGTCCTTTTCGAGCCCGAGCGCACCAGCGCGATCTCGTTCGTTGCGGGTATGGACTGATGCATGGCTTCCTCCCACCGCGGGCGACAGCGGAATGGGTACGCCTCGTTTTGACGCGCACCGCACACGAGGATAAGTTGGCCAAGAACCGCCAAGTTCCGCCTATGACCCCGAGTCCCACTGCCCCCAGCAGATGTGAATCGGGGTCATTGGTCTGTCTTTGGACACTACACCTAGGGTCCGACAATGTAAGCCAACACAACACTTGGTGTTACACGATTGGCATTCACAGATCGGACGCCTACTTGTATCCATCGCCTCAGCGGTCTGTTCGTCTCGGCAAGAAGGGGCACTCGCCTGCGGTCTGGGCACTCAGCCGCCGGTAAGTCGCGCGACCGGAAACACGTTTAACCGGACCTGCCGGCGCTTTGACTCGTCTCCACTGCTGGGGCGACCACAGGACGGGAGGCCACAGGACGGGAGGCCATCAGTGGAGATAGTGCGGGTTCTCCCAGTCAAGGTCCGGTGCGAACTCCAGGTA
Organism: Rhodococcus sp. EPR-157; assembly: GCF_001647195.1. GTDB lineage: Bacteria > Actinomycetota > Actinomycetes > Mycobacteriales > Mycobacteriaceae > Rhodococcoides. The sequence continues at coordinate 6,167 of NZ_LVCV01000394.1, read as the reverse complement.
GACGAGCGTCGCAGTCAGCACTAGCGAACTCAGAGCTTCAAGTCCGAGCTGGCGCCAGCCGCCGTTCCGGTCACCCACCACTGACTCGTGCAATGTGCTGCGCCAAAGTCCACCTGTACCGCTGAGATCATGGCCACGAAAAAACACCGCTACGGAAGCGTCGTCGGCAGCCGCCTTGTTGAGGAATCCATCCAGCGCCCTGCCCTCTTCGTCGGATAGTGCCGTTCGGTCGCGAGCGGAGTCGAGGATTATGAACGTGCGGCCAAATATTTGTTCAGGAACAGGCTCATCGCGCACATCATCGGCGTACTGGTATCCGTACTCGGCGAGAGCAGGCGACTGCCACAGCAAGGTCTGCGCGAGCACTCCACGGACGAATGTGAGCTCGCCGGACGGCTCTCGCGATGCTTCGCGAAAGTCGTGAACTTGCAGAATCCGCATCGCGATTCTGCGCCAGAGGTCAGCTGAAGGGCACGCAAGAACGGATCGGAGCGGGTCCATACGATGCCCAAGTGGACGGCCTCGGAAAGCAGGTCCGTCAATGCGCATACTGCGATGATCTACCAATTCTGCAATTCGGAGGGGATTCATCAACGCAGTAGTCGGAACACGCACAGAGACTTTGCCATTGCGTTCACGCATGGAGGCGTAGAACGACTGGCCCCACTGCCGCTCGACCAGCTCACGGACATCTGTGCCTACAAACAGGTCGACCGCCTCGATGTACACGACCAAGTAGACCGGTTCAGGTGCCGCGTACCAGAACTTCAGGTGTTCGCTATCCACCGTGATAGTGATGTGGTCGGCGGAGCGGAATTTGTCTGCCGACATCGTCGATTCGTGAATACCTTTGAGCTGAAACCAGACCCGGCCGGCCAGGGCACGCCAGTAGGGCTTTCCATCTTGGTTTTTTGAGGTTCTCTCTTCACGGGCGAACAAGTGGAGTCCAGTATCGATACCGGCGCGGTCGCGCCGATATCCGACCACGACTCCGCTCTCACTCAGCAGTGCTTCGAATCTCGGTGTGTACCGATTTTCGAGCGCATCGTGCTCTCCCATCCCCACCATGCCTGCGAGTGTGCCAGCACCGACGGCAATCTTTCGTTCGAACATGCGGTCACGTGCTGCGATCACGGCTTGACTCCCAACTTGCGAGTTCTGGAAGTCAAATCGGGGTGCAGCAGGAATGCCCTTGCGACCTGGCCGTACACCGATACCCACCAAAAGTGCTAGCCATCCTTTTCCCTTCAAAGAGATGGCTGACACTTGACTCCCCACGCAAAAAGATGACCCCCTCACCAGCATTTCCGCTGGTAAGGGGGTCATTCTTGTGCGCCATCAGGGACTCGAACCCCGGACCCGCTGATTAAGAGTCAGCTGCTCTAACCAACTGAGCTAATGGCGCCGATCCGCACCGCGTGTTCTTCTGCGGTGCGGGAGAAACATTAACAGGAGAAGCCGCCAGATGTGAAATCGGCAGCTCAGGGGCCCTGTGAGGTCAGCTGAAGATCTTCCGAACGACGAGGACGGCGACGACTGCGCCGACACCGATCAGCGTGAACTTCACCGGCGGCTCGTTCAGCTTGGCCAGGACGGACTGCTTGGTGTTCTCTGCGATCCTCTTGGGGCTGGCCCGAACGCTGAGCTCGTCCAGGGTGCTGGCGAGCTGGTTCCGAGCGGCCTCGATCTCGCGCTCGATCTTGTCGGTGTCCCTGGCCACGTGTCCTCCAACTGGTCGCAAAAGCTTGTGTGTCATCGTCGAGCGTAGAGCACTCGCCGTCGCCGACGGACTCGCGCGGTTAGTCTCGTCAGGTGACCGACAACAACAGGCTCGAAGCCGGCGACACTGCTCCTGCGTTCACTCTGCCCGATGCAGACGGAAACGATGTCTCGCTCGCCGACTACAAGGGCAAGAAAGTCATCGTCTACTTCTACCCCGCAGCCAGCACACCGGGCTGCACCAAACAAGCCTGCGACTTCCGTGACAGCCTCGCCGAACTCAACGGCGAAGGCCTCGAGGTCATCGGCATCTCCCCCGACAAGCCCGCGAAGCTCGCCAAGTTCCGCGACGCCGAGGGCTTGAACTTCCCGCTGCTCTCCGACGTCGACAAGACGACGCTGCAAGCGTGGGGCGCGTTCGGCGAGAAGAAGAACTACGGCAAGGTCTACGAAGGCGTCATCCGCTCGACCTTCCTCGTCGACGAAGAAGGAAAGATCGAGGTCGCGCAGTACAACGTCCGCGCGACCGGACACGTGGCCAAGCTCCGCCGCGATCTATCCGTCTGACGACCCCAGCTTCTGCAAGAACAGCGCTTCGGCCACCGCGAGGTTCTCGATCTCGCGGGGGTCGACGCTTTCGTTCGGGGCATGGATCCGACACAGCGGCTCCTCGACCCCCATCAGGATGATCTCGGCCTTCGGGAACGTCTGCGCGAGAACGTTGCACAGCGGAATCGAGCCGCCCTGCCCAGCCGAGACCACAGGTTCACCGAATGCGTCGGCCAGCGACTCACTCAGGGCCGCGTAACCGGGCCCGTCGGTACGCGCTCGGAACGGCGAACCCACCGCTTCCGGTTCGACGGTGACGCGAGCGTTCCACGGTGCGTGCGCCTTCAGGTGCGCCGCGAGCGCGTCCTGCGCCTGCTGAGCATCGATTCCCGGCGGAACCCGCAGATTCAGGCGGGCTGATGCCGTCGGCGAAATCGCTGCCGCAGAACCGACGACCGGTGGGCAGTCGATCCCCAGCACCGTCAACGCCGGTCGCGCCCACACCGCGTCGGCCACCGAGGACGAACCCGCGAGCCCGACTCCATCGAGGACTCCCGCGTCGGCTCTGAATCGCTCCGGTGCGTAGTCGATCCCGTCCCAGGTCTGATCGGACGGCAGACCGTCGACGACGGTATCGCCGTGCTCGTCTCGCAACGTGGACAGCAGCTGAATCAACGCGGCCAACGCGTCCGGGGCCGGTCCCCCGTACATCCCGGAATGGACTTCGCCCTCGAGTGTGTCGATCCGGACGACGACGTTCGCGATGCCCCGAAGTGTCGTCGTCACCGTCGGTTGACCGACTGCCGCATTTCCGGTGTCGGCGACGACGATGATGTCCGACGCGAACAGCTCGGGCCGCTTCTCGACGAGATCCTCCAGGCCGCCGGTCCCCATTTCCTCGGAACCTTCGGACACGACGGTGATTCCGACTCCGACGTCGTCGCCCAGCGCACGCAGCGCGAGCAGATGCATGATCACGTTGCCCTTGCAGTCGGCGGCACCTCGGCCGTACCAGCGCCCGTCGCGTTCGGTGAGTTCGAACGGCTCACTCCCCCAGAGTGTGCGATGCCCGGGCGGCTGAACGTCGTAGTGGGAGTAAAGCAACACGGTAGGCGCACCCGGCCGTGGGGCCCTATGCCCGACGACTGCCAGCGAACCGTCCACCGTCTCGATCAACTCGGCTGACTGGATTCCGGCGTCGAGGAACGCATCTCGGACCCACTCGGCAGCGCCGACGCATTCCGCGCGGGGAAACTGACGCTCGTCGGCGACGGATCGAAACTTCACCAGGTCCGACAGCTCACGCCACGCACGAGGCATGTCTGCGCTGATCCGGGCTCGAACATCCGACATGAGCACTCCTCGACATCTCGACCGATTCTCTTCGGCCATTCTGTCACTGAGCGCATATGGAACCGCCGGACATCAGTTCCCGACGATCTCCTGCTGCAACCACGCGGCCGTGTGTGCCCAGTGCTCGTTCCAGGCCTCCTGCTGGAGTTGCTCATCCGACTTGCCTGGCTCGGGTTCATAGGTCGGCACCGCGAATACCGGAGGCTCGACGGTATAGCGCGGAACCACGGCGGCGGCAGGCGGAATGGCAGCCGCCGGAATCGGTACGAAGGCCTCTGCGGGACGCGCTACTCCCGTTGTCGGATCGATCGTCCACTGCACCTCAGGTGCCTCGGCGACGACTGGCTGCTGGGTGACGGGATCGATGACCACCGGAGGAGCGGGGTCAGTCGGCGGCGGTGGCTGCGTGGCCTCGACGCCTTGTGTGGCGCCCACGAGGCTGGCATCGATGCCGGTCGCCTCCGGCTCATTTTCACTCGCCTCGTTCGACACCGTCTCGCCCTGCGGAAGCGTCGACGCCAATGCGACGCCCCCCGACAGCACACCAGCCAGGACTGCGGCAGTCAGAACGAGCTTCTTCCTCGCAATAGTGCTTCGCACGGCCGTCACCGCAGGTTCCGTCACGCTCGGCGGTACCGATGAAACTCGAGCCGCGAGCAGCGGTGCGGGCGGCGCTGCCGCTGCGGCCGGTTCGTCACCGAGTGGGGCTTCGGTGGCCCGCTCGACGGCAGCGGGCTTCACGACGGCGGGAACCGTGACGATTGGGTCCGTAGCTATTGGGGCGGCGAGCATCTCGGCATCGCCCGCGGCCGCCAAACTTGCTCCGCGTGCTGCGATCTGGTCGGAATCGCTCACGCGGACCACAGGAACGCCGAGTCCCAGCGCAAGAATGTCGATCAAATCCCGGCTGCCGGAACGGTCACCGAACAATGCAACCGAGTCCGGCTTGCGGCCGGCCTCGTCGAGAACCTCCCACGCCAACGGCACTGTGCTTCCGATGCGCTCGGGGCTCATGGAGTCGAGCGTCGCGGTCTTCGGCGACGACAGACTGGCGTTCGTCGCGTCGGCGAGAGACAGCGCCACGCCTGACGGGCCGATGTAGTAGAGAAGGACACAGTCGGCGAACTCGAATTCGGGAGACCGCGCCAACCAGCCGAGGATCGCGGTCGAAGCGGAGACCAACTGGACGTTGCCGAGTCCACTCGCCTCGATGGAGGAGGCAAGACGGTCACGCTCGTCGGCCGACCGATACACGAGACCGACCGCCTCGACGTCGATGTCCCGACGCGTCGCGACGGCCGTCATCGACTCGACCGCGGTGCGTAGCGATGAGGACTCGTCACTCTCCAGTGATGTCACCTGGTTCGCCACGACGGCATCCGCTTCGAGGTCGAAGAGGACAGCATTGATCGCGCCTGACTCGATCGATAGACCAATGGTCGCCACGTAGTTCTCCTGTGCCGTTGGGTGAGGCTCCCGACCTTTTGCGCATCCGACACGAATTCGGCAACGCACAACCTGCACGAAAACGTAACTTCATCCAATTACCATACCCAACGAATGTTTTCTTGACCAGAAAACAACCTACTACCTGTCACAACGCCGATACAAGGTTTGTTGTTGTTATCGACAGCCAAATCACCGTCCGGCGGTGTCTCGAGGTGTCTGTAACCGCGCGTAGTGGAGTTCGACCGCTCGAGGCCGCTAGCCTGGGTGCGTGGAGTCCTCTGCTAGCGCCCAGTCTGCGAGACGTCTCGATGCCGCTCTCGAATCGACGGCAGAGACTCAGGAGCTGATGCCCCGTCGTCGGCCCACCCAGGAGCGGAGCCAGCGCAAGTTCGACGCCCTGCTCGCCTCGTCGCGCGATCTCCTCAGCGATGTCGGATTCGAATCGTTCACCTGCGAGGAAGTGGCAGCGCGCGCCGAACTACCGATCGGCACCCTCTACCAGTTTTTTGCGAACAAGTACGTGATCGTCTGCGAGCTCAACCGCCAAGATCTCGTCGGAGTCCAACAGGAGCTCGCCGAGTTCAACGGTGAGGTTCCGTCGCTGGACTGGCTGCGCTTCCTCAACAAGTTCGTCGACCATATGGCCGGCTTGTGGATGTCCGACCCGTCGCGCCGCGAGGTGTGGCTCGCGATGCAATCCACCCCGTCCACCCGCGCGACCGGAGTCATCCACGAGCGCGAATTCGCCGACCAGGTAGCCAAGATGCTCGGACCCTTGACCCCTCGCACTCCCCGCGCCAAGCGCAATCTGATGGCACAGGTCCTCGTGCACATCGTCTACTCGATGCTGAACTTCTCGGTGCAGGACGGCCAGAGTCATGAGGATGCAGTGGCCGAACTCAAGCAGATCATGACGGCGTACCTCCTGGTCGCGGAGAAGCAGTCGCGGCGATCGGGTGCGTCCGTCGTCGAATAGGGACTTGGGGTTTCCGGGGCCCTTTCCGGTGACCGAATGATGCTCCTATGTTTGTCAACCGTGTTGTGGGTGTGCAAGTAGGCCGAATACTTCGCGGGCTATGGCACGTTTGAGGCAGCGC
>NZ_LVCV01000393.1 GCF_001647195.1 Rhodococcus sp. EPR-157 | reverse complement strand
CCCGAACGACGTCCACTACACTTACCGGCAGCACGTCAACGCGGCCTGAAATTAACCATCTCCAGTGTCCGAAATCCCCGCGGCAGATCAAACGCTGTGACCCTGTGGATAATTGCGGCCGGAGTAGAGCTTGCGGCAATCGTTGCGCTCGGCGTTCTACTTGTCGTCTCCCGCAGGCAGCTGACGGGAACGCGACGCGAACTCGAACGTGCCCTGGCCGACAAGGGCCACCGTCGTCGACGACGCGGGGTCGCCCCGTTCGCGATCAGGACGGCGTTTCAGACAGCGGACTCGCTGATCAACAAGGGGATCGGCGCGACGGTGCGCAACTCCGTCGAAGACTTGGCGGGCTGGGCGAAGGTCGAGCGCCCCGACCTCGCGAGAATGACAGCTGACGGCGATATCGTCGTCGTCTTCTCCGACATCGAGGGATCCACCGCGCGCAACGAGGAGTTGGGCGACCGCGGCTGGATGAAGCTGCTCGAACGGCACAACAGGCTGATCACCAAGCAGGTCGAAATCCATGGCGGCCACGTCGTCAAGAATCAGGGCGACGGCTTCATGATCGCGTTCTCCGACGCCGGCCAAGCGATCCGCTGCGGTATCCGAGTGCAAGAGGCTCTGAGCGAGAACCCAGATCGATGGAACCACATCCGAGTGCGCATGGGTGTTCACGTGGGCAGCTCGGTGCGCCGAGGCGACGACCTCTTCGGGCTGAACGTCGCGATGGCAGCTCGGGTCGCGGGCCAGGCCGAGGGTGGCGAAATTCTGGTCAGCGAACCGGTCCGCGACGCACTCAGCGAGGCGTACGACATCTCGCTGGGCACCCCGCGCGAGGTTGCGCTCAAGGGTATGAAAGGCAGATTTCAGTTGTATCCGGTCGAGCTGAGCTTCTCGGATCGCTTGCCCGGGCCGCGGGCGGACGACCAACAGACCGCTTGAATGGTTCATTCATACGATCAGATGGCGTGGATGAACCATTCAAGCGGTTGGGACTCTCACGCCGCGAACGCGCGAAAGGTCCATCCATACGATTGGAACGTATGGATGGACCTTTCAAGCGATCAGGGTCGGCAGGCGATCAGGGTCGGCAAGCGATCAGGGTCGGCAAGCGATCAAGGGCAAACGATCGGGCCGGCTGACAGCTATTTCTGCGCAGCGGCCAGCGCGTCGTTGAACGTCTTGCTCGGGCGCATGACGGCGGCGGTGGCCTCCGGGTCCGGGAAGTAGTACCCACCGATTTCGACGGGTCCGCCCTGGACCTCGCCAAGCTCCTTGACGATGGTGTCTTCGTTGTCTGACAGCGCCTTTGCCAGTTCGGCGAAGTGCTGCGCGAGCTCCGCGTCCTCGGTCTGTGCGGCGAGCTCCTGCGCCCAGTAGAGAGCGAGGTAGAACTGGCTTCCGCGGTTGTCGAGTTCGCCGGTCGAGCGTGATGGTCCCTTGCTGTTCTCGAGCAACTTGCCGGTCGCCGCGTCCAGTGCCTTCGCGAGCAGAGCCGTCTTGGTGCTGCCGGTCTTGCGACCGAGGTCTTCGAGACTGACTGCGAGAGCGAGGTATTCACCGAGCGAATCCCACCGGAGGTGGTTCTCCTCGATGAGCTGCTTGACGTGCTTGGGTGCAGATCCGCCTGCACCCGTCTCGTACAGGCCGCCGCCTGCCATGAGCGGCACGATCGAGAGCATCTTCGCGCTGGTGCCCAGTTCGAGGATCGGGAACAGGTCGGTGAGGTAGTCACGAAGAATGTTGCCGGTTGCGGAGATGGTGTCGAGGCCGCGGACCAGACGCTCCATCGTGTACCGAATCGCGCGAACCTGCGACATGATCTGGATGTCCAGACCCTCGGTGTCGTGATCCTTCAGGTACTTGCGCACCTTGCCGATCAGTTCGTTCTCGTGCGGGCGGTACGGATCGAGCCAGAAGACGACCGGCATTCCCGACTCGCGTGCGCGTCGCACAGCCAGCGCAACCCAGTCCTGAATCGGCGCATCCTTGACGATGCACAGACGCCAGATGTCGCCCTCTTCGACGGTCTGCGTCAGCAGCACCTCACCGGTGGCGATATCGGTGATGTTGGCGATGCCTGCCTGCGGCACCTCGAAAGTCTTGTCGTGCGAGCCGTACTCCTCGGCCTTCTGAGCCATGAGACCGACGTTGGGGACGGTGCCCATCGTCGTGGGATCGAACTGGCCGTTGGTCTTGCAGAAGTTCACCATCTCCTGGTAGATCCGGGAGAAGGTCGACTCGGGGTTGACTGCCTTGGTGTCCTTGGGACGGCCGTCGGCACCCCACATCTTGCCGCCGGCGCGAATCATGGCCGGCATGGATGCATCGACGATGACGTCGCTGGGCGAGTGGAAGTTCGAGATGCCGCGTGCCGAGTCGACCATCGCCAGCTCCGGGCGCGTCTCGTGGCACTTGTGCAGGTCTTCGATGATCTCGTCGTGCTTGGAGGCCGGAAGCGTCTCGATCTTGCTGTACAGATCCGACAGGCCGTTGTTGACGTTGACGCCCAGCTCTTCGAAGAGCTCGTTGTGCTTGGCGAACGCGTCCTTGTAGAACACGCGCACGGCGTGGCCGAACACGATCGGATGCGATACGCGCATCATCGTCGCCTTGACGTGCAGAGAGAACATGACGCCGGTGTCGTAGGCGTCCTGCATCTCGTGCTCGTAGAAGTCGAGGAGTGCCTTCTTGCTCATGAACATCGAGTCGATGACGTCACCGTCGGTGAGCGAGACCTTCTCCTTGAGGACGATCGGCTCGCCGTCGGCGGGCAGCAGTTCCATCTTGACCTCACGGTCGCCGTCGACGACCGTCGACTTCTCGCCGTGGTAGAAATCGCCCTCGCGCATGTGCGCGACGTGGGTGCGCGACGCCATCGACCATTCGGTCATGCTGTGCGGGTGCTTGCGGGCGAATTCCTTGACGGCCTTCGGCGCACGGCGATCCGAGTTACCTTCGCGCAGTACAGGGTTGACCGCGCTGCCCAGACACTTGGTGTAACGGTCGCGAATCACGCGCTCTTCGTCGGTCTTGGGATTGCCGGGGAAGTCGGGGATCGCGTAGCCCTTGTCCTGAAGCTCCTTGACGGCAGCGAGCAACTGCGGCACCGAAGCACTGATGTTCGGAAGCTTGATGATGTTGGTTTCGGGGAGCTGCGTCAGGCGGCCGAGCTCGGCCAAGTTGTCTGTGACGCGCTGGTCTTCGGTGAGGTAGTCGGGGAATTCTGCAAGTATCCGGTTGGCAACTGAGATGTCACTGGACTCGACGTTGATATCGGCCGCATCGGCAAACGCGCGGATGACAGGAAGAAACGCGTGCGTCGCGAGCATCGGCGCTTCGTCGGTCAATGTGTAGATGATGGTTGGCTGCTTGTCTGTCATATTCGCCTTTGCCTCAGTTTCAACGTCGTCTTTTGGATACGTTCACGTCCAACTTTAATCTTCCGACGCCGCGCTGTGCGGGGCAGTGGCATATCACTCGATTCGGCGCCCGAAGTTACTGACGGGTAGGACATTCATGCCTCGGCGAGATCGAGGTTGTGCCTGCATTTCGACGACATTCGCGACATAACCTCGATGTCGGCGGGGCTCAGGACCGTCGGAACTTGCGGTAGCCCACGACCTGGCTCACGACGAGCGGGGCTGCGGTAAGGAAGACCGCACCGAGCAGAACCCAGAACATCATGGCGACGTCCGGAGCCCAGAGCGCCATCACTGTCGGCGTTGCCCCGACGAGCATGGGCACGCCGAGGTACACACCGACCACTGCAGCCCCAGCGACGACCGCAACGATCAGCACACGGACGGCTGCACCGGCGAACGAACGCGCTTGCGTGCGTCCGCTCGCCACGCGGTACACCGACCACACGATCCAACCGCTCAACAGCGCGACCACGCCCAGCAGAACACCGAGCACGATCGGAGCCATCGATCCAGGCAGATCGGAGATCGATCCGTCGACGACGAGAGTCGTCAGGTTCCGCCCCACGGCAGCGATCCGCTCGGCTTCGATCTCGCCATATCTGTTGGTGGCCAACACCATTGCCACATCTTCCCCCGGCACCAACGCTACATAGGTGTAGTAGCCGGGCACCGCGCCCGAATGCCACCACACGTCCTGTCCGCCGATGCTCTCGTGGAACAACCCGCTCCCGTACGTCGTTCCCTGGCCCGTATTCACCTCGGCCATGGCAGCTTCGCCGCCCTGCAGCTCGGCCAACCGCCAGGCCGCATAGCGCCCCAAGTCCTCGATGGAACCTGCAAGGTAGCCGTAGCCGAGCCCCGCTGCGTCGACGCCGACATCGATCGCTCTCGCCGAGCCGAAGAACGGCACATGACCGGGTGGGACGGATCGCACGAAATTCTCGGGGTCGGTGATCGTCGTCGTGGCGTCGGCGGGTTCCAACACCTCCTGCTCGAGAGCGTCGGCGAACGATTCGCCCGTGGCCATCTCGACCACGGCCTGCAGTAGCAGGTAGTTCAGGCTGGAGTAACGGAACGTGCCGCGGGCAGAGACACCGTCGGGTTCGGGCATCGTGGCCACCGCATCGGCTGCCGATTCCCGACGCGTCCAGTCGTCGGTGACGGTGATGTCGTGCGGGAGTCCGCTGGTGTGATGGATCAGGTCGCCGACGGTTACCGCTGAGCCGCCGAGCAGCTGCCGGGCCTGCGGGACGATGTCGACGACGCGTGCATTCTCGTCGACGACGCCGTCGCGTTCGAGTCCCTGGACGGTGGCTGCCGTGAGCTGCTTGGACACCGACCCCCACACGAACGGGGTGGCGCTGTCGACGGGCAATCCCCTGCCGTCGACGCCGGTCGACGCCTGCGCCACAACACCTCCGGAATCGACGATCTGTGCCGTCATTCCCGGCGCCCCGATCCCCGACGCCCACCCGTCTACGGCGTCCTGCAGGACGGCGGGCTGGGTGTCCGCGGTTGCCCGGACAGGGCCGACCGCCGCGAGTGCGCCGACGATCACCACAACCCACAGCATCACCAGCACTGGCCGTGCGCCCGTGGGCATCGCGTCCGCTCCCCTCTCGTGTGAAGCTCTGTCGGCAGATATCTTTCGCACGGTATCGAGCACGGCTCGCGCAGTCGATAGGCTCGCTACCAAGGTGCACCGTGCGCTACGACCTAAGTAGTAGGAGGAGGGCGGACGTGAGCGTCGATTCCGATCGCCTCGTCCAGGCCGCTGTCACCGCGTACCGCGAGCTACTGATCGGCTCGACGGTTCTCTCCGACGAGGCGGTCGCAGGTCAGCTCGCACTGCAGGCCGAGAGTGTCGTGCGCGCTGTAGCCCGACAGTTGTCGTCGACCGAAGATGACGAATCCGTCCCCGATATGAGTGCACGGATCGGCAGCGAGCGCGCCCGGTCCCGCATTCACCCGACGCAGTCACTCCGCGCTGCGTCGCTGATGTTCGAGGCACTGTTCCCGGTTCTCGCCGACGCGTTGGAGGCGTCTGGAGCACCACTGTCCGTCGTCGAACTGGGTACTGCACTCGAACGCGAAATCCAGCAGCGCGTGGCAGTCGGCGCACTACCGTACGTCGACTATCTGCTGACCAGCTTGCTGTCCTCGCAACACGACGAACGCAGCCGCATTGCCCGTGATCTGCACGATCGCATCGCTCACGGAATGGGCGTCGCGCTGCAACAACTCGATCTGTTCGACCACTACAGATTTCGCGACCACGACCGAGCCGAGGAACATCTGGCCGCGGCACGCACGTCGATCGTGTCCAGCGTCGACATGACCCGTCAGTTGTCGGCGGACTTGTGGGTCACCATGCCCGGCGACACCTTGAGCGAGGCGCTCGCGTCGTACCTCGACTCGACAGCTCCCGAAGGCACACGGACCAGCCTGGAAATGCTCGGCACACAACCGCACCTGCCCGACGAGGTGGCCGCGGAACTGTATCTGCTCATCCGAGAAGCCCTGCGCAACGCACTGATTCACGCGCACCCCACTTCGATCGACATCGAACTCATCGCCGAAGCCGACCTGTTCCGCGCAGTCATCAGGGACAACGGCGACGGATTCGACGTCGACGCAGTCACCTCGGCAAAGCCCATAGGCGGACTCACCTCGATCCGCGAACGAGCGGAGATGCTGGGTGGACGGGCGTCGATCACCTCGATTCCCGGCGCCGGGACAACCGTCGACGTGCACTATCCGGTGGCCACCGTTGCGGGTCAGCGGTGGTGACGCCCAGCAGGCAGCCGTTCCGTGTCGTCATCGCCGACGACCACACGTTGTTTCGTGACGGGCTGGCAGCGTTGATCGAGTCGGATCCGGGGTTCGTCGTCGTCGCTCACTGTCCCGATGGCACCACCGCGATCGACGTCGTCACCGCACAGGTTCCGGATGTCGCGGTGCTCGACATCGAAATGCCCGGACCCGGAGCATATGCAGTGGTGAGCGCGATCCGCGCGAAGGCACCGTCCGTGGCCGTGGTGATTGTGTCGATGCACCAGGATCCGCGCACCATGCGAGATCTGCTCGACGCGGGCGCGTCGGCGTTTCTGTCGAAAACTGTTGCACGCGAACAGTTGATCGCCGGGCTCCACTCGGTGCTGCGCAGTCCCGACGACGTACTCGTGTCGTCGTCACGCGAGTCCGTCGTCGCAGCTTTGAGGCCCGCGCCTCATCCGCTGTCGCCGCGGGAAGTCGAGATCGTCAGGCTCGTCGCCGAGGCCAGAACGAACGGCCAAATCGGCAGCGAGCTCGGCATCACCGAGTCGACCGTCAAGCGGCACCTGACGAACATCTTCGCGAAATTGGGTGCCGTGTCCCGAGTCGACTGCGTCCGCAAGGCGTCGGCCCTCGGCATCCATTGAAAGAACTGTGAACAGGTAACGATCCGCTGACCGAAAACGAACCTGAGGGTATGTCAAACAATGTAGTCCGCGCGATGCTCGCGACCGCCGCATCCGTCGGCCTCCTGTCCGTGGCCACGATCCCAGCCGATGCTGCTCCCCTCCCCATCGACACGCTTGTCGCCGTCGAGCAGGCGTTGCAGCCTGCCGCGATGCCGATCGGATCCAAGACAGCCGAATCGGCTCTGATCGCGGTGCGCAAGATCGCCGAAGGCGGACCGCGATACAACTACTTTCCCCGGTCGATACAGCTGTCCGAGGGCACCACGCAGCCGTTCCTGTACGACACGGCGGCAGCGGACTGCCTGCCCAGCGGCTTCGAACCCGACGACTACTCCGTCGGAATCGCCCAGGCCATCGCCGGTCCGGCCGTCGACGAGAGCCTTCCTGTCCCGGTGATCCCACCTGGAACGGTCAACGTCTTCTTCAGCGCGATGAACACCGCGATGTCCTCGCCGCTTCAAGCGGACAACCTCGAGGTCGCCTGGGTCAATCTGAACACCATGCAGTCGGGCCGCGCTCCGATGTTCCAGGAGCGGCCAGCGGACTACATCGTCACGTTGTCCAACACCATTGCAACCGGCAGCGGCACAATCGTTTTCGTCGTCTTCGGTAGCGTTCTCGACAACACGAGCAACGGTCTGCCACCGTGTGAGTTCGCGCCGGTGGTCGGCGTCGTACGGGCCTGACCCATCGCCGAGCGCATTCTCCTCGTCATCACGCTCGGCTAGGGTGAAGCACGCAAACCGGACACTCTGACGATAAGGCTCTTGAAGATGGCAATCGACTACACCCGCAAGCCTTCGACCCCGACGCAACCACCGGTCAGCCTGAGCAAGGTGACGCTGTCGAAGGCAGCCCCATCGATCAGCCTCACCAAGTCCGGAGAATCCCAGGGCTCGATGCGCGTCAACCTGAACTGGTCGACGGGAGCCGCGGCACCGGAGCCGAAGAAGAAGGGATTTCTCGCGAAGTTGGCGGCGGCGTCGTACGGGTCGGGTGGCGTCGATCTCGATCTCGGCTGCCTCTACGAGCTCGCCGACGGCTCCAAAGGCGTCATCCAGGCCCTCGGCAACAGCTTCGGTGCGATCGATCGTGCTCCGTTCATCGCGCTGGACGGCGACGACCGCTCCGGCACCGTCACCGGCGGCGAGAACATGCACATCAACCTCGCCCGACCCGACATGTTCAAGCGCATCCTGATTTTCGCGATGATCTACGACGGTGCACCCAACTGGGCCGCTGTCGACGGCGTCGTCACCCTGTTCCCCACGTCGGGACCGCAGGTGGAGGTCAAGCTGGACTCGGAGAGCAACTCTGCACGAATTTGTGCAATTGCGTTGCTGGAGAGCGGCAAACAGGGCGTCACCGTCACTCGCCAGGTCGAGTACATCCAGGGCAGCCAGTCCGATCTGGACAAGAAGTACGGCTGGGGAATGAAGTGGGCGGCGGGGCGTAAGTAGCTACCTACGCTCGGTGCGCGCCCACCGAGGACTCGTCCTCGGTGACGCTGTATGCGAGGTGCCCGCCGATGAAGCCACCGAGACCGGCAGCGCTGAGGCCTGCTATCGCGAGGCCTTTCGCCACTGCATCGGTGCGCGTCCGTCGGCGCATGAAGGAAGCCAGAAAAAGGAAGACTCCGGCAGCGTTCGCCCCGGCGTGAATCAGTCCGACTCGACGCGCACGTGGGCCGCGCGTCGACCAGTCGGCCCACCCGGTTGCGAGGGTCGGCGGCGCCGACACGAGACCGAGGCCGATGAGGCGCTGCGCGGCCTTGGACTCGGATCCGGCCAGGTCGAGCACGACCGCGCTGGTCCACGCACCTACCGTGACGTTCACCAGAGCTGGGTGGATCGGATGCCCCACGAAGGTGCCGCGCAGCACTCCGCCGATCGCACTCCCGTCCAGCGCGGGCCCGAGAAGCCTATGGATGGCATCGCCTTCCTTGTCCAGGAACGACGCGGATTCGAGACTGTTCATCACACCGGGGAGGCTCATACCGTCGCGGGTACCCCGACAGCGGCGGCACCAATCAGGGCGGCATGACCCGAAATCCTCGTACACTGTACGGTAATCTGTCGGAATGACTTCGCTGGAAGCTCTGAATACGATCGTTGTCCGAGGCGCCCGAGAGAACAATCTGCACGACATCGACCTGGACCTTCCCAAACGCACACTCATCGTCTTTGCCGGCGTCTCCGGTTCCGGCAAGTCCTCCCTGGTCTTCGACACGATCGCGGCCGAAGCTCAACGCCAGATCAACTCGACGTTCACAGCATTCGCGCAGGCGTTTCTCCCGTCCTACGGTCGACCTGACGCCGACCTCATCGCCAATCTGTCGGCGGTGATCATCGTCGACCAGAAGCGTCTGTTCGGTGGGCCGCGCTCGACCGTCGGCACCATCACCGACATCGGCGACTGGCTACGAATGCTGTGGTCACGCGGGGTGAAGCCGTCCATCGGCTATGCCAACGCTTTCTCGTTCAACGACCCGGCAGGCATGTGCCCCGAATGCGATGGACTCGGTGAGGCGAAGGTCGTCGACATCGACGAGCTTGTCGACGAGTCGAAGTCGCTGCGCGAGGGCCCCTTCAAGCATCCGGACTTCGAACCCGGCAAGTGGCCCTACCGGGTGTTCGCCGACTCCGGATTGTTCGACCTGGACGTTCCCATCGAGCAGTACTCCGCCCGCGAACGACACATCTTCTTCGACGCCAAACCCGGCGAGATCGAGGTGGTCAACGCCGACGCAATCATGAAGAGCTACGAGGGCATCGTCTCGCGTTTCCGGCGTAGCTACCTTTCCAAAGACGCAGACGCGCTGAAAGGCAAAGCCAAAGCCGCCTTCGACCGGATCGTCACCCGCGGAACCTGCCAGTCGTGCGGTGGCACGCGCTACAACGACACGATCCGCAACGCGACCCTCGAGGGGCTTTCGCTGCCCGACGCCTTCGCCATGCAGGTCTCCGATCTCGCCGACCGTATCGAAGGATGGACGCTGAAGGACCTGGACACGTTCAGCGCCGAAATCGTGGTGCAGCTCCGCAGACTCGTCGACCTCGGTCTGGGCTACCTCAGCTTGGACCGCGCAACCTCCTCGTTGTCGGGTGGTGAATCGCAGCGCATCAAGATGGTTCGCCATCTCGGTGCGACGCTCAACGACATGCTCTACGTGTTCGACGAGCCCACGACCGGACTTCACCCTCGCGATGTGCACCGCCTGAACGACATGCTGCTTGCGTTGCGCGACAAAGGAAACACGGTACTCGTCGTCGAGCACGATCCAGAGGTGATGGCGATCGCCGACCGAATCGTCGAAATAGGTCCTGGTGCAGGAAAAGCCGGGGGCACAGTCGTGTTCGAGGGCACGTACGAGCAGCTGCGGAATGCGGACACCAGAACCGGCAAAGCTCTTCGCCGCGACGGTGCAGCACTGCGAACGCCGCGTACACCCACGGGCTTTCTGCCCATCACCGGCGCCGACACCCACAATCTGCGCAATGTCAGCGCGGAGATTCCGCTCGGTGTTCTGACGGCAGTCACCGGGGTCGCGGGCTCCGGCAAGTCCAGCCTGATCCACGGCCATCTACGGTCCGTGGCCCCTGATGCGGTAATCATCGATCAGGCTCCGATCCGCGGATCTCGCCGCTCCTCCCCCGCGACCTACTCCGGTTTGTTGGATCCGATCCGTGCGTACTTCGCCAAGAAGACCGGTCAACCCGCGTCACTGTTCTCACCGAACTCCGACGGCGCGTGCCCGGATTGCCAGGGCAGCGGGATCATCTTCACCGATCTGGGGTTCACGGATCCGGTGTCGAGCACGTGTGAAACGTGCCAGGGTAGGCGTTTTCGGCCAGGAGCCATGAGGCATACCGTCGACGACATCAGCATCGCAGACGTGTTCGAGATGTCCGTCGAGGACGCGCAGGACTTTTTCGAGGTCAAGAAGATTCGCGACATCTTGCATCGCTGCTCGGACGTCGGCCTCGGTTATCTGTCTCTGGGGCAGAATCTTTCGTCACTGTCCGGCGGCGAACGGCAGCGCCTCAAACTCGCCACCGAACTCGTCGGTTCGTCGTCGATTCTGGTTCTCGACGAGCCGACCACCGGTTTGCACCCGTCGGATGTCTCGAACCTCATCGCCCTGTTGTCCGGCATGGTCGACGAAGGCCGCAGCGTCATCGTGATCGAGCACAACCTCGATGTCGTTGCGGCGGCGGACTGGGTCATCGACCTCGGGCCGGACGGCGGGTTGGGCGGCGGCGAAGTGGTGTTCACGGGAACGGTGGACGACTTGATACACGCCGATACGCACACGGGGACTTACCTGGCCAAGAGTCTGGGGCGCTGACGCCGGCCGTCACCGCCTCAGTGGGGCGTCACGCGACAAACGCAGCCTCTCGCGCAGGGGTGGGCTTTCGAGCAGGAGTCGGGCGTCTACGTCCGCCAATGCTGCACGCGCCCAGCTGTTTTCCCTTCACCAGGAAATCAGCGCCATCAACGAATTCGGATCGACCGCAAGTTCGTGTGCACGGACAACGATGGAATTGTGGGTGTCGTCGCGCTGCAGAGTGCGCTTCGGAACGAGACGGGCGGACTGGATTCGAATGATCGGGTTCCGGACAACGTACATGTTCACCCGCACGTAGAAGATTTCTGCTTTGACACCATCGATGTCCTCCCAACGTAAGAACTCTCGAGTGCGCTCCGGTCCCCGGAGGCCGAACCGCAGCGAACTCCGCAGAATCCCGTCCACGTGTAGCGAGACCTGGGTGCGCCGCAGCATCGATACCGTGATTGCGCTCGCGAGAGCAAGAAGGCCTGCGAAAAGTCCGAACCCGCCACCGGAAGCAAAGAGAAACCACGCCAGCGCCAGCAGGCCTGCGACCAGGAACCCTCGCGATTTGCGGCGCACCAGCACGCCCGGACCGTACTGGGCGTCGTCTATCGGCCCCACCGATTTCGGCACACGAGACCTGGACAGTCCTGCCAGGGTCAGTCCCACCGACACACCCCCGGTCAGGAACAGAACGAGTGCGATTCGCTGCGCCAACTCGCCCCAGGCGTGATCGGCGAGCAACACGGGAATTGTCACAACAGCCAACACGACCACAGCACCCGACCCGGCAGCAGCGAGCAACCACAACAGATTCAAGGGCCTCGGCCAGTGCGGACGCCATTCAGGTCGATGGAGCACCTCGTTCGTGGAATCGTCGTTCGTCATCCGTCCTCCGTCTCGGCCACAGGTGGCACTCGATCTGTTGGACGCGGGCGGCGATCGAACGGT
>NZ_LVCV01000392.1 GCF_001647195.1 Rhodococcus sp. EPR-157 | reverse complement strand
ACACGACATTCGAGCCGTTTCACATCACGGCGTACTTCAATCCGCATCTGAAGTCGGCAGGCCAGGACACCGGCCTCGACGGTCATGCCTGGTACTTCGGGTCTCGGGCCGCACCCCTCGGTGAGACGTCGGCGAGCGTCGTCGCAGCTGCGTTCTACAATTTCAACCCCGAGTTGGTCGAGCGGGTCTGGCCGTCGGCGGTCGCCGCAGGACTCGACACGATCACCAAACGCCGCTGGGAGTTGCTCGACGCCGTCCTGACCGACGCGCTGGGACCACTGGCGACCGACCCCCAGCTCGTCACGATCGGCAACCGCCTGCGAGACATCGGTGATACCGCCGTCTTCGCCGGGCGCACGTTGTCCGCCGCGTGGCATTCGTCCGAACGTCCCGACGCTCCGCACCTTGCACTGTGGCACTCCATCGCTGTCATCCGGGAGTGGCGCGGCGACGGCCACCTGGCAGCCCTCGTCGACGCGCAGTTGGATCCCGCGGAAGCCGTCGTGTTCCACGAAGCCGTGCATCCGGATCCGAAGGCTCGGCGAGTGCTCGGCAAGCGCATCACTCAGCTGACACGGCAGTGGTCGGACGAAGAATGGGATGCAGCCGCTCGACGCCTGGCGTCGCGTGGACTGCTGACCACCACCGACGGGGGCGAAACCCTCACCGATCAGGGCGTCGAACTCGACGCGCACATCGAGCAGCGCACCGACGTCCTCGCGTCGTCCATCTGGAAGGGCATCGACGACGCCGAGGAACTGATCATCAGCGTGCGCCCCTACGTCAAAGCCGTCATCGACGCGGGAATTCTGCCGGGGACCAAGAAGCGCACCGACTGAATCGACTGTGCCGATGATCCTGGAACACGCGCTACTGAACGTCTTACCCACTCGCACCGAGGAGTTCGAAGCGGCATTCGGTCGGGCATCGTCGATCATCTCGGCGATGCCCGGTTTCGTGAGCCTGCGGTTGTCCCGCGGGATCGAGAGTCCCGATGTCTACCTGCTGCTCGTCGAGTGGGAGACGCTCGAGGACCACACCGAAGGCTTCCGCGGGTCGGATGAGTACCAGGAGTGGAAGGCGCTGCTGCATCACTTCTACGATCCGTTCCCCGTCGTCGAACATTTCGCCCCTGTAGGCGATTACGACGATCCGCGAACGGACGAAGCGATACGTTCCTTCTCAGCGCCCACGCCGAAGGAGACCTTCATGAACGCCGCAGCATCGTCGTACATCTCGAAGCAGGACCAGCTCGATATCTCGACCTACACGTGGGCCACCTCGGTCGAGCCCGCCCGCGGCGTCGTACAGATCGCGCACGGGCTCGCCGAGTACGGCAGCCGGTACGCACGGTTCGCCGCAGCCTTGAATGCCGCAGGGTTCCACGTCGTCGCATCCGACCATCGCGGACACGGCGCGTCGATCACCGAGACGCCTGGAGACTTCGGGTCGGTCGGCTTCGCCGCGTTGTGGGCGGACATCGAGCAGCTCGGCGAAAAGTTGTTGAACGACTATCCGGACCTTCCGCTGGTCCTCTTCGCACACTCGATGGGATCGTTTGCTGCACAACATGTCCTGATCGAGCGCTCCGACCTGTACGCGGGGGTCGTCCTGTCAGGATCCACTACCCTCGACGTCCTCGCAGCCGGCATGGTCGACGCCCCGGCCGGCGACCTGAGCGTCTTCAACAGCGCGTTCGAGCATCGCACCGGATACGAGTGGCTCTCACGCGACGAAGCGGAGGTCGACGCCTACGTCGCCGACGAGCTGTGCGGCTTCGACCTACCCGAGACCACAGTCCCCGCACTGTTCACCGAAGCGGACAAGCTCGCAGACCCGCACCAGCTCGGTGAGATTCGCTCCGACCTCCCACTGTTGATCGCCTCGGGATCCGACGATCCACTGGCCGGTGGTGGGCAGCTGATCGAACAGTTGGCGTCCCGCTACCGTGAAGCCGGCATGAGCGATGTAACCGTCAAGATCTACCAGGGCGCGCGACACGAGATAGTGAACGAGACCAACCGCGACGAGGTCACGGCCGATATCATCGGGTGGCTGACCGACCGACTCACCTGAGGCGCAGGTTCACCGGCTGGCCGTCCTCCGGGAACGGCAGCGAGGTGAAGTTCAGCGGTGCAACGTAATCGGCGTCCACGTCCCAGTCGTACCGCAGTAGCAGGTGGTGCATGATCGTCTTGATCTCGGCCCCGGCGAAGAACATGCCGATGCACTTGTGCACTCCGCCTCCGAACGGCTCCCACGCGTAGCGATGCACTTTGTCCTCGCATCGGTCTGCGTCGAACCGTCCAGGATCGAACGCTTCGGGGTTGGGCCAGTACTCCGCCATGTGGTGGGTGAAGTGTGGCGCGACCGACGCGTACGTCCCGGCAGGGACGAATTTGCCTTGGACTTCGGTGTCCTTCACCGCCCGCCGAGCGACGACGGGGGTCGGCGAGACGAGCCTGAGGCACTCCTTCATGACCAGGTCGAGCGAGTGCAGATCGTCGAGCTGCGTCAGTGTCGGCGAATCGGTATCCAGCTCGATCGACTCCGCCCGGCACTTTCGCTGCCACTCCGGATGCTGTCCGAGGTACTGCATCATCGTCGAGAGCGTGATGGTCGAGGTGTCGTGGGCTGCCATCAGCAGGAAGATCATGTGGTCGACCACTTCGTCGTCCGTGAAGCGCTGTCCGGTGTCGGATTCGATGTGGCACAACACCGAGAACAGGTCGTCGGTCGCGCTCGCGCGCCGGGCCGGAAGGTACCGCCGGAAGAAGGCGTCGAGAACCTTCCTGCCTTCGAGTCCACGCTTCCACCGGGTGCCCGGCAGTCGGTACCGGACGATGGATGTTGCCGCTTGCACGCAGGCGACGAAACTGGCATTGATTTCCGCTATTTCGGCCTCGGTGCTGCCCTCGGCCCCGCCCATGAAGATGCTCGTCGCGATATCGAGGGTGAGGGATTTGAGCGCGGGATACACCAGGAAACCGTCGGCTGCGGTCCATGCATCCAAGCCCGCACTGACGACAGGATTGAGGGAATCAACCGACTTGGTGAGACGGTCACGCGTGAAGGCCTGCTGCATGATTCGGCGGTGCCGAAGGTGCTCCTCGGAATCCAACAGCATGAGCCCACCGTGGAAGAACGGGCCGATCAGCAACGACCATCCGTCACTGTTGACGAATGCCTTGTCCTTGTTCTGCAGAACCTGCTGGCATGCATCCGGTCCGAGGACGGTGATCCAGCGCTGCCCGGCCATGGTCAGCCACGACACCTCGCCGTACTTCTCCCATCGCCGTCCGAACAGCGCCAGGGGGTCCTTGATGTATTCGAGGGTGTGCCCGACGACGGGAAGTCCCCCGTCACCCGAGACTGCCTCCAGGCGCGAATCCGCTGGTGGAGCGGCAAGTATCCGAGACATAATCAACCTCCGTCAATCTGACAGGAAGCCATGTCAGATAACTGTAGTCTGCGTCACAGCACGTGCATCTGTCAACATCTATCCATGACTCCGACGACACGCCGCTACGCAGGCATGAGCGCAGACGACCGCGCAACCGAGCGTCGGACGCGGCTGCTCGAAGCCGGTTTGGAAGTATTCGGCACCGCCGGCGCCGCGGGCGCGACGATGACCGCGATCTGCGCGCAGGCCAAGCTCACCGAGCGCTACTTCTACCAGAACTTCAGCAGCAGAGACGATCTCCTGCGGCACGTTGTCGATGCCATCGCCGAGGAAATTCGGGCTGCAGCCCTGACCGCACTGCACACTCCGGCGGACACCGTGGAAGGGCAGGTGCACAACGCGATCGCGGCCTTCGTCACCGTCCTGACCGATGATCCACGCAAGGGACGGGTCGCGATGATCGAA
>NZ_LVCV01000391.1 GCF_001647195.1 Rhodococcus sp. EPR-157 | reverse complement strand
GACGTGTGCATCCTGCGGTCGGCGCATCGAGTGGCGCAAGAAGTGGGAGAAGAACTGGGATGACATCGAATACTGCAGCGATGCCTGCCGGCGACGCACAGTGACCGCATCGGACCGCCAGCTCGAAGCAAAGATTCGCGAGCTTCTCGATGCGCGCTCTCGTGACTCGACGATCTGCCCGTCGGACGTGGCGCGTGCGATGTCCGAGAACGAGTGGCGCGAGCTGATGGAACCTGTGCGGCGTGCGGCCCGGCGCTTGGTCGACGCCGGCGAAGTGGAGATCACCCAGAAGGGATCCGTCGTCGACCCGTCGACGGCCAAGGGACCCATCAGAATTCGCTGGAAGCGCTGAGCCTGGCGGTTCCGCTGTGGCCGAGGGCGGCTCCGCCGCAGTGGCGCGGTTGAGTGCACCCTGATGCACTTAACCGCGCCACTGACGCGGAGCGTCGCTCGTCCACGAAAAAGACCGTCAGCGCACCAAACTCGCCGCCGTGTTCGCGTCGATGATCAACGACGACACCAAGCCGGACTTCAGCACCGCCAACACCGCATCCCGCTTCGACTCCCCCGCCGCGATCGCGATGACATGTTCGATACTCCGCAGCGACTCCTCCGACACACCCATTCGCCGATCATCGAGACCGTGAATTCGCCGCCCGTCGCGGTCGAGCATCAACGCACACGATTCGGCCACCACGCCGTGATCCGCCCACTGCTGCGCTTCTCCCGGAGCGAGCAGGTCGTACACCTGAGACAGACCGGGATTCCACGCACCGATGGAGACAACAGCTTTCGTCACCGACCGGTGATGACTCAGCGTCTCCTGGATACCCCGACTGCTGCGCAACGCCGCGCATGTCTGCGCGTCGGATACCACCAATGGTGCATACATGGACCACGCTCGCCCGCCCCCGAGCGCCGTGATGCGGCGGACCAACTCGGCTGAATTCGACCCGATCTCGCCCGCCATCCCGGTGAGCTGCACGACGTCGCACGCAGCAATGGAATCGAGATGAGTTGTCATGCGCGCCAAGGTTCGTCCGCAATCCACCCCGAGCACATCCGATGGGGTGACGATCTCGGTCAGAAGGTCGGCCGTCACTCGTCCGACGGCGTCCCACAGTTCGCCTTCGCCGCCGGTGATGGTGCGCACTGCGAATGCCATTCGAAGATCGAACGTGTCCTTGAGTGCACGCGACAACTCGATATCGATCGATTCCGGTGCGTGCACCGTGATTTCGACCATGCCCGACGACACCGCGTCCTCGAGCATGCGCGCAACCTTGAATCGCGACAGCCCGAATTCGTCCGCGATCTGCACCCGCGTCCGCCCATCGACGTAATACCGGCGTGCGATCAACCCCCGCTGGATCAGCTCCTCGGGACCCACTCTGCGACCGTCTTGCTCTTGGGGCATCCCCCCACCCTTCCACGTTCCAACCTCAGCATCATTGCACAGCGCTCATATGAGCGGGCCCGTTGACAAACGAGCTTAGGTCCTTGCATGATCCGTGTCACTAGTCATGTGAGCAGTGAGGCACAACATATGAGCAAGCTCGACGACGCCGATCTACGGCGTCTCGCGCGTACCGTCCTGGTCCGCGAAGCCGCGGGCCTGGATTCGTTGGTGGACGTGGTGGAGCCGAGCGTCGTACGCATCGCCCGCGCAGCGGTCAGCACCACGGGCAAGGTCATCACCACGGGTTCCGGCACATCGGGGATCATGGCCGAACGTCTCGCGCATCTGCTGTCGGTCTGTGGAACTCCCGCTCTCTACCTCCCGTCCATGGACGCCCTGCACGGCGGAATGGGAGCCGTCGGCACTGACGATCTGGTTCTGGCGATCTCCAAGACCGGCCGCTCTGTTGAATCGACTCAATTGGTCAGCGGCCTGGTCGGACGGGGTATCCATGTCGTCGCGGTCACCGAGGCCGCCGACTCGCCGTTTGCGGCAGCCGCGACCGAGATCGTCGAATTACCCACGACCGCACCCGGTGCCGACCCCGGCGACATGATCGCGCTGACCAGCACCCTGGCCGTCGGCGCGTGGGGCGACGCTGTGGGCGTCGTCGCCATGGCGTTGACCGGACATACGATGCGCGACGTCGTCGACCTGCACCCGGCCGGCGGCGTCGGCACCCGCGAGGACGTACGCACCGGCGACAACGCACCGGTGGTAGCGCTGTGACGCGACGGGTGGTCGTGGGAATCGACTCCTCGACCCAGTCCTGCAAGGCGGAAGTCCGGGACGCCGAGTCCGGCGAATTGGTGGCGTCGGGATCCGCCCCGCACACACCGGCTTTCCCGCCCTGCAGCGAGCAGCAACCCACGTCATGGTGGGACGCCCTTGTTCTTGCAGTCCGAGCTGCTCTCGACACAGCCGGCGAGACCGAGGTCGCCGCAATCGGCGTCGCCGCACAGTGCCACGGCCTCGTCCTCCTCGGCGCAGACGAAAAACCCCTCCGGCCCGCCAAGCTCTGGAACGACACCACCGGCGCCGAACAGTTGTCGAAACTGGTCGAGACGATCGGCGGCCCCGCGTGGGTACGACGCATCGGATCGCTGCCCACCGCGGCGTTCACCATCGCGAAGCTCGCCTGGGTTGCCGAGCACGAACCGTCGGTGCTCGACGCCACTCGACGCATCCTTCTCCCGCACGACTACCTGACCTTCCGCCTCACCGGTCGGGCTGTCACCGATCGCTCCGACGCCTCGGGTACGGGATATTTCGACGCACAGACTTCGACGTGGCTGCCCGACATCCTCGACGTCGCCGCCGGTGCGCGCGACTGGCTCCCGATGTTGCCGACGGTCCTTGCCGGAGCCGAGCCCGCCGGATTTCTCACCGAGAACGCCGCATCCGAGCTCGGTATCACCGGGCCTGTCCTGGTCGCGGCCGGCGCTGGAGACCAGCATGCCGCCTACCTCGGTCTCGGCCTGACCGACGGTGACCAGTACGTCGGGCTCGGCACCTCGGGCGTCGTGGCCACCTCCACCCGCACTCCGGTATTCGACGAAGGCGGAATCGTCAACGGTGTCGCCGACACCGCCGGCGGATATCTGCCGCCTCATCTGCACGCTGAATGCGGCACGAGTCGGCGATACCGCGGCACGCATTCTCGGTACCGACCACGCCGGACTCGCCGAGCTGGCCCTCGCCGCCGGACCGACCGTCGGGCCGACGCTGGTGCCCTTCCTCGACGGTGAGCGCACCCCGAACCGCCCCTACGCGCGGGGGATGCTCACCGATCTCACCTCGGCCACCACCAGGCACGAGATGGCGCGTGCGTTCCTCGAAGGCCCGCTCCTGTCGCTGCTGTCCGGTCGAGATGCCATCCGTTCGTTCGGGATCCGTTGTGAGGGAACGATTACGGTCGTCGGCGGCGGAGCACGCTCGCGCGCAACTCTGCAGCTGCTCGCCGATCTCTCCGGTGACACCGTCACAGTGCCGGACACAGACGAGGCGACGGCGCGAGGAGCCTGCGTCCAGGCCGCAGCCGTCGCAGCCGAACTCGACGTCGACGCGATGGTCGCGCTCTCCCATCGATGGGCACCGCGGGCCAGGACAACCGTTCTTCCCCGCGATACCGGGCGCGACATCGACTCTGTCCGTCGAAACTGGGCGCGGGCCGCGGCCGTCGACGTGCTGGATCGGCCGGTCACACAGTGAGCGTCGCACTGGCCCCGTGGCACGTCGGCCACGCAACTCATCTCGCGGGAAGCATCTACGCGGCAACCCCTGGGCGTCGGGTCGACGCCGCCCGCGCACTGGTCGACGCCGGAATCGCAGTGCACGTCGATGTGATGGTCCCGAACGAAGGACTGCCACGAGGGATAGCCGTCGCCGAACTCGACGGCATCGCCGCGCAGGTTCCGCCCGACATGCTCGGAATTCACCTGATCGGCAGCGCATCGGGAGTTCGAGGGCTGCTGCAGAGCATCCCCGACTGCGCTGATCTGTATCTGCCGATCGGAATCCGAGACCACCGGGCCACGCGACTGTGGGCCGCCGTCTGGGACGAATTCGACGACGAGGCGCCCGCCGACGCCGATCTCGACGGATACGACGGCGTTCTCGTCATGCTGCTCGAACCGGGCACAGCCGGCGCCGCAGATCTGTCCCGCCTGGCGCTCGTCGAAACGTTCTCTCGGCGCACTGCCGTCACCGTCGACGGCGGCGTCACACCCGAGTCGATACCCCGATGCCGCTCCGCCGGCGCCACCACGCTTGTCGTCGGACGCGCGCTACTTACCGATTGCTCACCGCTGGAAGGACAACCATGACACCAACATCTCCCGCATCCTCGATGCGTGCGAGCGTGATGACCGGCGTGCGCACCCTCGAGATCGAGGATCGCCCCGTTCCCACACCGGCGGCGTACGAGGTGCTGATCGAGGTCGCCGCCGTCGGGGTCTGCGGATCCGACGTGCACTATTACCGCGAGGGGCGCATCGGCGACTTCGTCGTCGACGAACCGATGATTCTCGGCCATGAACTGTCCGGCAGGATCGCCGCAGTCGGTGACGGCGTCGACCCGGGCCGTGTCGGTCAGCGCGTCGCCGTCGAACCACAACACCCATGCCGTCGATGCACCCAATGCATGGCCGGACGCTACAACCTCTGCCCCGACATGAAGTTCTACGCCACGCCTCCGGTGGACGGCGCGTTCTGCCGTTACGTCACCATCGATGCCGACTTCGCCCACCCGATACCGGATTCGATGTCCGACGAAGCCGCAGCACTGCTCGAACCTCTGTCCGTCGCGGTGACGACGATGCGCAAGGCGAACATCGCCCCAGGATCGTCCATCCTGATCGCGGGTGCCGGACCGATCGGTATCATCACTGCTCAGGCCGCACGTGCATTCGGCGCGGCCCGCATCGTGGTTTCGGACCCGGTCGAATCGCGACGCGAACGCGCATTGACGTTCGGTGCCACCGAGGTAATCGATCCCATGACCGTCGACGTCGCTGCGCTCGATCCACAGGTCGACGCATTCGTCGACGCCAGTGGAGCTGTGCCGGCCGTACAGAGCGGCATTCTCGCCGTCGGGCCTGCCGGACGTGTGGTCCTGGTCGGTATGGGCGCGGACAACTACCCGCTTCCGATCAGCCACATCCAGAACCTGGAGATCACCGTGACCGGCGTATTCCGGTACACCGACACCTGGCCTGCTGCAATTCATCTCGTCTCCTCCGGCCTGGTCGATCTCGATCGACTCGTCACCGGACGCTACGACCTCGAGCACGTCGCCGACGCGCTCGACAGTGACACCGACCCTGCCAGCCTCAAGTCGATAGTGGTGCCCACATGAGCAAGAATCCATTCGATCTGACCGGACGTACCGCGATCGTCACCGGCGGCAATCAAGGTCTCGGCCGTGCGTTCGCGTTCGGACTCGCCGAAGCAGGGGCGCGCGTAGCCATCGCCGGACGCAGCGCCGAGCGCAACGAGAAGGTCGTCGCCGAAGCTGCCTCCGAAGGCCACGAATTCACCGCGATCACCGCCGACATCACCAACCGCGCCGACATCGAGCGGATGACCGCCGAGGCCATCGACGCGCTCGGCCACGTGGATATCCTCGTCAACAACGCGGGTACCTGCTACCACAACGATTCCTGGGACGTCACCGAGAACGAGTGGGACAGCGTATTCGACCTGAACGTGAAGGCGTTGTGGGAGTGCAGCATTGCCGTCGGCGCTCACATGCACGAGCGTGGCAGCGGTTCGATCGTCAACATCGGGTCGATGTCCGGCATCATCGTCAACCGCCCGCAGATGCAGCCTGCCTACAACGCATCGAAAGCCGCCGTGCATCACCTCACCAAATCCTTGGCAGCAGAGTGGGGCCCACTCGGAATCCGCGTCAACGCGGTCGCGCCCGGATACTGCAAGACCGAGATGGCACCCGTCGATCGACCCGATCTCAAGCGCTACTGGATCGACGACGCACCCATGCAGCGGTACGCGCTGCCGGAAGAGATCGCACCCAGCGTCGTCTTCCTCGCCAGTGACGCAGCAAGTTTCATCACGGGTTCGGTTCTCGTCGCGGACGGGGGTTACACCGCATGGTGAGCACCGAGACGGTTCGGCGCATTCTCGTCGAAGGCATCGACGGTGTCAGCGTCGAGACTGTGCCGACGCCGGTACCCGGTCCCGGTGAGGTGCGGGTGCGGAGCACCATCGTCGGCATCTGCGGCTCCGATATCCATGCAGCGCATGGTCGTCACCCGTTCATCGACCTTCCGTTCCGCCCGGGCCACGAGGTGGTCGGCGTCGTCGATGCCGTCGGCGACGGCGCAGACCCCGGCCTCGTCGGCACCCGCGTTGTCGTCGAACCGAACTTGGCGTGCGGGCACTGCACCCAGTGCGACGCCGGACGGTACAACATCTGCGCCGAACTGGCCGTGTTCGGTTGCCAGACCCCGGGTGGCCTCACCGACGCCTTCACCATCGCTTCGGACCGTGTGGTGCCACTGTCCGACGATCTCGACGACCGTCACGCAGCGCTGATCGAACCCCTCGCGACGCCGGTCCACGCCGTCCGCCGCGCAGGCAGTCTCGTCGGCGGGCTGGACGGGAAACGAGTAGCCGTGCTGGGCGCAGGTCCGATCGGTCTGTTCGTTCTGCTCGCGGCCCGCCGCGCCGGTGCCATCGTCGTCGTCGCCGATCTGCTCGAGTCCAAGCGTGCCCGGGCCGAGCGACTGGGAGCAGTCGGCAGTGTCGATCCCGTTGCCGCCGACGCGGTGACAGTTGCTCACGACGCGCTCGGCGGTCCCGCCGACGTCGTGATCGACTGCGTCTCACGTGAGTCCTCGATCGCGCAGGCGATCGATCTCGTCGACAAGGGCGGTGCGGTACTTGTCGTCGGCGTTGCAGCCGGGGTCACGCCCGTGCCCCTCGAGAAGATCCAAGACCGCGAGATCGTCGTCGCCGGCGCTCTGATGTACGTCCGCGAAGACATTCAGGAGGCGATAGACATGCTCAGCGACGGTTCGATTCCAGTCGACGAGTTCGTGACAGCCGAATTCCCACTCGAACGCTCCGCCGAGGCGTTTGCAGCATCCGCCGATCCGGAGCACGTGAAAGTACTGATCACCGTGGGTGATCGAGCATGACCGCCTTGCTCGAATGCCAGGACCTGACCAAGAGCTTCGGAGGGGTGCCGGTACTCAAGGGAATATCTCTCGACCTCGAACCGGGCACCGTCACCGCACTCGCCGGCGAGAACGGCGCGGGCAAGTCCACGCTCATGAAGATCGCCACCGGTCAGCTCCGCGCCGATACCGGAACGGTCATGATCGGCGAACACCAACTCTCGTCGGGCGACTCACGGGACGCTGTCCGGCACGGGGTCGCGATCGTCCCGCAGGAACTTGCATCGATCGACGATATGTCCGTGTACGAGAACATGTTCGTCGGACGCGAGAAGCGCCGCGGCATTTTCTTGGATCGTCGCGCGATGATCAAGGAGGCAGCGGAGGCGTTGAGCGTCTTCGACGTCACCATCTCCCCCACCGCGCGCATGGGCAGTCTGCCTGTCGGACTGAGACAGATCATCGAGATCGTCAAGGCTGCACGCACCGGCGCTCAGGTGGTCATGCTCGACGAACCGACGTCGGCCATCTCCGAGCGCGAGGTCGAGGGCCTCTACAGGGTGATGCGGCAGCTGCGCGATCGTGGTGTCGCGATGGTCTACACCACCCACAAGATGGCCGAGATCCGCGCTATCGCCGACCGCGTCGTCGTACTGCGCGACGGCAAGCTGATCACCGACGAGAAGCTCACCGACATCACCGACGACGACATCGTCACCGCGATGATCGGCCGCGAACTCGAAAACCTTTTCCCGACGGTCGGAACGGACATCGGAGACGTTGTCCTCGAAGTCCAGAACCTTCATGTAGCCGGCGCGTCGGCGCCGATCGACTTGACGGTTCGGCGCGGCGAAATCGTCGGCCTCGCAGGTCTTGTCGGAGCGGGACGCACCGAACTGCTCGAAGCACTGTTCGGTATGCGCACGGTGACGTCGGGAACGGTCAAGGTCGACGGAAGGACCGTGCCCAAGGGCAAGCCCGCCGCGGCGATCACCGCAGGGATGGCCATGGTGCCCGAGGACCGCAAGGTCAACGGCGTCGTGTTGTCGATGAGTGTGCTGGACAACGGATCGCTTCCGAGGCTGTCGAAGTTCAGCATCGCCGGATGGCTGCGCAACAAGGCCAGGGCGACCGAGGTGACGAGCGCCATGGACTCCGTTCGGCTGCGAAGCCGGGGAATCGGCCAGAGCGTCGGGACCCTGTCCGGTGGAAATCAGCAGAAGGTGGTGCTGGCACGCTGGCTCACCGGTACGGTCGACGTGCTGCTTCTCGACGAGCCGACGCGCGGAGTCGATGTCGGAGCACGCTCAGAGATCTACCGAATCATCACCGAATTCGCCAGCCGCGGAATGGCTGTCGTGATGGCCTCGTCGGACATGCCGGAGATCGTCGGTCTGTCGCACCGCGCGTTCGTCATGCGCGAGGGAGCCTTCGTCGGCGAACTCGACCGCGACGCGCTCGATCATCCCGAAGTTCAGGACTCGGTGTTCCGCCTCGCCACCGCGCTAAACACGCGGAACGAGCAGTCACCGACCACAACCACCACGACCGACAAGCGGTCGTCACTCGAGGAGGCACCACAGTGACAACACCCGTCGCTGATCCGGACGAGAAGATTTCCGTCTCGGCCACTACGGGCGAGCCGGTCCGCCGGTTCTCCAGCGCCTGGGCCGGAGCCCTCGCACTACGCTATTCGATGGTCATCGTGATGCTCCTGGTGATCGCGTACTTCTCTTACCGCAGTGCACGTTTCGGCACCGCGGACAACCTGCAGACGATTCTCGTCGCAGCGGCACCGTTTGCACTGATCGCTCTCGGCCAGACTCTCGTCATCCTCACCGGCGGCATCGATCTCTCGGTCGGTAGCGTCATCGCAGTCTCGGCAATGGCATCGGCTGCAGTGGCGAAGGCGAACCCGGGTCAGATCTGGATGACGGTGCTCATCGCCATGGCCGTCGGGCTCGCCGCAGGGTGCATCAACGGATTTCTGGTATCTCGGATCAATGTGCCACCTTTCATCGCAACACTCGGTATGCTCACAGCCGGTTCAGGTTTCGCGTATGTGATCGGCGGTGGCGCGCCGATCAACGGTCTACCGGCAGAGTTCGGCCAGATCGCCAACACCAAGATATTCGGCCTGCAGATACCGGTTCTCGTGATGATCATCGGCATCGTGGTGCTGGCCGTGGTGATGAAGCGAACTGCCTACGGCATGCGCGTCTACGCCGTGGGCGGCAACCGAACCGCAGCCGAGATCGCCGGAATCAACGCCAAGAACGTGCTGTTCAGTGTCTACGCTCTGTCCGGCCTGCTCGCAGGTCTGTCCGGGGTCATGCTGGCATCGCGTGTCATCTCCGGCCCTCCCAACCTGGGCCAGGGATACGAACTCGACGCCATCGCTGCAGTCGTGATCGGCGGCGCGAGCCTGATGGGCGGGCGCGGCACCATCTGGGGTACTGCACTCGGCCTGTTCATGATTCAAACGCTCAACAACGGTCTGGACCTTCTCGTCGTTCCCGCCTACTGGCAGGACGTCATCAAGGGAGTTCTGATCGTCGCCGCAGTCTCGGTCGACGTCTGGTCGTCCAAACGAAGAGTCTGATCGCCCCGAAAAGACTCTGTCCAGTACCCACCCACCGATTCGGAGATGACAATGAAGTTTGCTTCCAAGATGCTGACCGTGGCGGCCGCTGGCCTGCTCACCGTCGGCGTCACCGCCTGCGGCGCAGGCGATACCAGCGCACAGGACGGCAAGACGCGCATCGGCGTCACCGTGTACGACATGAGCTCGTTCATCACCGCAGGCAAGGAAGGCATGGAGACCTACGCCGCGGCGAACAACATCGAACTGCTGTGGAACTCCGCTGGAAACGACGTGTCGGTCCAGGCCAGCCAGGTCGACTCGCTCATCAACCAGGGCGTCGATGCGATCATCGTCGTTCCCGCACAGGCTGATTCGCTTGCACCACAGGTCCAGTCCGCCAAGGACAAGGGCATTCCCGTCATTGCAGTGAACGCCGCACTCGAAACCGACCAGATCTCGGGCAACGTTCAGCCAGACGACGTCGCGGCAGGCGCGCAGGAAATGCAGATGATGGCGGACCGTCTCGGCGGACGCGGCAACATCGTCATCCTGCAGGGCCCGCTCGGCGGATCAGGCGAAATCAACCGCGGCGCAGGCATCGACCAGGTACTTGCGAACTACCCGGACATCAAGGTCCTCGCCAAGGACACCGCCAACTGGAAGCGTGACGAAGCGGTCAACAAGGCCAAGAACTGGCTCTCCAGCTTCGGCGATCAGATCGACGGTGTCGTCGCGCAGAACGACGACATGGGCCTCGGCGCACTGCAAGCACTGAAGGAAGCCGGGCGCACCGACGTCCCGATCGTCGGCATCGACGGGATCGAGGACGGCCTGAACGCGGTCAAGAGCGGCGAGTTCATCGGCACGTCGCTGCAGAACGGAACCGTCGAACTCTCCGCCGGCCTCGCAGTGGCCAACAAGATCGCCAAGGGCGAAGAGGTCGACACCGACCCGGTCTACGTGATGCCCGCGATCACGTCCGAGAACGTCGATGTCGCCATCGAGCACGTCGTGACCAACCGTCAGGAATTCCTCGACGGACTCGTCGACCTGACGGCGGCGAACCTCGAAACGGGCGACATCGCCAACGAGGGAATCCCCGGACAGTAGTTTCCGCACCCGCACACACTTCGGGGCGGGACGGTGCCCACCTCGGCCCGTTCCGCCCCGAACTCCATTCACCACCGGAAAGGCCACTTCAATGACCGCAGTGCCCCCGCCCGTAGATCTGTCGTTCGACGGATTGGTTGCCGTTGTCTCCGGTGGTGCATCGGGTATCGGGGCTGCGATCGGCGCGGCCTACGTTGCTCAGGGCGCCGAAGTGGTGCTCGTCGATCGTGACGGCGATGCGGCTGCCTCGGTCGCCGCAGACATCGGAGCGCGCAGCGTGGCGTGCGACGTCGCGAACCGCGTGTCCGTCTCGCAGGCGGTCAGCTCGGTGATCGAGGATCTGGGCCGCGTGGACGTCCTGGTCAACTCGGCCGGGGTAGCTCGACTCGGCCCGGCGGAATACCTGTCGGACGAGTTCTGGAACCTGACGATGGACGTCAACCTCACCGGCACATTCCTGATGTGTCAGGAATTCGGACGCACCATGCTCGCCCGAGGGTCCGGTCGAATCATCAACATCGCATCGCAAGCGGCGACCGTCGCCATCTCCGAACACGCTGCGTACTGCGCATCGAAGTTCGGCGTTCTCGGTCTGACCAAGGTCCTGGCCGCCGAATGGGCGGGCCGAGGCGTCACCGTCAACACCATCTCCCCCACGGTCGTCATGACACCGCTCGGCCGCGAGGCGTGGTCCAATCCGAAGGGCGATGCGCTGCGCGCTCGTATCCCGGTCGGCCGGTTCGCCGAAACCGATGATGTCACCAGCGTTGCTGTGTTCCTCGCGTCTTCGGGCGCGTCGATGATCAACGGTGCAGATGTTCTCGTAGACGGCGGATACACGATTCTCTAGCTCGGACCACTCGAACCTCGACGGCAGGTAGTGCATGCTCGTCTCGATCTCGACGGACAGGTTCCAGATTACGGGTCCTCGGGCACCTGAGCGGACGGAGCCTGCCGCGGAATGTTCCCCGTGAAGAACAAGGCTGTCAGCCCCAGCAGAGCTGCCAGCGCCAGGGCTACTCGGAGGGCCTCGAGCCGAGCGTCCGCATTGAGGTCCAGTATCTCCTGAGCGGTCGATTCCGGCACCGACGACTCGTTCAGGGCAGCCTCCAGCTGGCTATCGGACAGAAATGGAACACCGCTGGCGAGCTCTGTGGTGGCTTGCTCCTTCATCGGCGCCGGAACCTCGGGATTCGACTGAATGCCCGCAATGATCGTCGCGCTCAGGGTTGCGATGAGTACCGACCCGATCAGTGCAGTTCCCAGCGATGCACCGAGATTGGTGGCAGTGTTCTGTAGCCCGCCGACCTCAGCGCTCTGCGAATCCGGGACGGCCGAAACCGTCACCGCGCCGAGCTGCGAGGCCAGGGCCCCGAGCCCCAAGCCCATGAGAAGCATCGGTATCGCCACGATGCTGGCATTGGCACCGGGATCGAGTCCTGCCACCAACACCAGGATGCCGATGATCATCGACGCCAGACCCCACCGCACAACTCGACGCGGATTCGCGTGAGGCCACAGCTTCGGAATGCCCGCAGCAGCGACGAGCAACGCAATCGACAGCGGGATGAGTCGTATGCCCGTCTGCAGGGCGCTCAATTCCAGAACGACCGACAGGAACAGCGGCACGGTGAAGAAGACGCCCGCCTGGACGGTGAACTGCGCAAAGAACATGGTGAGCCCACCGGTCAATTGCCGGTTGCGAAACAGCTGCGGATCGATCAACGGTTCTTTGCCGGACTCGGCAAGATGCGTCTGCCATCTCATGAATACGTACAGGAGCATCGTTCCGGCCAACAGCAGCCAGATCACCGGTGACATGCCCACGATTTCGGAGCCTCCCGGTTTCGGCTGAATCCACCCCCACTCGCCCGATCTGAGCACCCCGAACACGATCAGACCCAGGCTGGCCACCGAGAGGGCAGAGCCGATCAGATCGAGCCGAACTCGTGCAGGCGGAACGTCGTTGATGCGACGCAACACCAACAAGATCACGATGACGAGAACGACCTCGCCGACGAAGACGTACCGCCACGACGCGAACGTAGTCACCGCTCCCCCGATCAGTGGCCCCGCCGCCACCGCCATCGCGCCCGCCGCAGCGACCAGACCGTATGCTGCTGATCGCCTTTCGGGCGGGAAGTTCGCCGCAACCAACGCGACGATGGCAGGCATGATCAGCGCCGCACCCATCCCTTCGAGCAGCGACCACCCGATCAACAGCACCGGAAGATTCGGTGCCAACGCCGTGGTGAGCGACCCGAGGCCGTAGATGACGAGACCGAGGGCAAACGCTCGGCGCCTTCCCATGATGGTGCCGATCTTGCCCCCGGTGATCATGAGCGTCGCCATCACCAGCGTGTAGAGCGTGATCGCCGTCTGGATCCCGGTAATTGTCGTGTCGAGGTCCGCAGCAACCTGAGCCATCGACACGTTCATGACCGAACTGTCCAGCGTCATCAAGAACTGACTCGACGCCAACACCGTCAGCACAAGCCCCGAACCTGTTTTCGTTGCAGCAGTCATGAACTCACCCGCCTGGCAGCTGTAGTCCCACGACTATGCAGCTGGTCGTTCGATTGCAAATCACCCGTCTCGGATGAGATGCCGCGGCGCGCCTCCGCAGCCAATAGATGGACATACGATGAAGAGTCGTACTGCCACAGGGAATGGATGCGAGACCGGAGAGGGCTGTCACGTGAACGAATCGGACTTTGCCGACGTCAGTGACCATAGTCGGCGTTGGTGGGCCCGTGGAGCATTCGTGTTGGCAGTGGCTGCGGCGGTGGTGCCCGTCCTTTTCGCCGGGGTGCTGGGCACCGTGGCGTTGCTCGTCGTGGAAATCGGTGGCGTCGTGGTCACAGTGGCATCGTTGTACTCGTTCCTCACCCGGCGCGGGGTGCTCAGGTGGATAACCCTGGGAGTTGCGATCGCGACGCCGGTCATCGTTCTCGCCGTCTTCGTCCGGGCCAACTTGCTATGGGTGGTTGTACTTGTCTACGTGCTCGCGCTCGCGGCGAGCGTCTGCGCCCGTGCCGCCTTGCGCAGAAGCCGCGCGGAGACGGACATGCCCGAATACCCCGCCTCGCCAGCGAAGCATCCGTTCGTGATCATGAATCCGCATTCCGGTGGCGGGAAGGTCGCACAGTTCGACTTGAGGCGCAAAGCCGAGGCTTTGGGGGCCGACGTAGCGCTACTCGAAGGCCCTGGCACTGTCGACGTCACCGCCCTGGCCCGGCAGGCTGTCGAGCAGGGGGCGGATCTCCTGGGGGTGGCCGGCGGGGACGGTACCCAGGCGCTCGTCGCCGCGGTCGCGGCCGAACACGACTTACCATTCCTGGTGATCAGCGCCGGAACACGTAACCACTTCGCGATGGATCTCGGCCTCGATCGATCCGATCCGGCCCGATCGCTGGATGCACTCCGGGATGGTGTCGAGTTGCGCGTGGATCTGGGCGCGGTCGATGGCCGACCCTTCGTCAACAACGTATCTTTCGGGGTGTACGCCGAAATCGTACGCAGCCCCGCATACCGAGACGACAAGGCTGCAACCGTGCTGAAACTGCTCCCCGATCTGCTGACCGGGCACTCCGGCCCTCGGTTGGTTGCCCATATCGGTGACACCGAGGTGGAAGAACCGCAAGCAGTTCTGGTGAGCAACAATGCCTATGGCACCAGTGACGTTGCGGGTCTCAGTCGCCGAGATCGTCTCGATCGGGGCGTCCTCGGCGTGGTCACGCTGTCGGTGGCGAATACCCGACAAGCGGTCGATCTACTGCGCCGCAACAATGGTCGTGGTTTGACGCAGACAACGGCGAGAGAGGTGACTGTGGACTCCGACACCCCGGAGATCCCCGTGGGCGTCGACGGTGAGTCGCTTCTGCTCCGCACTCCCGTGCGGTGCACCGTAGACCCAGGTGCCTTGCGGGTGCTGGTTCCCCGAAACAGGCCAGGGGTACGTGTTTCTGCGCCGGTGCTCGACTGGGGTCGGCTCTGGCAGACGGCTTTCCCGAGCTGAGTCCGACCACTTCTGCATTTCTATTCCATCCGGGTCTGCGAATCGTCCGTCGGCGCTGCTGGCGCCGTCGTAGCCGTCGCCGTCAAGCCCGTGGACGAGGCGAACACTCGGGCAGGGCGGACGAGTAGGTTAAGTCCCGCGAGGGCCAGTACTGCGACGACAGCGATCCACAACACGACCAGACCCGTTGGGTACGGCCAGAACATCAGCAACACCGCAGCTGCTCCGATTATCATGCACTGCAGCGGAATTCGAATCTGATTTGCCCAGCGTTCCACATCGTTCGGGGGCCTGCCGCTCCCGGATCCGCGGATGAAGTCCAGTCCTTGCCCGTAACCGCGACGCACGGCCGCAGCGGACGTCGAGCCACCGATGAGATAGGCGCCGATCGCGACGACCAGGCCGAGGACTGCAACCGCGCGCAGGGTCGTGCGGAGCGGAACCAAGACGGTGTCGATCACCGCAGCTGCGGCATCGGTCGAGAGCACATCGGCTGGAACGCCGGCGAGGTAGCTCGCACGACCGACGAGTAGTCCGATTGCCAGAACGAACATTCCCAGTGCGATCGACAACCCTGCGAGGCCCAGTACACGGAGCCTGCTACGCGAGGGCGCGACAGCGACGGCGGCTGCAGCGCACGCGATCCCCAACCACGGCAGGATCACGGAGGCACGATCGAGCGCGGCAACTGCTCGCTGCGCCCTCACCAATTCGGGTGACTCGAACAACACGAATTGTTTGTCCACCGAGGGGATCTCGTCGACGAAGGCGAAACCACGCTCGATCAGGACGGCCTTCACGTTGTCGATGACTGTGCGCAGGGAGATACTGATGGTGCCGCTCTGGTCGACCGCAACCGAACTCGCGCCGTAATTGCCGGTCATCACCGCGACGAGTGCGTTGTGGGCTGCCCGATTCGCCTGGACCCAAAGGTCTTCGAACTGCTGGGACTGCACCAGCGCACCGACGGTGTCATTGACGTAAGTTCTGGCCTGGCTTGTGATCACGGGCGTGAGTCCGACAACCACCTGGTCGAGGCGCTGACCGTTCGCGGATGGGTTCGACACGTCGGTCAGCGCGGTCAATGCGCTCTTGGTGGGCCCCTCGATGTCGACCCGGGTGAAGATCTCGTCGGTAATCTGGTTCGTGATCTCCTCCTGGATGGCCGGATTCTCACCGAGGGGTGCGACCGTGGCCACGTAGCGGTCGGTGTCGAGGATCTGACTTCTCGTGAAGCGGGCAGTGACCGATGCGATCGCCAGAACAGCGACCAGAATCAGCAAGAGCGTGACAGCCGTCCAACGCAGCCCGTTCCGCGGTCGGCGCTGCGCGGGAGGGCCGGTGGCGGCGTCGTCACCGGCCTTCATGCGAAGTGTCGATACTTCCTCGCGCAACCGAAGAAGTTCAGCGCGTTCGTCCTCGTCGAGCGAGTTTTCGTTCGCTGCGTCGTCCATCGCTTGTCAGACTCTCTCGGGATTCCACGTCGCGACCACCCAAATCACAACCGCGTTCGACGCGACGACGAGGAGAACCGCCCCTGTCATCGACTGCCGCCTTGCCACATCTTGTTCGACCAGAGCTTCGTCGGACATGACCGTTTCCCTTGCCGCACTAACTACTTCAGGAGATCGAGGTTCGTCTTCAACAGCAGTACATTGTAGTCCGACCACCGCGAGGCCGTGAAGTACAGTTCGTTGCCGCTGGTGATCGGATGAATGTACGGCGCGTAGATACCTCCGCCGGTCTGCCTCGCGTCGAGCAGCGTCTTCGGCGCACTCCACGGACCTTCCGGGTTCTCGGCAGTCCGCGCCAGGATCGTGCGGTCGATCTCGTTGCCGTACAACATGACATAGCGTCCGAGATAGTCGTTCCATGCGACCGAGAGCTCGCTGACGGGCTCCTTGACGGTTGACACCGAATCGGCCACGTTCGTCGACCACGGCTTCGCCGGGTCCTGCGTCGAGTACTCGTACTTCGTCAGATCCAGGATCCGTGCGGGCTCGACGCGAGCGACGAACGCTGCCCCGAATCGACCGTTCGGAGTGCCGAACTGGTAGATGTACCCATCCTTGCCCTCGACGTAGGCGTTCATCTGATACTTGCCGTTGCTTTCCTCGACCTGAGGCAGCGTCGGAATGGTGACGCCGGCGTTGACCCGGATCGTTCCCGGTTGGGTCGCCCACGTTTGGCCGTTGTCGGTCGACGTTGCGATTGCCGAGAAGTTCGTGACCCACCGGCCGGGTGCGCCCCACTCTCGAACCGACATGTAGTTCAGGTACTGCGTTTTTCCGATCGCGATCGCGGCCGTCGGAATGACGGTGTCCTCCACGCCTGCGATACCGAGGCTCGGGATAACCTCACTCGCGAACCCCGCCGGCTGGACAACCGCACCGGAGGTCGAATCCCCCGGCACCCCGTCGGCGACGCTGATGCCGTCGGCCAGGTTCGTGTCGTCGGATCGCATCAGCACGTTGCTACGCCACTGAGCTCCGGGCACCGAGCAGTTGCCGAACGTGTCACCGAAGGCCATCAGTGTCTGCCCGGCCCCGTTGTCCCAACTGATTCCGAGGTCGGTGCCGGAAATACCGAAGCGGTCGTACGTGCTGTTGGGGCTCACCGGTCCGGTCACCCACGCAACCGAGGTGGCGTTGCCGGAGATCGTGGGCAATGGGCCTTGCGGTCCACGGGGATTCTTGTCCGGTCCGCCACCCGCGCTGCCCGACGATCCGAACAGCGGTGACGAACCAGGCCCGCCGATCCCCCCACATGGTTCCGCACTCGCGGTGGGTGGCGTCAGCACTGCCAGCCCGCTGGCCACCAGGGTGAGAGCAGCACCTGCCGCCATCTGTCGAGTACGTGCGCGCATGAACGCTCCCCATCGATCCGTGTGACTCGTGTTACTCATGAGACTGATGTGGTGAGTGTTGCGTAAAAATACGCCTTGCGCAACAAATCGGACGTGTCGGTACTTGACAAATAGGCTGGCGCGAGAATGACATCGGTGGCATTCGCCGGTTCCGGAGTGTGCACCCGTCCACCCGCGCGACCAGCACGTTCGCATCCCATTGGTCCGATTCGGAACAATCAGGCCCCACGAACCCGTTGGAAGAGGTATGACGACCTACAAGACTGTCAATCCCGCCAACGGTACGACCGTCAAGGAGTTCGAAACGCTCGACGCACAGGGCGTCGAACGTGCACTTGCTTCCGCGCACGCCGGCTACCAGACCTGGCGCATCACGTCGCCACAACATCGTGCAGAGACACTGCGCAAGGTTGCAGACATCTACACCGAACGAGCCGACGAGCTCGCTCGAAGCATCTCGCTGGAGATGGGAAAGCCGCTCGCCGAAGCGCGGGGTGAGGTGAAGCTGTCCTCGGCCATCTACAAGTACTACGCCGACCACGGACCGGCACTACTCGAAGAGGAACGACTCGACGTACCCGGCGCCGAAGAGTCGGTGCTACAGCGCAAACCGATCGGCGCACTCGTCGGCGTCATGCCGTGGAACTTCCCGTACTACCAGGTCGCGCGCTTCGCAGCGCCGAACCTGATGCTAGGCAACACGATTCTGCTCAAGCACGCTCCGAACTGCCCGCAATCGGCGTTGCTCATGGAGGAGATCTTCCATCAGGCAGCGTTGCCCGAGGATGCGTACGTCAACATCTTCGCCACGAACGAGCAGATTGCCGACATGATCGCCGATCCGCGAGTGCAGGGCGTATCCCTGACCGGCAGCGAGCGCGCGGGCACCAGCGTCGCCGAAACAGCGGGACGCAACCTCAAGAAAGTCGTGCTCGAGCTGGGCGGGTCGGATGTGTTCATCGTTCTCGACACCGATGACATCGACGCAACCGTCGAATCGGCAACTCGTGCACGACTGTCGAATGCGGGACAAGCCTGCAACGCTGCAAAGCGAATTCTCGTGACCGAGCCGTACTACGACGAGTTCGTCGCCAAACTGACCGAATCGTTCGCGGCCACCGTCACCGGCGACCCGCTCGACGAGAAAACAACACTCGGCCCCCTGTCCTCGCAGACCGCGGCCGACAACCTCATCGAGCAAATCGACGACGCCGTCTCCAAGGGCGCAACATTGCACACCGGCGGCAAGAAGATCGACGGTCCCGGCGCCTTCGTCGAAGCGACACTGCTGACCGGCGTCACCCCGGACATGCGGGCCTACAGTGAGGAACTGTTCGGACCCGCTGGCGTCGTCTACAAGGTGAAGGATGCCGACGAGGCCATCGCATTGGCCAACGAATCTGCCTTCGGTCTCAGCGGATCGGTGTGGAGCACCGACCTCGCCAACGCCAGGACTGTTGCCGAACAACTCGACGTCGGCATGGCATTCGTCAACGAGCACGGCACCACCCTCCCCGGTCTACCGTTCGGTGGAGTGAAGCGCTCGGGCGTCGGCCGGGAACTCGGCCCATGGGGAATGGACGAATTCGTCAACAAGAAGCTCGTACGAGTGTCGAAGAAGTAATCTGCGAACGAGAAAGGCCGGGTCGGTAGTCCGACCCGGCCTTGTCTTGTCGAAGACGTCGTTCGTCCGTTTTGCGTGCCCGGCTCACACCAGATGGGCACCCAACCGACCCCAGCCGTTCGGCCCGATTGGGAATGACCGCACCGAGGGAGTTAGATCGACAGCTATGGCGGCAACCGAGAACTTCACCTTTCCGACCGAGCGAGCCGAGCGCACGACGCTACTGAACGGTTCGACGTCCGAACACCGCCGACGGTTCTGGCTGCTGTCCGACCATCTCGCATACGCGGACATCCGCAACATCGTCGCCGACTACATCAACACGACAATTTCGGATCCCGCGAACACTGTGCGTCACGGGTGGACGGTCGGAGCCTTGACGCGCGAATCCCCGCACGAGCGCGTACTTCTGACGCTCACATGCGGCGATCTGGATACGCTGGTCGTCACCGAGTTCACCAATGACGACGACGATTCGATCGAGCTCGAAATGACAGTGAACACCGATCTCCCCGAGGGGTATTCGGACGAGCAACTCACCATCTCGACCGAGTTGGTCTCCGCTGCACGTGGGACGTACCCCGAACACGACGTATGGACCTGGCGGATCGACATCGGGGCGTTGCTGACCGACGAAGCTGAAGTGTCCTTCGGGATCGACGACAGCCTGTTCGACGACCTCTGCTATTCCCTCAATTCGCGGTTGATGACCGAAAGTAGGCCTGCCGCAGCCGATCACAGCGACGACCTGGCGGCCGATCTCCTCGCCGAGGCCTACCGTCAGCTTCTTGACACCGACGACTGACCAATGCGACGAGGAGTCCACCACGTGCGACCGAAGGAAATCCTGACTGCCGTGGCGTTGACCGCCACCCTCGCTGTGTCGGGATGCAGCACGCCGGACTCGACGACCGACACCACCGTCGCCGACCGCCCCGACTCCATCGTCTCGCTGAGTCCGTCGGCAACGGAGACTCTGTTCGCCGTCGGCGCCGGTGATCAAGTGGTCGGCGTCGACAGCCAGTCGGACTACCCGGAGAATGCGCCACGCACCGAACTGTCCGCGTACACCCCGAGCCTCGAGGCGATCGTCGAATACGAGCCCGATCTGGTCATCGCATCCGACGACATCGGCGGACTCGTCGCCGCGCTCGGCGCTGCCGATGTCCCGGTACTCCTGCTCCCCGCGGCGACGAGCATCGACGACGCCTATTCCCAGATCGAGCAGGTGGCCGACGCAGCGGGTCACCCCGAGGAGGGTGAGACGC
This sequence comes from Rhodococcus sp. EPR-157, assembly GCF_001647195.1. Classification (GTDB taxonomy): domain Bacteria; phylum Actinomycetota; class Actinomycetes; order Mycobacteriales; family Mycobacteriaceae; genus Rhodococcoides. Next base: position 5,528 of record NZ_LVCV01000391.1, on the reverse strand, counting down.
TGGTCGGCGACATGCGCTCGCGTGTGGACGCTGCCGTCGCCGGCGTTCCGGCGCGAGAGGCAACGTACTTTCACGAGCTCGATTCGATGCTGTACACCGTGGCGAGCGCCAGTTTCATCGGTCAGATCTATGGGCTGTTCGGCCTGACGAGCATCGCCGACGGGGCGGGTAGCGACTATCCCCAGATGTCCGACGAGGGAGTCGTCGCCGCCGACCCCGACTTCGTCTTCCTTGCTGACTCCCAATGCTGTGGAGTGACGGTCGAATCGGTGTCCGACCGTCCCGGATGGAACACGACCACCGCAGTGCGCGAGGGCCAGGTCGTCGTGGTCGACGAGGACGTGTCGAGTCGATGGGGCCCTCGTATCGCCGATCAGGTCGAATCGGTCGCAGCGATTCTCGAGCAGAACTAGAGCCTTCCAGGTCCGTTGTTGACATCCGTGGATACGCGAGGCATGGTTTATTGGCACAGCGCCAATAAACGACAGTGCGCTTCGAGCCAAGGACCCGCCATGACTGCACTCGCAGACCGCACCAACGCCGAACTCGCCACCGAGCTCGCGGACGTGCGACAGCTCGCTCGAGGATTCTTCGAGAAAGAGGTCGCGCCGCACCGTGAGGAGTTCGCAGCCGCCGGACGCCCCAGCCGCGAGGTCTACCGCAGTGCGGGCAGCCTCGGTCTGCTCGGCATGTCGGTACCGGAGCAGTACGGCGGCGGCGGAGGCGACTTCCGCCACGAGGCCGTGCTGTTCGAAGAGCAGGTCCGCTCCGGCGACTCGTCGATGCAGCTGGGAGTGCACAGCGGCATCGTCCCGCACTACATCCTGGCCTACGCCTCCGAGGAGAAGAAGCAGCAGTGGCTGCCGAAGCTGTGCTCGGGCGAGTGGATCGGTGCCATCGCGATGACCGAACCGGGCACCGGCTCGGACTTGCAAGGCATCACCACCCGCGCGGTGCGCGACGGCGACGACTACGTCGTGACCGGCGGAAAAACGTTCATCTCCAACGGTGCTCACTGCGATCTGATCATCATCGCCGCCAAGACCGACCCGTCCGCGGGAGCCCGAGGACTGTCACTGCTCGTCGCCGAGGTCTCCGACGACACCGAAGGATTCCACCGAGGACGAGTGCTGCACAAGATCGGCCAGAAGGGCCAGGACACCGCCGAACTCACCTTCGACGGCCTGCGCATTCCCGCCGCGAACATCCTGGGCGACTCGGAAGGCCGCGGCTTCGCCCAGCTGATGCAGCAACTCCCTCAGGAGCGCTTGATCTGCGGTATCGCCGCGGCCGCCATGATCGAAGCCGCCGTGGAGCAGACAGTCGAGTACACCAAGTCTCGCAGCGCTTTCGGAAAGACCCTGTTCGATCTGCAGAACACGAAGTTCGAGCTCGCCGAATGCGCGACGATCGGCCGTGTCGTCCGCACCTTCGTCGACGACGCCGTCGCCAAGCACATCGCAGCCGAACTCGACGTCACGACCGCCGCGATGGTGAAGTACTGGACCACGGACCGGCAGTTCGAGGTGGTCGACAGATGCCTGCAGCTCTTCGGCGGATACGGCTACATGGAGGAATACCCCATTGCCCGCATGTTCGTCGACGGCCGCATCGCCCGCATCTACGCCGGCGCCAACGAAGTCATGAAAGACCTCATCTCTCGTTCGCTCTGAAACCAGGGTCATTCCGCAGGCTCCACTCCCGCTGATCCAGGGTCATTCCGCAGGCTCCACTCCCGCCCAGAAAGGCACCGCCATGGAGGCGTTCCTCTACGACGCAGTTCGCAGCCCGCGTGGCCGCGGTAAGAGCTCCGGCTCACTGCACACCATCAAACCGGTCGATCTGGCCGCGAGTACGTTGTCCACGTTGCTCTCTCGCAACTCTCAACTCGACCCGGCACTGATCGACGACATAGTGCTCGGTGTCGTCACTCCGGTCGGTGACCAAGGGTGCGACATCGCCCGAACTGTTGCCATGGTCGCCGGTCTGCCGGACAGCGTGGCCGGCGTCCAATTGAACCGGTTCTGTGGATCGGGCCTCGAAGCCGTCAACACTGCCGCACAACGTGTTCGGTCCGGTTGGGATCGACTGATCGTCGCGGGCGGTGTCGAATCGATGTCGCGCGTGCCGTTGGGCGCGGACGGTGGCGCGTGGCCGTGCGACCCCGTGACGAACTACAACAGCTACTTCGTCCCCCAGGGCGTCAGCGCCGACCTCATTGCGACCATCGAGGGATTCGATCGCGACGAGGTCGACGCCTTCGCGGTGCGCAGCCAGCAGCGAGCAGCGCACGCCTGGTCGATGGGTCACTTCGAGAAGTCGGTCATCCCGGTGTTCGACGCGAACGGCCGACTGATGCTCGATCACGACGAGATCATGCGACCCGAGACCACCACAGCCGATCTCGCGGCTCTGAAGCCCTCGTTCGCCCAGATGGGTGCGCTTGCAGGGTTCGACGCCGTCGCCATGCAGAAGTACACCGAGGTCGAGCGCATCGATCACGTCCACCACGCCGGAAACTCGTCCGGAATCGTCGACGGCACCGCGATGGTTCTGATCGGTTCCGAGGAAGCCGGTCGTGCAGGCGGATTGACCCCGCGCGGACGTGTCGTCGCCGGAGTCGTTGCCGGATCGGATCCGACGCTGATGCTCACCGGTCCGGTTCCCGCCACCCACAAGGTGCTGGCCGCAGCCGGTCTCACCCTCGACGACATCGCCGTGTTCGAGGTCAACGAAGCATTTGCCTCCGTGGTCCTGAACTACGCAAAGAAGCTGGACATCGATCACGACCGCATCAACGTCAACGGTGGCGCGATCGCGATGGGCCACCCACTGGGCGCAACGGGTGCGATGCTCACCGGAATGGCGCTCGACGAACTCGAGCGCCGTGGCGAGCGATATGCACTGATCACGCTGTGCATCGGTGCCGGAATGGGCGTCGCCACCATCATCGAGCGCCTGTGAACACCCCGCGAGAGACCACCGACCGAGGAACTGAGATGAACACGACATCCCCTGCTCTGCGGACATCCACGATCACCGGCGAGATCGGCACCGACCGCGTACTCGTGCTGACGATGGACGACCCGACACAGTCCACCAACACCATGAACACCGCGTTCGGCGAATCGCTCGAGCAGACTGTGGACTGGCTCGAGGCCAACCTCGATGCGTACGACGGTGTCATCGTCACGTCCGGAAAGGACACCTTCTTCTCCGGTGGCGACCTCGAGCTGCTGCGCGACGCCGGTCCCGCCGACCATGCGGCCATCGCCGACGCTCTCGATTTCACCAAGGACAAATTTCGCCGGCTCGAGAAGCTGGGCAAGCCGGTCGTGGCAGCGCTCGGCGGCACCGCTCTCGGCGGAGGTTTCGAGATCGCGCTGGCATGTCATCGTCGAATTGCCCTGAGCAAGAGCAACGCTCGCTTCGGGCTCCCCGAGGTCACTCTCGGGCTTCTGCCCGGAGCCGGCGGAGTCACCAGGACGGTCCGCATGTTCGGCATCGTCAAAGCTCTGACCCAGGTGGTCGGGCAAGGCCAGCGGTATCGGCCGGCGCAGGCGCTCGAACTCGGGCTCGTCGACGAGGTCGTCGACACACACGAGCAGATGATGGCCAACGCGCGCGCCTGGATCGTCGCCAATCCTGAGGCTGTACAGCCTTGGGACAAGAAGGGTTTCAAGATTCCCGGCGGGACCGCGGCCTCACCTGCGGTGGCCGCACAGTTGCCTGCATTCGCGGCAACGGTGCGCAAGCAGGTCAAGGGCGCGCCGATGCCCGCCCCTATCGCGGTCGTCGCAGCTGCGGTGGAGGGATCGGTGCTGGACTTCGATTCGGCATCGCTCGTGGAAACCAGGCACTGCACCGCACTTGCCTGTGGGCCTGTTTCGGGCAACCTCATCCAGTCGATGTTCTTCGATCTCGGATCCATCAACAAGGGTGGATCTCGTCCGACGGCCGAGCCGCACCGGGTGCCCGAGAAGGTGCTGGTGATCGGTGCCGGAATGATGGGTGCCGCTATCGCCTATGTCGTCGCCTCGGCAAAGGTTCCCGTCGTGCTGCGCGATGTCTCCATCGAGTCCGCTGAGCGCGGCAAAGATTACGCCCGTTCGATTCTCGGCAAGGCAGTCGCGAAGGGACGCAAGACCCAGTCCGATGCCGATGCGGTACTGGCGCTCATCACGCCCAGTTCCGACGCGGCCGACGCCGAGGGCTGCGATCTCGTCGTCGAGGCCGTGTTCGAGGATCCTGCCGTCAAGCAGAGTGCCTTCGAGGCCGTCGACAAGTACCTGACCGTCGACGCACTGCTGTGCTCGAACACCTCGACGCTGCCCATCACCGAACTGTCCAAGGGAGTCTCACGCACCTCGGACTTCATCGGCACGCACTTCTTCTCCCCCGTGGACAAGATGCCGTTGGTGGAAATCGTTGTGGGAGCACACACCAGCGACTCGGCCCTTGCCCGCGCGTTCGATTTCGTTCGCTTGATCGGCAAGACGCCGATCGTCGTCGGAGACAGTCACGGCTTCTTCACCACCCGCGTCATCGGCAGGTTCATGGACGAGGCGATCTCGTTGGTTGCCGAGGGCGTGCACCCGGCAACCGTCGAGCAGGCAGCACTCCAGGCCGGTTATCCGTCCGGTGCGCTGGCACTGATGGACGAGATTTCGCTGACTCTCTCGCGGCACATCCGCGAAGGCATGGCCGAGGCTGCCCGCGCAGACGGTCGACCGTGGATCGTCTCGAACTCCTACGCGCTGGTCGATCGCCTGGTCGACGAGTTCGATCGCCCGGGCCGCAAGGCCGGACGTGGGTTCTACGAGTACGCCGAGGACGGCACCAAGGCCGGACTCTGGCCGGGCCTGGTGGAGCACTACCACCGCCCCGATCACGGAATTCCGTTCGAGGACATGATGGATCGCATGCTGATCGCGCAGTCACTCGACTCGATCGCGTGCCTCGACGAAGGTGTCCTGCGCACGGTCGCCGATGCGAACATCGGCTCCATTCTCGGCATCGGCTACCCCGCGTGGACCGGTGGCGTGCTGCAGTTCGTCAATCAGTTCGACGGCGGCCTGCAGGGATTCGTGCGTCGGGCAGACGAACTGCGAGCACGCTACGGCGATCGGTTCGTCGTGCCGAAGTCGCTGCGGCCACGGACCGAGCGGTACCTCTGACGCGTCGCGCTGTCGGTTCGATGCAATCATGAGAACCATGCCGGCTGCCAGTACACCCAAGTGGAATCGACTCGAACCGGACGAGCGACGGACGCAGATCTTGGCCAGCGCCGTTCGCTTGTTCGGTGACAAACCGTATGCCGAGGTCTCGATGTCCGACGTGGCAGCCTCCGCCGGCGTGGCACGCGGGCTCATTCACCACTACATCGGCAGCAAGCGTGATCTGTACATCGAGAGCGTTCGCTTCCTGGTCACCGTGCCGCCGATCGAGGACGTGCACCTGCCCACGGGTTCGCTCGAGGAGCGGGCCCGTGGCAGCGTGCACTGGCTGGTCGGAGTGATCGAGACGCA